>NZ_JBBCAT010000001.1:0-323905 GCF_037203705.1 Prosthecomicrobium sp. N25
GAGCCGGATCGACGAACTGCTGCCGTGGGCATTCGGCAGGACGGCCGCCGAGGCCGTGGCCTGAGAACAGCGCTTACGAAGCTGGCACCGGCGAGTTGGGCCGACTGCTCGAGGCCTATCGCGGCTTGGAGTCGGCCAATCTCGATGACAGTCTCAGCCCCCAAATGCGCCTGGCGGACCAGGTCTATCGGCTGGCCTCACGTCAATGCGTCGACGGATGCCGCGCCTGTCTGCACCTCGAAAGCGACCTAATGACCGAGTCGCTGCTGGCGAGTTCGGTCAGTCGGCGTCTACTGACACGCTTTATGACGGCGCCGGATGCCTAATCGAGAGGCTGGACGATGAACTGATCGAGCGCCGACTTATCCCCCAGCCAGTCGAGCACCTTCCTCGTGACAAGCGACAGCTTGACGTTACCCTTCGTAGCAAAGCCTGTAAGGAAGGCGTCAACCTCGGGGTCGCTCGCGAGACGGGTGAGGTCGCTCGTCAGCGCCAGACGCGCATCTTGAAGCGCCTTCAACTTCTCGGGTAAAGCCCGACCCGCGGTTGGCAGACTGGATGCTATCGTGCGCAACTGACCGATACTGTTCGCGTCCTGGTCGCGGCCGAGTCGCCGAAGTAGCCTTTCGAGCGCGCCGAGAGGCGCGACGTGATCCCGCGCATATGCGTCGGTCAGCATCTGTGCCGAGCGATGGAGCGTGTTTAGGGAAGCATCAAGCCGTTTAATGTCGCGTACGATCGCGTCGAGATCCTCGGGCTGTGTGGCGCTTTCCATCCGCTCACCAAGATCAAGAATCGTCTCGGTTGCGTCTTTGATATCGGCGCCGCGCAGTCCAAGGTAGTCGGGTAGCAGAGCATATGTATCGGCCAGAGATTTAAGCCGATCGAGCCGTTGCGGCACGTCGGCGCAGGCAGTGACCGCCGCGCTCAACGCCTTCCCAAGGTGCTGCTGGTTTACCGCACCCTTAAGGTGCGGCAGCGCGGCTTCCAGGCGCAGTAATGGATCCGTTGTCGCGCTCATCCCGCCCTCGATGCGCTAAGCAGGTCTATGATTTCCTTGGCACCCGCAATCAAGGCAGTACCTTGCGCTTGAATGGTCTCCAGCCCGGCGATCGGACCCGATTCCGCCACTGTCGCGGCCGCGTGGTCGCCGAGAAGCGAGACGGCCGTCTCACCGGCGGTAAACGCGGCCAGAACGCTCTCGAGTAGCGCCGCCGGTGCGCTGACCAGCGCCGCAAGCATTGCTCCCGGGGAATCTTCTTCCTCATCGCCTGGCTCGCTGAACGGGTCTTCCTCATCCCGCATACTGGCAAAATTCCGTAGCGTCGTCTGAAGCGCATTGGCGTTCTCGACAAGCGACGAGATCACTGCCGTATAGGCGTTCTTCCACTCGCGTACCTTGTCGGCGGCAATGCCGGGTAGCGCCTTGCTTCCCGCCCCCAGTGCGGTTTCGAGCCGCTCACCATGAGCGCGCAGCGATTGGCCCCTTAGAAGACCGAGCAATCGCGTGGAGCGTTCGGTGAGACGTCGCTGTTCCTCGCTCATCATTACCGGCACCACATCGCGCGCCTTGACCAGTTGCTCGGCTGCCGTTTCGATGATCTTGCGGGCTTCGGTCTGCGCCAGGATCTCCGCTGGCACATCGCTGAATTCCATTGTCCTGATCAAGGTCAAGATCGCCGCGACCCCGACTCCAGACGCCAGGCCGAAGTCCTTCGATTGGCCCTGGGGCAGGCTCAGACTCTCACGCAGCAAAGTGCGCAGAGCGGCATGCTGCTGATTTGTCCCAGTGAGGAGACTTCCCCACTTTGCCGTGCGTGCGGCGGGCGCGCTTTCAGCTGGGCCTTCATCCCGAAGTAGCACCAACCATTGTTCGACCGGCGCCGCGGTCGGTAACACCGCGCCGCGCAACCATGCGCGGACAAGGAGGATCTGGGCCGCCGCAACTGCGGGATTCCATCTCGATCCCTGCTCGGTCTCGCCGAGCGTTCGATCGATATAGTTTGAGATTTCGCGTTTAAGGTGTCGGAGCAGTCGGGCAAGCCGGCTCTGGCGATATTCGACAATGTCCGGGAGCGCTGCCGGATTGGCCTCCATCTCCGCAAAGGCCTCAAGACCCTCCTGAAGCCAGGTGACCGCCGGCAAAATCAGCAGATCCTTACGCGCGGTTGCGGTGCCCTCGATCTTAAGCGTCGAAGGCTGGATTAAGCGGTTCCAAATCCATCCGTCATAGCCAAGCGTGCGTGGATCAATCTGGCCGGCGATCAAATAAAGAGCCTCATTCCACTCATTGGGGTTTTGGAGCTTGCCGCCGTCTTTGCGCCATTTGGTAATATTCGTTGGATCGAGCCGAAGCTTGGACCGATGCGGCGGCTTTTGCGTCGGCGACTGCCTGGTCGAGGCAGGAGGCGTTGGCGTCAGCAGGGGTTTCGGAACCGTTGGCGCAGGCGGACTTATGAACTGTTCGCGCGGAGCGCCATTCTCGCGCCCTGATGTCGGTGACGGCGTCTGCAGTTCTGGAACTTCGAATGGTGCGGCGGCTGGAATGGCGATCGCATCGCCAGGCTCTCCTCCCAGCCAAGGCAAGCGAAACGCCTCGAATACGGCGCGAGGCACTCCGTGGAACGCGATCTGACCATTGCGTTCGATCGTCGTTTGCATTTCGCCGGAGGCGCCCCAAAAGGTAATGGTCCGCCTCAGGCGATCGCGTTCCGTTTGGTCCGCACTATGTGCCTGAAGCAATCGCTCAAGTGGAAGTGGCGCGTAGCGGGTGCGCGAGTCAAATGCTTTCACCTCGATGTTCGGACCTGGATAAGCGCCCTCGTCCAGCAATTCGGGCTGCCGCAAGCTGGGGCTGAGTATGGACTGGATCACGCCGCGCGGTGTCTTCCACGTGCGCCGCTGATCCTGCTCATTCAGCGCCTCGAAGAAACCGTCGAGCGCGCGCGCTGTAAATGGGAAAAATCCGATCCCGTCTATTTGACCAAACGCTGCATGACAGCCCTCTGCCATCGGACATTCTAGGCAAGGGTTGGGCGGCGGATAGTCCGATCCGCTCCTTTGCTCTTCGCGCCACGCGTTGAGCGCCAGTGGACCGGCGCGGGTCGCTGAGAGGTAGCGACTGACGAAACGCTGGCGATCGATGGGATCTCGCATCGTGGCGACGTCTTGGATGCCGTGTTCACCCTCGCCGAGGCTGATCTTATGGGTAATCCGGTCCTGATAGTTGGTCCGAAGAGTGGTGTCGTAGTAATCGGGGGTCAGCCCGACAACCGACACTAGGTCGCACTGGTCACGCTCCTCCTCGTCATCGCTTCGCGTGTCGGAGTTGGTGGTGAGGACGTCGATCAGGCTGTCGTCTAGCCCTTCCCAACTGGTAATGTCCTCGAGCAGAAGCACGAGGCGCGCACCGCGGGTCCGCAGCGCCCGCCGGACTTCTCTGAATAGCTTCTTGAGACTGTCGGAGGTGACCCCAACGACATGCTGGATTGCGTCATTCTTTCGACGATTGAGAGCGTCGGCAAACGCGATGTGCTGAGGAATTTTGGGCCCAAGTTCACGTACAACTCGATCCGTATCCCATCCCGCCTCCCGCGCCTCTTCAATCTCGACCGACTCCCCTATCAAAGCCGCACGCAGGTTCAGCGCCTTCGACGCCTTGACGTCGTCGCGGCTAACCAATTCGTGCAGATCAAAGACATCGAATACATTGAACCGCGCAGATTCTGAATTTCGATCTCCTTCTTTGCCCGAAATCAGCCGAAGGATCCGCCGCGGTGCATCCCACAACTCTTCGACAGCATCCGGTTTGAGCAGTTGCGAGGGCTGCCAGCGTTCGCACCAGTCATTATCCACCGGAGGCTTCTCGTAATGATCGCCCTTGAGCGCTTGCAGCAGATTGTTGTGAAAGGTGCGAGCACGCCCCGCTTCCGCGATTTTTTGCTTGTTCCCTAAGCCATCGAACAACTCCCTGAACTCGCTAGGAAGTTTCTCACGCAATTGGGCGAGCGCGCCCTCGAGGCTTCCGTCCGAGCGCTGAAGGAGCAGCGGGGTATCTTTCCCGTTTCTTGGCCAATTGACATAGAGCCAGCGGATCAGGTGCGACTTGCCCGAACCGGGCTCCCCTTCGATTACGCAAAAGGCGTGATGGACATGGGGGGGCGAAATCGCAGCCAGCACACCGCGTTCGTCGAAAGTCCTGATCTCGTCCGCACGGCCACCACTGACAGTGAAGCCGCGAATTGGTGAGTGGGTGGCAAGAAAGATCGCCTCATTGCCTTCGAGCGCTTCGACTCGAAACATCGCTTTTGCAGCGTCGGCGGTCCAACATGCCTTGTTCGGAACGGCGTCAATCATCGAGCGTGCTCCCGTTCAACGTGACAGCGTTGAACGCCTTTACTTCGGCGAGAGAATCAGCTGCCAACCTCGCAGCAACTTGCGCGTCACCGCGAGGAACAATCAGCCGGATCACTTCGTCTTCGTGTAAGTCGCGAAGCGCCGCGCTTAGCAGGCGCGACACTGCGTTGCCGGGCACATAGTTCATGCGTTTCGCGGCCGCGAGGAACAGCGTGCCCTTATCGAGATAGGGCAAAGTGGCGGCCACCCATCCAAGAAACGCTACCGGCGAGATCGCCTGTTCTCGCGGCAAGTTGCTTGCGCGAAGCGCACGCCGGAGTCTGCCAGTGACCGACAGCAGCGTCGTCCGCGAGGAGAGCGTCTCATTGAGGCCAATAAATTCTACCCAGCGCAGCCAGGCTGGATGCCGGGTGGAGTTGTAGCGCTGGGCACTGGTCTCAACCGCTCGAGGTGTCAGCGAGCGTGTCAGCAAATCGGCAATCTGCGCCGCCGTCCACTCGCTCAGCCACTGCCGACTTCCCTGCTTCTCCGTCTCCACGACCACACACGCATAGGCATCGAGAATATCGGCATCCGCGGATTGGTGGGCCTGCGCCAGCAGCAGGTCGTGAACCAGATCGGAAAAGCCGCCAATGTCGGAAGGGAGTGCGGTGGTTAGCAAGCGGACGCTGTCACGACTGCTTTCGATCAGCCCCAAACCAGACGCCGCCTGCAGAGCCTGACTAACCAGACCACGGTCATTCTCATCGTGCGCTGTATCAGAGACGCCATCCCAACGCGGCCGCAACCATTGCTGCAGTTCGCTCCTAGGCGCGCTCCCCCCACACGCGGCTATGACCCTTGCGATCGCCCAGAGACGCTCCGGGGTACCCTGAGTTGCCGAAAGCAAGGCCATTATTACCCTCTCTCCTCAAGTGCGTCGCGAGCAAAGGTGGCGAGCACGGCGAGATCATAAGCGCCCGCCGGCGACGCGATGTCCGCGAGTGGACGGCCATCAAATTGCAAATCGGGCGCACCGATTATCACCAATGTCTGTGTAGGATAGCGGCTCAAGAAGCGACGGCTACGCTGCCACAAGCCTACACCGACTTGATCGTCGCGCGACAGGAACAGCGCAGTAGGTAAATTAAGCGCGTCGAACGCTGCATAGCCAAACCACTCGCGGTGCTCGGTTACCAGCCCTAGTCCGGTACCGCCGCACAGCGATGCAGCACATGCGCTGCCGTAGCCGTCTGGCACAAAGAACTGCTCGATGCCGAGGCGTTGGAGAATTGAGATCGCGATATCAAAATCCGCCGCGATGTCGTCGCTTGCAACGAAGGTAGTGCCTGCGGGAAGCATAGGCGTCGTGCGCAACGCGCTTGGCCAAATATCCTGGCCGCCTGCGCAATGCATCTCATGCGGTGGTTGCCGACCTTTGCGCCGACAAGGCGGGCATCGCCCGCACTCGGGTGCCAAGCCCAGTGGGTCAACGAGACGATAGACACCTGCCAGCACACATTCAGTGCTGTTCGGGGCGCCCCGCATCACGCCGAGAAAAGACCGGAATTCCGCTAAGGCTTCGGCCTGTTCATCGTCGCGAAGCTTTTCGACACGTGCCCAAATCGCATCCTGTGAAGCTTCGTCCTCGAACAGTGCGTCATCGAGAATTTCAGCTTCCCAAAGCAGGGGCCCCGAGCCATTCGTTGCAACCTGTGTGACCCGGAGCAGGTCTGCGCGCTGCATCAGGTTGAGCAAGCTCATGTTCCAGCGCCGATTGTAATCGCTGCTCTCACCCTCGATTTCCTCATGGACCGCGTCAATGTCAAACCGCGCAAGTCGCCGATTGCCCGACCATTCAACCGCCAAGTCCCGCTCCGCGGAAATGCGCATCTTGCGCCAGCGCAACCGCGCCTTTTTCACCGACAACCATGAGCCCGCCGCCATAGCCGCGGCCTGGCTTTCGTCGTCCCGCGCTTTCTCCCCTTGTCGGAAGGGATCGGCACCCGGAGGCGGCTGGGTCCAGACGCTTAGAGCAATGCCTTGATGGCCATCGCGTCCCGAGCGCCCGATCTCCTGGTAATAGCGTGCGGGACTTTCCGGGATGCCTACATGAAGGATCGTTCGCACGTCGGCCTTGTCGATCCCCATCCCGAAGGCCGAGGTGGCGACAATCAAATCAAGCTTGTCCTCGGCCCAATCCGAAATAACCGACTGACGAAGCCCTGTATCGCTGAGCGCCCCCGTGAAGACGGCAAGCCGCGAATAGTGTCGCTTGCGCAGTGTCAGAGCCAACGCCTCCGCGTGCTCGACCTGGTTGGTGTAGACAATTGTCGGACGCGGCGCATGGTCGATCAGACGCAAGAGCATCTCATCGCGCTCCTCGAGTGAGGAAACATAGGTCGCGGCCAGATCAAACTCGAATCGCGGGACGCCGGCATGCACCTCGAGCCAGAGACCCCCTCGATAGGCCTGGCGCAGCACCGTCCGGGCGGCCGGACCCAGCGTCGCGGACAAGAGCATGGTGCGCAAAGCAGGATTACGTTCGCGCAATTGATCGACCAGCGCCGGCAAGCGCTGGAAGTCGGGGCGAAAGCTCCGTCCCCAGGATTCTATGATATGCGCCTCATCGACAACGAAACCGCTAAGATGTGCCTCGACCCCTGGAGCCTTTCTGCCCGGCGCCATCGCCGCATCGAGTAATGCCTCTCGCGCGGTGGAGAACGCGAGTTCTGGAGAAAGAATGAGTACCGGAATTTCGCCTCGCCGGAACGCGTCAAGTAAATCGCGGCGGGCGTCGCTATTCAATTGCCCCGTCAGCGCACGACTATTTTCTAGCCCTGCTATCCCTTTCAGCGTGCGTTCGTGATCGAGCGCAAGCGCAACGGTGGGGGTGATCAGCGCGATGCAGGAGCGACCTTCCGAGGGCCAGAGATACGGGGCAGTCTGAAAAAGGAGGCTTTTGCCCGTTCCGGTCGGCATCGACACCATCAGGGTTGCGCCTACGGGCATGGTCGCGACAGCGCGAAGCCCGGCCTTCTGGGTCTCGCATCTATAGAATCGATGCTGCGACAAGCGCAGCAGCACCGCGTCTGGCGGCGATGTTCGGTATGGGCGACGCGGCGCGCTATCGAGCAGCATCGCCTCGGCAAAATCCTGGGGAACTCCGGCGGGACGTCCATCCAGCCGCACAGTCGTACCGACAAGCGACAGTCCGAATCGTCCCAACATCGCCCGCTCATCGTCTTTCAGAACAATGTCGTGACCAGCCAGATTGAGCACATTGTCAGAAAGGCGCACCCAATCCCGAAGCAGTGCTAGCCGGTCACCGGCTGTCCGCGCAACTGCGAACGCTGTAGCCGCACGCTTAATGCTACGCGAGCGCCAGGCCTCTCTCACGTTATTCTCCGTGAGAACCCCTCCCATCAGGAGCACCTTCCACCCAGGTCGTAAGAACTTAAATCCGGGGTAGCCATTTCTTATCCTATTTCGACACGACTCGCCGAGAACAACCTAGAGCGCCGCCCTGCTTCCGTAGATCTATGAAGCGACTGTCTGGGCCTTCGTGCCCGTCGCAGAAACCACCAGCCCAATAACCAGCGCTGGGGAAAGCGTGATTTGGGTAGGGATGGAGGATATTCCTCACTTTTCTAACATTCTCATTACAACTTGCAAGTGCTGAATCATGCTAGTGTTCGTACCATCGCTGGACCGCCCGTGGACTGCGTCGAAATGCTTAGATTGTGCTCGACGAGAGCAGTGGGGGACTCTTGCGCTACGCCGAACGTCCCCGTGCGCGGCGAGCATCAGACCTAGCGGATCGACCTCAATCCCGTTTTGTGCACCTTTCGCATCTAGGAGTTGAGGTTGCAGAATATTTCTTCTCCGTTACCCCCTACCTGGGGAGATACCGACGAAGTTGGCGCGCCTCTTCAATCTCCGCCGTTGAGTCGCTCAACATGCCGCTCGCCAGTCGTTGTTGGGCAGTGACATGATATCCGGCTCCAGACGAGAATGGTGCTGGCCAACGGCCACGTTAGGGATTGGTTGCGGCTCTTGCCGAACGAGCCTGGTAGTCTGCCTCTTCCAGCCATTCCTCGCTTAAGATAGGTCCCTCTCGGCCGACCTTCTCGCAGTGTTCGACGCGAGCTTGCACCTCCCGCTGGCCCTTGACCGAGAGCTCCACCGTGGACCTTAAGTTCGGGCCCAATTCCTCCAGTTCCTCAGCACCCCAACCAACCCCGGAAAGCAGTCGCTCGTAAAGGCCCCGGTAACAGGACGCTAGGTATCGCGCCGCGCCCTCGATTGACGATGACGTGACCTCTTCCAAGAGTTCCTTGCACTCTATACAACAAGGGATCGGCACCAGAGCGGAAGCATCTACGTGCTCTGTGGATTTCTCTGGACTGCGAGGCAGGAAGTCGTACGGAACCCGGTAGGTCGATGTCGTGCGATCGCCACAATACAGGCAGGTCGCCATTTTGCTACTCCCAAGCAAATATTCAGCGGACGTGCCGCGGGAGGGTTGGATGCCCGTTAGCAGATCAGCCTTGGCTCGGACTGACAAGAGATTCCTGCCCGGGCGGCGCTAGCGCCAACGGAGGAGCGGGCTTCCAGTCTTCCTAACGATCGGCTATGCAAAGGCGGCAGACCGCGATGCCAATGCCGGGGGGTGAAGACCCTGCCCAAGCCTTATCGGATCGACGATCTGGCAGTTGCTGTACACGAAGCTGTGGTTGCGGGGGCCAGCAATACTTAAAGCGCACAACGAGGACGTGTGGCACAACGGCTGCATGCCGGGCCCAAGCTAGCAGTAGAAGAATCAAACCCAACCGAGGCTATTGGGGAAGGCACTCGTTAGTGGGACCATGCGCGCCGTTTGCAAAGTGAGGGCGGGGTGCGCGTGTCTGGTGGGACGGTCGGGTGGCCTCTGCTCTCCTGGGGCACAGCAGGGGGCCAAGGCCTTGCATCGGAGTGGGTCCACATAGCGAGACATGCCCCATAAGCCTCTCCCCCACCCCGGGGGAGGGCATACCACCTGCCTTATACGCGTGTATTCGTGGTAGAGCGGACGGCCGGCGCGCGCGCGTGGGATCTGGGAGGCCCGATACCACACATGTCGATCTCGTCTGCACCGACTTGTCTCGAAGCCGGGGACGGCCCGGCGCACTCGTCAGCGAAGGGTTCGCGCCCGGATTCACACCGGGCTGCAATGCGAGAGCCATCAGAGGCCGAAGACGCGCTCTGCCCCTGAGATCCCGCGCAGACTATGGACCCCGAGAGGATCGAGAGAGCCTTCGACGTTCCGGGCCATTGCATGGGAGAGCACGACCCGGTGGCCGAGTTTCTTGGCGAGGTCCTGCAGCCGAGTCGCGCGGTTGACGGCCGGCCTAACGACCGTGAAGTCCAGCCGTCGCGGCGCGCCGACATTGCCGAACGCAACGTAGCCGACGTGAAGCCCCAGGGCGAAATCGAAGCTACCTCCAGCCTCCAACCTGTTGACCAATGCTCCGAGGTCGCGGGCGGCGTGGATCGCACTGCGCAGGCACGCTCGGTCGGCCGCGTAGGTGTCACGGGAAAGATTGCCAGAACGGCGTCCCCGATGAACATCAGAACTTCGCCGTCATGGGCCGAAATGGCCGTTACGGTGAGTTAGAACTAACGGCCCAGCGCGTCGATGACTTTGTCGATCGGGCGCGCCTCGGCGAGAGCCGTAAAGCGGCGCAGGTCCGCGAACCAGATTGCAGCCGTGTTCGTCTCCACGCTGCCGCGTTCGATCCGGCCGCCGATGATGCGCACGCCGAGGTATGTGTCGAGCAGATCCGATGTCAGCCGCTGCCGAACGAAGCGCTCGATCCAGGGGGTTTACGGCCGTAATCAGGCTCTGTACTTGGTCGAGATCCGCGGTCGTAAAGCCTGCGGCGGCGCATCACGGCGGTGCGCGTCCGGTCCAGAAACGGCAGCGGCACCATGAAGTAGTCGGTCATCCCAACGCGCCGAAGGTCGTCGAGCAACGGCATGTCGGGAGTCGGCGCGTCGAGCCGACGTGAACGCGGCCCCGGTCTCGTCGACCACCCGCGTCGGGCTCAGGAGATATGCCGGGTTTCATCGCGGACCGTTTCGGAACGCTCGACGGGGGCGTGATCGGTCCAGACGAGCATCCGCCCGCTGATTTCGGGATGGAGGAACTCCGATCCCCAGGGACAGGCGCGACAGGCCTGCGTCCTCGGTGCGCAATTGCTCGCAAAGGCCGACAAAAAGCGCGTCGAGGGTCTCGAATCCGGCGGCATTCGTCGCCAGCCAAAGCGCCAGTTGGTCGGCTCGCATGGGGGCCCTCCGGGCACAGGGTGCACCGGACACAACTGGACCCGCAAGGCCGAGACGCCAAAGAGACGCCGCGCGCGACCGGGAGTGCGAGGCACACGACTACGTAGCAGCATTGGACCGGGTGCCCGCGTCGGCCGACCCGGTTACGGTTGCCGGATCAGTCAATCAGCGACTGCGCGAAGGGCAGCGTATGTGTTCGTATCTTCCACCAGCAGCGTTGGCGACCGTCGGACGGACCGAACGAACGTCAGGTTCGCCGACGGAGACCTGGGCCGTGCCGAGGTGCTCGCCTCCGATCTCTGGCGCCAAGCCGACGACCGGCTGAAGCGCGGCGAGATCGTCGGGTCTCCGCAATCCGCACCGACCTGGCGGCCAGCGCGGACACCGACGATCTCCGACTCGCGCCCTTCGTGGGGTGGGCTGCCTCCGGGGTGATCGAGCCCGACGGCTCCATCAACCGCGGGGCCCAGAAACTGCCCGGCAACTGGTCGAGCACCAGCCTTAACCTGTCTCACGAGATCGCCGCTTGCATCGGCCGCATTGTCGGCGCGGAGCCCGCGATCATGCTCCACAACGCCGCCGTCCTAAAGGCCCGGTCCGAGATCCCGGTTTTGAAGGATGTGGACTCGTGGGCCGTGCTGACCATCGGGACCGGTCTCGGCAACGCAAGCTTCAGGAATCGGCAGGACGACGCGCGGCCTAAACAAGCGGGCTGGGGCCCGAATTCTCAAGCCTAGGTGCCGGACGATGCCTCAGTCGCCTTCTCGCCCAAACGCGAGTTTTTGTGGAACACCCGGACTGGGCGGCTAACACGTTTACTGAAGACGCCCCCTGGAGCCTCTCCCGACCGGGGGGGGGGGGCTGGGACTGGACCCCTTAGTAAGACTAGGTAAGTAGACGGTTTTGTGGGCACACATCAAGCGAGCTCCAAATAGCCTTGTATACGCAGCCACGTGACCCCGGAACGGGGCGGACTGTTACTCCGCCCTACGGCTCCGAGGAGCCATGCTCAATGAGTTGCTGAGCCGATTGGAACGGGACAGCACTGGCCTGTTGCGCCGCCCTTAGGCGGTCCTGTGATTTTGCCGTTTCATTCGCCTTTTTCAGAGCCGTGAGGAAGGCCTCATGGATTGATGGCTGAGACACTTCAACTGAGGCGGACTGGTGTGGGCGCCCCAACGTACGATTGAGAATCTCAACAGCAGCAATCACCTGGAGTCGGGGATCGTTCCCGCACAACGCGGCCTCGAGCGCTTTGACCGCCTTCGGCGTGAGCGCCTGAAGCATCTCCTTGACTTCCTCAGGCGTTTTCGGCCGTCCACCTGGGTTGCCAGAACTGCCAGGTAAAAATCTGCCCGCTGAGTTCCGCAACGTAAAGAACCCCCTGCAACAAACCAGATCTCAGGCGGTATTTAGATACCACAAAGGCGACGCGACGCCAAGTAGTCGCAGAGCCTAGAATGCCTTGTACCGTCCTTTGGTCAGGATGGTCGCAAAACGTGTGGCGGGCGTGGCAGCGTGGCGTGGCAACCCTAAGGGTGGGGTTGCCACGCCACGCTGCCACGCACCCCCAGCAACACCTAGCGTGGCACCGCCACGCTCCGCCACGCCACGCCACGCCACGCGCCTACGAACAGTCCGGATCGGTAAAATCCACCGCTGGGTCGGACCGCTGCTCGGACACTTTCCAGATGTACTGCGCGCCATTGACCTTTCCCTGTCGCAAGCCGAGACGATGGAGTTGATCTCTCGCTTTACGCCATCCGTCTCGACGCGCGTTCCCGGCCTTTTCGGGGTCGCCATGATGAGAGCGAAAACACTCATCGAAATTCGATCGCACCACATCGAGGGGAGCCATTCTAACCCGATCGCCAGTTCCCGGAATTCGCTGGACCATGCCGTGGTCGGCCAACGCTGCGGTAACCGCCTCTTGGAAGGGGGCCTCCCACCTCGCCAACGTCCGTTGTTTCTCTGGAACAAGGATGGCCATGTCGGCCTCCGACACCGGCTGCACTACGCAAGAGGTGACCTGCTCGCCATCCGCGTCCAGGCCCAGGACCACCTTCTTGAGGGTGAAGCCAAACTCCCCTTCGGTATCGCCCTCCTTCAGCTTCGTCAGCCGAGCGACGCGGACACGGTCTTTCAGGGCGACTTCCATCTCGAAATCGGCCGCCCCGAGCAAGCTCGAGTGGCCGCGAGATCCGCGGGTGCTGTCTTTCCCGCTATGGTGCACAACAAGTACGAGACAGCCGAGCCGCCGCTCGATCTCCTGACAACCCGCGATGAAGTCGGTCATATCCACCGAGGAATTCTCGTCGCGGCCGGACATGGCCCTGGAGAGCGTGTCGATCACGACCAACTCGGCACCACCTTGCTCATTCCGTATAGCATCACAGAGGAGGCTGACATCCTTCTTCATGTTCTCATGTGAAATCTCGATTGAATCGGGGTACATGGCGAAGTTGTCTCCGATCAGACCGTGTTCCTCACGCCATGCGCAGACGCGGTTCTGGGCCATGATACCGCCCTCAGCGAAGACATATGCCACTCGGACCGTGTGAAGCTTTTTGCCCCGCCATGTAGTCCGTCCCGACGCGATATATAGGGCAAGATCAAGGGCAAAGAAGGACTTACCAGAACCAGGTGCCCCGTACAGAATGCCCAATCCGCGAGCTGGTAGGACCTCTTTGACGAGCCACGATCCATCGAGAACCGGCCGGGCTTGGTCGCCGAAGATGGCCTGAAACCGGCGGCGGCCGAAGGGTTCGTCGTGGAACACTTGACGAAGCCGAGCCTCAATTGACTTGGTATGTAGGCCCGCCTCAGTCATCTTGGCGACAGCGTCGTCGACCGCCTTGATGACTTGCCTTCCGCGGATCTCGACCAGCTCATCAGCAAGCCGGGAATCAAGCTTTCCGGATCCGATTGCTTCATCGGCGATCTGACCGGCGCGAGCCCGGTCGTAGAGGACGAAGTCTCGCGCCCACACGTCCGCAACCGTCAAGCCCACGGATCCTAGTGTCGATTTCACGTTGACGTCGGGCGCCCGAAATCGCAGGAGACGCTCAGCTGTACCAACCAGGCGTTCGTCTTGATGAAGAGCGATGTCAGTGAGCATGGCTGGCCCTCTCGAGACCGCGCCGAATCTGCTCGTCCGACAACTGGATCCTGTACAGCCGGCCACCGTGGGCGTGGCTGTAAATTGAAACTCCTGCCTCGCCGGCGCGAATGATGGCCTTGTTACGACCACCCCCGTATTCGGGTTCGAGGACGTCAGCACAGGTGGCCCCGTTGTAGGCGGCTGGCTCGAGGACCACATCCAAGGCCTGAATGCGGCGCCCGTCATCCAAGCGGATTTCGGTGTCCCCATCGATGAGGACGGAATCAAAATCGCCGAGCAGGACAGCAACGCGCTTCGAACCGCTTTCAGCAGTGAATTGGGTCCGTCCTGACGCGAGGCGGCGCTGGTTGATCTCAGGCATTGCACACTCAGTCCAAAGCTCACTCATGACCCGGACGGAGTTCTCCTCGTCAGGCGTGAGATCTTGCAGCTGACTTGTGTCAATGGCCAGCCCGTGATTCACGCGCAAAGGGCGCCCGCCATCCCCGTGCACAAGGTGGGCATGGTTGAGCACGGCGTCTGCTTCGAAGACCAGCCGTTCACCGGCACCCGACGCAACGCGATCAATGATTGTGCGGATTTGAGGGCTTCCGTCCTTTGCGACGAAACAGAATCCATAGGTCCGACAAACCAGCCCCTTATGCAGGACATCAACAAAACGACGGACGTCAGCTCCATCCCGTACGAAGAACCAGATGTGCCAGCCGGAGATGCCGGTTTCAGAACCGGTTGCCTCATTTTTGATGCCCGCTGAGGCGGATGCCCTGGCCACCCAGCCGGCGCACCTAAACCCCGGATATACCTCCGATATTGCGGCGATGATGGCGTCGAGGTCGGGCAGGCGTTCCTGAAGCTCCTTCGGCCAGCCTTTCACATCGAGATCCAAAACGGCGACGGCAGGTGTCCCGGGCTTATAACCGAAGTCCCGACGCGTTCTGGTGACGAGCCTCGGGTCTCGTGCAGCCGCCCTTTTCGTGCCAAGCGGCAGATGGTCACCATCCCGGAGCAGTTGGCCAGGGATGAAGACGTCATTTGCTTCAGCGCTCATCAGGGCGGTCGCAAGCTCGTTGGCGTCATGGACCGACACACGGTCCACAACTCCATGGACTAGCTTTGGGGCCGGGTCGGATAGCAAGCGCCCGGCTCCGTCGAGGGTGTAAGCTTTGGTTGCGCGGTCTCGCGAACGAACGCGGGCAAACTCGAAGGGCGGCATGTCTCTGGTCGCCATTTTTCAGCACATTGCATCTTGAGGGCGCGATCCGGCCGGGCGCATGCGGCTTTCACCGCCGCCCGCTTCCTAAATTCAGTGACGAAGTGCTATCGAGCCCGCGGCGTAAGTGCCGGGAGTTGAGCTAGGTAACGCTCGAGAGAGGCCATCTCGACCAGGGTGGTACGGCCGGCTTTCAAGAGAGTGATCATGCCGTCGGCAGCAAGCCGATAGAGAGTGCTTCGGCTAAGGCCGATCACAGCGGATGCCTTGGACAAAGGGACGGCGACTGCTTCTGAACGCATCTCGATCTCCTTGAATGAGTCGACGGGGTGCATTCAGGTCTACACGGGGACGAGATGCGGCCATTTCAAATATGGGCCAAAATCAATCCGCATCGGGCTTAGGCCTGGGGAGCAGGCGGAGGTACTCTTCCCAGCACCGCTCGACCATTCGGGTTGAAATCTGCATCCCATATCGTTGGCTCGCGCTAGCGGCCACTTCTGCGAAAATGGACAGTCGTACACCGTAGATTCGTTTCAAAGATCGCCTCTGAATAAAAGGCTTATCGGTCTCATATTCTGTCTGAATCACGTGTCGAGCCTCGTCGAGAGCCTCGTTGAAATTGCTTAAGCTCATTTCCCCGGTACTGAGCTTACGCCGGCTCAATTTGATTATTTTGCGATTTTTTCGGACCTCCGATAGATCCACTCCTTCTCTCTCAAGCTGCGCATCCATTTCTGAGTAAGCCTGTTTCCTCACATGCTTTTGCATGGCGGCTTCCGCCTGAGCCCCGACATCGATCCTGGCAATCGGCGAAAGCTTTGGCTTTCGCCCAGCGCCTTCGCGTTTTCCGCCCAACGCCACGTCAACCTCCTATCGCGATGCTGACGAGCAGAAGCGTGCCCACGCCTCCATCAACTCCGCCCGCTTCTTGAACAGATCCCCACGCCGATAGGCCGCCTCGGCCTTATTGCCAATCGTATGTGCGAGCGCGGCTTCGGAGACAGCATGCGGGGTGCTGGTCTCCTCCTCAGCCCAGTCCCGAAACGTACTGCGGAAACCGTGAACCGTCAGGTGCCCCCGCCCCATCCGGCGCAAGAGCATCAGCATGGACATGGACGAAAGGGGACTGGTACGCCGTTGGCCGGGAAACACGTAGCTGTCGCCGGTGTCAGGCCGGAGGGGGAGCATGCCCTTAAGAAGGGCAACAGCCGGCTCCGATAGTGGCACCCTGTGCTCCCGTCCCGCCTTCATTCGAGCCGCAGGCACAGTCCATACGCGGCCATTGAGATCAATCTCGGACCACCTCGCGCCGAGCGCCTCATTGGTGCGCGCTGCGGCGAGGATGGTGAACTCGAGCGCCCGAGCGGCCGTCGACGCCCGGGATCTCAACTCGGACATAAAGGATGGCAGGTCCTGCCAGGGGAGCGCCGCGTGATGCTCGACCCGAGCGATTTTCGATCGTTTCGGAAGTATGTGGTCGAGGTGACCCTTCCAGCGGGCGGGATTCTCGCCGCTGCGCCAACCCCGCACGGAGGCGTAGGACAGCACCGCTTCGATGCGGCCACGGACGCGGCTTGCCGTCTCGGGCTTCGACGTCCAGATCGGCTGGAGGACCGCCAGCACGCTTTCTGTGTCGATGCGGATGATCGACGTGCCCCCGAGCACGGGATAGGCATAGGTGCGAAGGGTCGATCGCCACTGGGCTCGGTGCTTCTCGTTACGCCATCCCGACTCCTGGCTCGATACGAGCATCTCGGCGACCGCCTCAAAGGTCTGCTCGGCCGCCCGACCCACGCCCTTCGCCGCCGCGTCCGAGCGCCGCTGCTCGATGGGGTCGACTCCCTTCTTCAGCAACTTGCGAGCGTCAGCCGCTGCATCGCGCGCCTCCGCTAACGTGAGCCCGTCGACGCCTGCAGCGTCATACGCGCCTAGACCCATCTCCCGAGCTCTACCGTCGCGCATGAACCGGAACGTCCACTTTGCTGCGCCTTTGCCGGTCACCTTCAGATACAGATTCCCGCCGTCGGCATGGGCCTTCACCTCACCTTTGCGGACCAACCCCGCCGCGCCGGTTGCCGTGAGCTTCGACATTTTTGTGGGCTCCCCGTCTACAGATCCGTCCACAATATTTTGTGGGCTGTCGGGGCGCAATGAGGAACAGTGTGGGATGATGCCTTGTTGATAAGACCCAGAAATGGAGGAGTTATGCATCGTCGAGAGATGGCAAGGGACATTTGTTCGGAGGACTCTCTCTCCGCCACGACTTCAGAAAAATTGTAGAGCCGACTGTGGTGGATTGGGGCTGCTGGCGAATAGCCAGACGCCTCAAACGGTTCTCCGTCACGGGCGTCATCGAGAGATGCGCATTTGCGACGGTCGCCGCGCTCCGATTCTGCGAAATCTCCAGCTCGCATTTCCTTAGGTCCGGGCGGCTCCGCGACCGCGTGCTCGGTCGTGCGGCCGGTTGAAGTCTCGTCCGTCCATCTACCCTCCCGTCGACGAACCGCGGAGCAAATCTGACGGACGCGTTGTTTCAGCAAACGACGCTTGGGGTCGGCGGCCATGGGTGCCAGGTCAGCGCTATCGTCCTTGGATCGATTGGGAACGGCAGAGCAAGATGGCCGTGCCGTGCCGCAGGCGCTGGGGACTGCCGAAGTGGTCACCCCCTCTTCCATCCAAGCCGCTCAAAGAACGGCAGCAGGCCGGGGGATCGTCACTCGTCCAAACGAGTACGGAAACCTGGAATACCGATTGTCGGAGGCGGGCGAGGAACTCCGATCGCTCTTCCTCGGCCTCGGGGAATGGGCCCAGCGCTGGATGAGTCGAGGCTCGTGGGGTCCGCGACGAGATCTCGCCCGGGCCAGGTCGGCCGCAACGCCGTCCCGGCTGCCAAGCACCCCGACGGCTACCAGCCTGCCCGGCCTTCCGGTGTCACATCCCCCACGCTCGCCAGTCCTGTCTTGAGCAACATCGGAAACCGTATGGTGACGGTGGTTCCGGCCCCGGGTTTTCCCGACCTCACGAGGGTGCCCCGGAGCTGACGCGCGAAGATCGCCACATAGTCGGAGCCATGCCGCCCAGGCGTGCCGTCCTGTCCCCGGTTGGGCACGCCGATTCCGTTGTCCGCGACCGTCAGCTCCATGTCGTCCCCGATCCGGTGCAGCGAGAGCGTGACCAGCCCGGTACCTCCCGGAAAGGCGTGTTTGACCGCGTTGGTGGTCAACTCGTTGACGAGCAGGCCGAACGGCACGGCGCGATCGGGATCGAGCCTGAGGCGTTCTGCTTCGACGACGATACGGACGCCGGAGGTCTCGCCGAGCAGGCTCGCCGACAACGTCCTGGCGATCTCCCTGAGATATTGGTCGAGCGCGACGGTGTCGCTATGACTGGATTGCGAAATCAGGTCGTAAAGCCCGGCGATCGCCATGATGCGGTCCTGCATGGCCAGGTACCCTGCAACGCAGGGTTCAGACGTGCGTCTGATTTCGTTGGCAATCAGCGCGGCCACGACGGTCAGGTTGTTTTTGATACGGTGGGCAACCTCCATCGTCAGCATCTTGGCGTCGGTCTCGCGCTGACGCCCTGCGCGGACCTCGGCCCGCAGTTGCCGGTTGGCTTTCTCGACCGCCTCGATCAGCTCGTCCTGCCGGAGGGCCCCGAGGAGAAGGGCCTGGCTGATGGCCTGCCTGGCCTGGTGAAGGGGGCCCGATTCATTCACCTGCAGCATGAGACCGACCGTCCGGCCGTTCGCCCTCACGGGCCAAAGACTGTAGGAGAACAGGAGAGGACAGGGCGTCACCTGCTCGTCGGCCGTGTAGCTCGCCGGTGCGCCGGTGCGAATCACGCGATCCATCTGATCCAGGCACTCGCCCACTGGCGACAACAGGTGATCGAACGGTGTTCCGATCACCTCCTCAGCCGACTTGGCGACCATTTTGCAGAAGGCGGCGTTGGCGTATTGGACGACATGCGTGTCTCCGGAAAGCTCGATGACCGCCCACGGCGCATGGTCGAAGGAAGTCGACAGGTCGGCGAGCACCGACGTCGCATTCGGGTCCGTGACGGGAGGGGTCGACATCATCCGCGAGCCTTCGGCTCCGGTGGGCTTTCGTCTTCCTGTGGCCTGCGTGGACCGGTTCGCTCCGGGATCCCGGTGCTCAGGCCGGAATAGTCGGTGTTCCGCGGATCGATGACGACCACTCCCTGTTCGTTGATGACGTATTCCCGGATGTCCTTGCTGTGGTTTCCGCCGCGCATCTTGATGACCAGGATCGTCTTCCGAAGCTGACCGTCGATCTCGACGTAGCGCAGCCGGATAATGTCGTCGGTGAGGAACGAGACAGCATAGCGGCTGAACTGGAGCGAGGTGAAGTTGTCCTCCACCTCGACCGTGCTGAGGATCGTGATGCCCGCCGCGGTCAGGGCGCCGATCATGCGGTAGAGCGACTCGCGGAAGTCGGCCCGGAAGCTCGGGGCCAGGGCCATCTCGAAGCCCACCAGGGAATCGATGACGACGCGCTTCGCGTCGACTCTCCTGATCGCCTCCAGGATCGCCAGGACGGTCTCGTCGACCGACAGGTCCAGCGGACGAAGGTACAGGATCTCGAGGGCTCCGGCGTCCTGCGCGGCCTTCAGCTCGAGGCCGAACGCATCGGCACGACGCACGTAGGCCTCCGGACGCTCCTCGAAGATGGCCATGACGCCCGGCTCCTTGCGGCGGAGCCCCTCGCCGATGAACTGCGTCGCCAGCGCCGACTTGCCCGTGCCCGAGGGCCCAGCCACCAGGATGCTGTCGCCCTCCAGGACGCCGCCCCCGAGCATCGCGTCCAGTTCGGGGATCCCCATGGAGAGCCGACCGCGCCGCTCCGGCCTCGCCCTGACGGTCTCCAGTCCGAGCGTGCGCGAAAAGGCCTGGAGCCCCTCTTGAGTGATCCGGATCGTGTGCAGTCCCGGCACGGAAGCCTGGCCGCGCAACTTCAGCACCTGCAACTTCCGCACGACGGAATTGCGCTCGGTAACTTGGGAAAACCACAAAATGCTGTCGACCATGGTGAAGAGCGGATTGTCGCGGATCTCGTCCTGACCGTACTCCCCGACCAGGAAGGTCGTGACCTCCGAGTTCACCAGGAACTGGGAGAGGCGATGGACGAACGCCTGCACCTCCATGATGCCCGTGTCGCCGGGCGTCCTTCGCGCGAGGCTGCGGAAGGAATCGATCACGACCACGACCGGGTTGGCCGCCGTGACCTGATCGACGATCTCCTGCAACACCACGCCCAGGTCGTTCTGCAGGGCGGCCTCGGACAGGCTGATGAACCGGACAGCGCTTCCGACCTTGGAATCGTCGTAGAATGAGAACTGCTG
This sequence comes from Prosthecomicrobium sp. N25, assembly GCF_037203705.1. Classification (NCBI taxonomy): domain Bacteria; kingdom Pseudomonadati; phylum Pseudomonadota; class Alphaproteobacteria; order Hyphomicrobiales; family Kaistiaceae; genus Prosthecomicrobium; species Prosthecomicrobium sp. N25. The sequence continues at coordinate 20,361 of NZ_JBBCAT010000001.1, forward strand.
CTGGTAGCGCAGCATCTTGATGCTGGGCTCGCCGAGTACCGTGAAATAGAGCACCGGCCTATCCGGAGTCCCGTTGGCGAACGCGATCTGGTGGACCAGCGTGGTCTTGCCGCAGCCCGGCGAGCCGCCGATCAGGTTGACGGAGAACTCCGGGATGCCACCCCCGATGATGTCGTCGAGACCGCGCACCCCGGTCGGAAGCTTGTTGATCGTAACCTTCGGTGGCCTGGGCGGACGCGACGTCCCGTGGGCTGACTTGGCCATCTTACTGAGCGTCCTCGTTGTTCGCCGTGCTGCCGAAATCCGCGTCGTTGAACGATAGCTGCGGCCAATTCTGTCTGATCAGGCGTGAGGTCAAGGCCGGGCCGATGAAGGCCACCAGTAGCCTGAGGAGTTGGGCCAGCAGCACGACTTCCCCTTCTGAGACCTCGGCGGCGTCGACGGCCGGGGCCGCCGGCAGGCCGTCCAGCCCTCCCCCGGAAACCACCCGCATCGACCCGAGCCAGGGAACCTCGACAGTGGCCAGCGACAGGGCGCGCGCAAGAAGCGCCTGACAGCCCCCCCGTCCCATCAGCATGGAAAGATGTGCAGTCAGCTTGTCGGTGGCGCGGAAGGCAAGGCTGACCGGCTCGGCAGGCCCACTTCCCGGCGTCTCGAACACCACCAGCTGCTTGGCAACGGTCTTCAGCTGCGGAGAAGCTCGGTTCATCGCCCCTCCTTCAGCTCGGCCGTATCGTGACGAACGCTTGGACGACCGGCACTCTAACATGCCAGGGATGATTTCCCCTATCGGGCTCACCACGCATCGCAGATCACGTCCCTGGCATTCTGAAGAGCCCGGCCGACTAGGAGTTTTCCGGCGCTGGAGCCCGCTGGACGTCAGCAAGGCCCGCCAAAGGTCGCTGGAGGCTGGCATGCCGTTAACGGTTTAAAAATAGTACTGGGATGTTACATGTCGCGTCTTGGTATGTAAGTTGGTGCTCTTGGCAAATCGATCTGCTCATCAATGAGCGACTTGACTTTATCGTTCGGCCCGTCTCTGAACCATAAGCTCGTCCGTATTTGTCCGGAGCTATTGGCATCGAGTGCGCGCAGGTCGTCACGTTCGGCATTGCGCGACGCATGGCTGTGACCGACGTGACGCAGAGCGGCAGCGCCTTGGTCGCAGTCAGCGACGTCCGCTCCCTGTTCAGGACACCGCTGCGAGAAGCGCGGCGAGTCTTTGGCTGCTTGCGTCGTCCACAGGCTGGTAGATCGTGACCCGGAATTCCTGGTCCGGACCCTCGGGCCGGTAGGTCGAATAGGCGAGCATCATCTCGCCGCCGGTCGGGTGACGAAATCTCTTGCTCCAGACCGGTGGATCGGAGACATCGCGGCGGTTCCAGAGGGCGGCGAACTCCCGGCTCGCGCCGAGCAGGTCCTCAAGGAGGCTCGCGACTTCGGGGGTCGAGGCGCGCCCTGCGGTCGCCGCCCGGAACTGCGCCACCGCCGAGTGAACGATCGCCTCCCACTCGGGAAACAGCACTCTCCAACCCGGGTCTAGGAACAACCTCGCGAGCATGTTCGAGGTGCGGTCGTCACCTGGATCGAAGCCCCCAAAGAGAATTTCGGCGGGGCGGTTCCACAGGACGAAGTCCCATCGCGCATCGAGAACATAGACCGGCTGGGACATTGAGGCGACCAGCGCGCCGAGGAGCGGTCCCGGAGACGCCGGGCGGCGGCGCGAAGATGTGGGTTTGAGGTCAGGTCGCGCGAGACCGAACATGTAATCGCGTTTGGCCGGATCTAGCTTCAAGGCCCTCGCGATACCCTCGAGAGCCCGCGCCGAGACCTTCACGGGGCGCGCCTGCTCGAGCCAGACATACCAAGTGGTGCTGATTCCCGCCGAGAGCGCCACCTCCTCGCGAAGGAGCCCGGTCGTTCGCCTTCGTCTCGCACCGCCGGCCGGCGGGACGGAGGAAGGATGCTGTTCGCGCATCGCACGGAGAAACGCGGCGAGCTCCTTCCGGCGCGCCTCATCCTGTCCTTCGTCGAGAGTGGTAGCGCTCATACCAGTACAATTTCGGTCCTGTGTCGCGCCTCGCGCCCGCGCTATCCCCAAGCGCCAACCAGGAGGCCCGACCATGATCGTCAATCGACGCGAGATCTTGAGCACGTTTGGCGTTGCGGCGGCAACCGGCATCCAGTCCGGGGCGGTGGCTTCCGGATCAGAAAGGATCAACGAGATGACTGTTCTCAGCCGTATCCGCAACCTCGATGTCGTCGCCCTTTTCGCGCGCGATATGCCGGCGATGCGCCGGTTCTATGAGGACGTGATGGAATTCCCGCTCGAGCGTGAGCTCTATCCCGAATGGGTCGAATACCGCGTCGGATCATCGCTCGTCGTGATGACCAGGCTGGGCCTCATGTTCCATGATGCGCCGACGCCGCCTGGCTCGCTCTCCGTCATGCTTGCCTTTAAGGTAGCTCCGAAACAGGTGGACGAGTGCGCCGCGGCCCTGGTCGCGAAGGGCATCAAGCTGGAGTCGCCGCCCACCGATCAACCGTGGCAACATCGCACGCTGTTCTTTCGCGATCCGGACGGGAACGTGCTCGAGATATACGCAGACATCTAAGGATCGCGCAGAGGGCTCCTCGGCTGAATTCCTAGGTGTAGTCGTAAGAACAGTGTATCGAGATGGTCTCGACGATGGAGTAGATCACGTCTGTCGAACGCCGGCCCGGATGAGGCCGGTGGGAGGCGGCCGGTCCTTGGCTCCAGATCGGCGCCATGGCGGTCGCATCCGATGATCCGGCCGGGCCATTGGACGTATTGGACGTCAGGGTCTGGCCTCGTCGCAGGCCTGTTTCGGCTCCGGAAGGTCGCCATGGCGGGCTTCAGCACGGCTGGAACGGCGAGGCAATCGACGGTTGGTGGCGAGGTGAGACGAGATCCTGAGGCCATCGGTTCCGGGGGTCGGCCGCGTTGCCGGACACTCAGCCTCGCGTGCCCACTTCGTCCCCACCGCCCGGGCGAGCCGGCCTGATGGCGCACAGGGGTTGGCGGCTCGTCCAGATCATGATCGGCCTCGTCGCGCTGGCGGCCATCGCGGCGGCACTTTCGCAGTTGCGGGCCGCCAACGCAGGTGTCACGGAAGCGTCCCTCACGATCGGCGCGACCCCGGCAACCGTTTTCCGGCCCGAAGGCGCTCGCCCCGGACCGGTCGTCCTGATCGCGCACGGCTTTGCCGGATCGCAAACGCTGATGCGGTCCTTCGCGCTTACCTTCGCGCGCAATGGCTACGCTGCAGTCACCTTCGACTTCGCCGGACATGGCCGTAACCCGGAGCCACTGACCGGCAGCATCACGGACTCGGACGGCGCGACGCGCGCTCTCTTGGCGGAAACCTCGCGCGTTGCCGATTACGCGCGCATCCTTGGCGACGGCAGGCTCGCCATCCTGGGCCATTCCATGGCGTCCGACATCGTCGTCCGCTTCGCCCAGGTCGCGCCCGACGTGCAGGCGACCATCGCCGTCTCGATGTTTTCACCGGCGGTGACCGCCACGTCCCCGCGCAATCTCCTGGTGATCGTAGGCGATTGGGAGGGCGGCCTGAAGCAGGAGGCCCTGCGCGTCCTCGGGCTCGCAACGGCTCCCGCTGCCGCCGAAGCCGGCAGGACCTACGGCGATCCCGCTGTAGGAACCGGGCGTCGTGTCGCCTTCAGCGCGCATGTCGAACATGCCAGCGTCCTGTACAGCCAGGAGAGCATGCGCGAGGCGGTCGCCTGGCTCGACCAGACCTTCGCCATCAGCCGTGCGCAGCCGCCGATCGTGGTTGGGCGCGGCCTCTGGATCCTGCTGTATCTGTTCGGCGCCGTCCTGCTCGCGAGGCAGCTGTCGTTACTGCTGCCCCGCCTCATCGCGTCCGAGGCGGGCGCGGGATTGCACTGGCGGCAGCTCTGGCTCCCGCTGCTACTGCCGATGATTGCGACGCCGTTGCTGCTTCGCGTCTTTCCCACCCACTTCCTGCCGGTTCTGGTGGCCGACTATCTCGCGAGCCATTTCGCCGTCTACGGACTCCTGACCGCCCTGTGCCTCCGCCTGACGCGGTGTCCTCGCCCTGTCGCATCGTCCGGGTCCGTGAGCCTCCCCCGATTTGTGGCAGCCTCGGCCGCGGTCGCCGGCTATGGCTTCATAGCCCTTGTCTGGCCAATCGACGTCTTCGTTACCTCCTTTTTCCCCGTCCCTGAACGGATCGTCCTGATCCTGGCGATGCTCGCGGGCACAATCCCCTATTTCCTTGCCGACGAATGGCTGACGCGCGGGGAGGGTGCAGCGGCCGGCGGTTACGCAGCGTCTAAGCTGGCCTTTGTCGCATCTCTGGGTATTGCGATCAGCCTGGACTTACAGCGGCTCTTCTTTCTCGTTATTATCATTCCTGTGATTATCGTGTTCTTCCTGGTTTACGGGCTATTCAGTCGGTGGACTCGCCACAGCACCGGACATCCCTTTGTCGCCGGCCTCGCCAACGCGGTCGCATTTGCCTGGGCCATTGGCGTGACTTTCCCCCTGCTATCGAGGTAGAGCACAGATCATTTCAATCACCATGACCGGAGCTGCCACATTGGGCGGCAGTTGAGCACGATCGTCCGGGATTTATGCCAAATAACCAAGATTGACACCTCTCGCCGTCGATGCAAAGTTTTCACCAAGCTGAAGGAGAGGTTCGGTGGAACTCTATTCAAATGCCACCGGCCAGATGAGCGATGGCGAGCGCTTTGATCAAAACGGTCAAGGGTCGTACGTTTCGAGAGAAGAGATCGGTGCCGGGTTCAAGATATCTCTAGACGATTACATTTTGTTGTCTCGTACGATTCAGAGTGAAATCATTCCTCGGTTGCTTCTGACGACACGCTCTGGGCCGAAAGCGTTACCGTTCCATCGTGTTTCTCCCGAGTCGACGGTGCATGCGCCGTTCAGCGGCGATGAAGTTGCCCATTTCTCCCATCTCCTGCTGGCCGACGACCCGTCGGCCGCCAGTGACCATGTGGACGCGCTGCGCCGGGCCGGCCGCGAACCCGGTGCAATCTTCCTTGAACTCTTCGCACCGACCGCGCGGTATTTCGGCACGTTGTGGGATGCCGACGAGTGCAGCTTCTTCGATGTCACCAGGGCGCTCGGTCAACTCCACATTCACCTGCGGCGCCTTGGCTGCGAACTCGGGATCAAAGTCGATCCGGCAACGCTCGGGCTTCGCGTCTTGCTCGCCACCCTGCCCGGCGACCAGCACACCTTCGGCATCGCGATGGTGGAGGAACTGTTCCGCAATGCCGGGTGGGAAACCGTCGGCCTGACGGCGCCGTCGACGGCCGAACTGTGCAACGCTGTGTCATCGGAGTGGCATGCCATCGTTGGGCTGTCGGTCAGCCGCGATCAGGTGGACGACGACTTGCAGCTTCTGATCGCGGAACTGCGCCGCATCGCCCCCAATCCCAGAACCTATATCCTGGTGGGGGGACGCTACTTCAACGATCATCCCGAAGAGGTGGCCCGGGTCGGCGCCGACGGATCGGCGGTCGATGGCAAACAGGCCATCCTGCAGATGCAAGCCCTACTCGGGCTCTGACGCAATCGAGCGTACCTGCGCGGTATCTGGGCCTCGCCGGCCCCGCCGGAGTGGCAGGTCTCCACGGCATCTGCCTCGGACATGTCTCATGACCCGACACATGGTATCGTCAGCTGCGCTTTGGCGATTTCCTAGAATGTCAACACCGAGCGGGGATCATCGGGAGGACGTCAATGTTGTTCAGGCAGCTCTTTGACGGTGCTTCAGGGACATACAGTTACCTCATCGCGAGCCGGAAGGGTGCGGAAGCGCTCATCATCGACCCCGTTCTGGAAAAGGTGGACCGGTACATCCAGCTCATGGAGGAACTCGATCTGCGCCTCGTCAAGGCGGTCGATACTCACCTCCATGCTGATCACGTCACCGGGCTCGGAGCTCTGAGGGATCGCACCCGTTGCATCACGGTCATGGGTGAGAACAGCAAGGCCGATGTGGTCTCGATGCGATTGGCCGATGGCGACAAACTCGACATCGACGGTGTGAGCCTGGATGTCATCTTCACACCGGGCCACACGGACGATTCGTATTCCTTCGTTTTGGAGGACAGAGTTTTCACCGGGGACACCCTCTTGATCCGAGGAACCGGCAGAACCGACTTCCAGAATGGTGATGCCCGGGCCCAGTACGACTCGATCTTCAATCGATTGCTGAAGTTGCCCGACGACATGCTGGTCTACCCCGCTCACGACTACAAGGGCGACACCGTCAGCACGATCGGTGAGGAACGGCGCTGCAATCCCCGCCTCCAGGTAAAATCCGTGAACGAGTATGTCGAGTTGATGGCCAATCTGAAGCTGCCCAATCCCAAAATGATGGATGTGGCGGTGCCGGCGAACATGCGGATCGGGCTGGCCCAGGAATTGGTCGCTCAGAAGGGCTGGGCGGTTTCGGCCGTGGAGGCGATCCGTTTGGTCGGGCAACGGGATGTCGCGCTGATCGACCTTCGCGAGCCCTCGGAGCGCGAGCGGCATGGGGCTATCCCGGGCGCAATACACGAACCCTATCCCAAGCTGAAGGACAATCTCTCGAGCGGGGGGGTCCTCAGGGCGCTCGGAGCGGAGAGACGGCTCCTGTTCTTTTGTGCTTACGGCGAGCGCTCTGCCATGGCGGTGCAGGCCGCCCAGGAGGCGGGCGTAAAGTCCGCCTGCCACATCCAAGGCGGTATTGCTGCCTGGAACGCGGCCGGCGGCCCTATCGAGCGGTGAAATCGCCTGCCGGCTACTTCAAGCTCCACAATCTCGCGCAATGGGGCCGCCCGGCGATCCACGGCAGTTGCATGATCCCGCTGACGAACCGGCGCCACGCGGGGTTGTCCCACATGTCGGATGCCTTGACGGGCATCAACCTACTCCAGGACGATGCCTTCACCGAGCCTGCTGACCGGCCGCCTGTCGCAGTCACACGACCGTGGTGGCAGGCGATTGGTGGGTGACAAAGGCGTCATTTGGGTGTTCCCTGCTCCGGCTGGTTGGGGCTCGCCACACAGGAGGCCAGAGATGAGGCAGTTCTATCTGACGTCGCTCTTCACCGTGTTGGGCACCGTAGCCGCGCTCGCTCAGGAGGGCCCTCCAAGCCCGCCGGTCGTGACCGTGCCGGGGCCGATCGCCGGCGTCGGACTGCCCCTGGCGGCCCTCGCGCTCGGAGTCATTGCCTGGCGGCGGATGCATCGCCGATCTTGACTGTCGTAGACGGCAATCGGGACTGGCCGGCGCCGTGCGCCGGCCCGATACCGCCCCACGAAGGTCCGACCTTCCGTCATGGCCGTGGGAAAGTGCGCTGCGGATGGAAGCGGCGCGGCGGTCGGAGAAGGCATGGCACTTTATCGGCAGTTTACGACGCAAGAAGAGATCGACCTCGAGTATCGCCCGGAGCTGACGGCTGCCGACCCTCTGGCCTTCGAGCGGATCGTCGCCTGGCGGCGGGAGCGGTCCGAGGCCGCACGGCGCGACCTGACCCTTGTCGCCGGGCTGCGCTACGGGCCGACGCGGACTGAAACGCTCGACCTCTACCCGGCGTCCGAGCCGAACGCGCCGATCCTCTTGTTCCTGCACGGCGGCTATTGGTCGAACCGCGCGCTGTTCAAGGAACTCTACGGCTGGGTGGCGGCCGGCTTCGTGCCTGCCGGCGTGACCACGGCCGTGATCGACTACGGCTGCTGCCCGGACGTGACCATCGACGAGATCACGCGGCAGTGCCGCGCCGCGGTTGCATGGCTCCATGCCAACGGATCCGGCTTCGGCGCCGATCCGGGGCGCATCTACGTCGCCGGCAATTCCGCCGGCGGTCATCTCGCGGCCATGCTGGCTGTGACCGACTGGGTCGGCCTCTATGGGCTTCCGAAACGCACGGTCGCCGGCGCTTGTCCAATCAGTGGCCTTTTTGACCTCGAGCCCTTCCCCTACAGCTGGCTGCAGCCGAAGCTGCAGCTCACCGCCGCCGAGGTGCGGCGAAACAGTCCCATCCTGCGCGTGCCGGAGGACGGCCCCTCGCTGCTCGTGACCTGGGGCGCGCTCGAGAGTTGCGAGTTCCATCGCCAGTCAACGGATTTCGTGGCGGCGTGGCGCTCGGCCGGCAACACGGCGGAGACGCTCGTCCAGCCGGGAAGAGATCATTTCGATGCCAATGTCGGGCTCGGAGAGCCGGAGAGCATGCTCTTTCACCGAGTGCGCGAGCACATGAGGGCCTGCTTCGCCGGCTGCTGACTGGCCGCTGCCGCGATCTGGCCAGCAATGCAGCCAGCTGCCCATCAATCACGCGGCTCTGTCAATTGCCCCTGCCGTCAGCTTGTAACACAATCAGACGATCCGGGGCCGCAACGCGGCCGCTTAGCTCCACCCGCGCTTGCGTCCGCCGGTCCCAGCGCCGGAGCCGCCGAGGATCACGGCCATGACACCCTTCAATTTTCCCGACTTCGCCGGATATCTGGTCAATGGCTTCCTGCTCGGGGGAGTCGTGGTGACGATCTGGCTGACGGCGATCCCGATCGTCGCCGGCCTGATGCTCGGCATGGTGCTCGCACTACTACAGACCTCCGGACGAATGTTCCTGGTACAGGCGGCGCGATTTTACATCTGGATCTTTCGTGGTACGCCTCTCCTCATCCAACTGATCATCATCTACACCGGGCTGCCGCAATTCGGCATCCGGCTCGATGTGGTCACCTCCGCACTCCTGGCGCTCGCGCTGAACGAGGCGGCCTATCTTGCCGAGATCATCCGCTCCGGATTTCTCGGCGTGCCGGCCGGGCAGCGCGAAGGTGCCCTGGCGCTTGGCCTCCCGAGGTGGGTCGTCTTGTGGAAAGTGCTGCTTCCGCAGGCCTTCCGCTTGATGATCCCGCCGCTTGGCAATTCAGTCAACAGTCTCCTGAAGGCCACGTCGATCACCTCGGTCATCTCTATGGAAGAACTTATGCGGCGTAGCCAAATGTTGATGCAGGAAAAATTCGATGTTTTGGAGGTATTTGCTGCAGCTGCGATTTACTATCTTTTATTGACAACTGCCTGGGGCTATTGCCAGAAGTGGCTGGAGGCGCGCTTCAACGTCTCCTATGCCATGCCGCGAAAGACTGTAGCCTTTCCTATGCGCCGGGAACTCGCAGGATCCTGAGTGCGTGCCGGCGGACGCGGAGATCGTCAATGAGTGACTCGACCGCTGGGCGTCACAGTGAGCCGCTGCCGTCGCTCGGCGCCCGGCGGGTCCTTCTGACCCAAACGATTGCCGACACGATCGCCGAGGCCATCGCGGCGAAGCGTTTGGGGCCAGGGGCGCGGATCGTGGAGTCCGTAGCGGCGGGCGAACTCGGCGTCAGCAGGGTCCCGCTGCGCGAGGCGCTGAAGGTGCTGCATGCGCAGGGCATCCTGACCGGCGAGGGTCATAAGGGTTATCGCGTCGCGGTGTTCGACAGGAGGCACGCCAGGCACGTTTTTGAAACCCGACTGGCGCTCGAGACGTTGCTGCTGCGCGGCGCTCTGGCTCGCTGGCGGGAGGGGTCGGCGACGATGGAGGGGCTCGACGAGGCGATCCGCCGGATGGAGGGCGCTGCCGCGGCCGGCAATGCTTCCGCATCGCTGAGAGCCGATCTGGACTTCCATCGTTGGATCTGTCGATCGGCCGACAACGCCTTTGTGGCCACCCTGTGGAATGCCATCGAGCGCCACATCCTCATCATCTTCTCCGATGAGCGCTATCGCGACGGCGATCTTGCCGCAGTCGCACAGCATCACGCCCAGTTCCGAGATCGTATCGTCGCAATGGTCCGTGGGGCACCGGCGAGCGAGACGTCGATCCGAAACGCGCTGGCAGGTCATCTTTTCCTTGCTGCCGGTGATGCGAGCAACTCGGAGTAAAGACATCGGCCGATCCGTCAGCGGCGACTGTCGGTCGGCCCCGCCAGGTCCTTGGCAGAAGGGCGGTGGCTCGAGTCCCCGCTGACCATATCGCTCCAGCGCGGTCGACCCAAGTATCCTGCTCGGGCCGTTCGCATCTCCCGCCGCATTTATCGGCGCGTCGCATCTGGAAGAGACATTGTGTTACAATTCTACAGGTATACAGTTAGATTTCCGGTCACCTAACGTCGCGGAGATTCCATGACCAGACCTGCAGCCCGTGCCCTGCGCCTGTTTCTGCTCCTGGCGGCGGTTGCCGCACCGGCACTGCCGGCCGCGGCCCAGTCCTGCCAGCCCGCGCTGCAACCGCCGGCCATCCTCGTGGCCGGTGAGCTGTCGATGGCCATCAATCCGACGCTGCCGCCGCAGCAGTTCATCGACGAAAAGGGCCAGCTGCAGGGCCTGAATTTTGAACTCGGCAGCGAGGTGGCGCGCAAGCTGTGCCTGACGCCGAAGTTCATTCGCATGGACTTCCCGGCGATGATCCCCGGCCTGGGTGCCGGCCGTTTCGACATCATCAACACCGGTCTGTTCTGGACGGAGGAGCGCTCGAAGACGATGTTCCTCGTGCCCTACGCCCTCCAGGCAATCAGCATCGTCGTCATGGAAAAGAACCCGCTCGGTCTGAAGTCGATCGATGACCTGGCCGGCCGGTCGGTTTCGGTCGAGACCAACACGTATACAGAGCGCAAGACGAAGGAACTCAGCGATGCGCTGGTCGCCAAGGGTCTGAAGCCGATCACCATCCGGGGCTTCAACACCGCCACCGAATCCTTTTCGGCGCTGAAGGCCGGGCAGGTCGACGCCGGCATGAACCTGGACGAGACGGCGATCGATCTGGTGCGCCGCGGCGGCGTCGTCCGGATCGCGAATGGTCTCGGCGGCTCGCAGATCACCTTCGCCTTCAAGAGCAAGCCGCTCGCCGAAGCCTTCGCCAAGGCGCTGGGCGAGACCAAGGCCGACGGCTTCTACGACAAGGTGTTCGACAAGTTCGGCATGACGCGCCTGACCGAGGCGACCTTCGCCATCCGCGGGCCCGGTCCGGCCCAGTGAGTTCGGGCGCCGACCCACTCGAATCGATGGCGAACGACCGATGGCCATAGCGCCCAGAGGGACGCCCCGGCGGGGAAAAACCATTGAGTTGTAAGGGCCGTCCGGACGGGCGGCCTGTGAACCCGAGCTCGAAAAACTCGGCTCCCGCGCTCCGAGCGGGCGCCACCGCAACGGGGCGGAGACAGGGCTCCCGGATAGGAGGCGCGCCGCAGCCATGGCGAATATCTTCGCTCAACAGATCACCTGGATCTACACCTACGACCTTCCGTCGACCGCCCGCTTCTATGCGGAAGGGCTCGGCCTGGAACAGGTGCTCGACCAGGGTATGTGCCGGGTCTTCCGCGCGACGCCGCACAGCTTCATCGGCGTCTGCCAGCGACCGGATCGCCACGTCGAGCCGAAAGGCGTGATCCTGACGCTGCTGACCAAGGACGTCGACGGCTGGCGTCGGCGAATGGGCGACTACGGCGCGCACATCGAGACGGAGCCGAGCTATTCGGAGCGTGCGCAGGCCTACGCCTTCTTCTGCCGCGATCCCGAGGGCTATCGCATCGAGTTCCAGGAATTCCGCGACCCGCGCTGGATCTGGCCGGATCCGTCGGGGGCGACCCCGTGAGCGCCGCGCGGATCGAAACGATCCCGCTCGCCGGGAGCTTTCTCGGCGGGCGCCGCGAAGTGGCCGTCTTTCGCTACGGCACCCCAGGCTCACGGCCGAAGATCTATCTTCAGGCGGCGCTGCACGCCGGCGAGATGACCGGCACGATGGCACTGCACCATCTGCGCCGGCGGCTCGAGAGCGCCGAGCTCGCCGGCCGGATCCGCGGCGAGATCGTGGTCGTCCCGGTGGCCAATCCGATCGGCATGGGACAGTTCCTGGCCGGCGACCATTTCGGCCGCTTCGAGACCGGCAGCCTGTGCAACTTCAACCGCGAGCATTTCGACGTCAGCGAGGCCGTCGCGGCGCGGCTCGAGGGCCTGCTGGGCGATGACCCCGAGGCCAATGTTGCGACGATCCGGAGCGTCGCGTCGGCCGTGATCGATGAGATCGAAGAGACCGACGAGTGGCGCAGCCTGCGCAAGCACCTGCTGCGCCTGTCCATCGACGCCGACGTCTGCCTCGATCTCCATTCCGACATGAGCGCCGTGATGTTCATGTACATCAACGGCTTCGACTGGCCCGGCCTCGCCGATCTCGCCGCGGACATCGGCTGCGAAGCCGTTGTCCATTTGACGCCCTATGTGCCCTCGAAGACCTTCGCGGGGGTTGTCGGGGCCCTATGGCCACGCCTCGCCGAACGGTTTCCCGTCCGGCCCGTTCCGAATGCCTGCGCCACGGCGATGATCGAGATGCGCGGCCGTCACGCCTGCAGCGACGGCCTCGGCGCGGCCGACGCCGACGGCTTCGTCGCCTTCCTGACCCGTCGCGGCGCCATCGCGGGCGAACCGCCCCCGTTGCCGCCCCTGAAGACGCAGAGCATCGATGTCGAAGGCATGGACGTCGGCTATGCCCCGTCCCCGGGCTTCGTCACCTACGAGCGCGCCGCGGGCGACCGCGTGTCGCCGGGCGACGTCGTCTGTCACGTCATCGATCCGACCACGCCCGAGGCCGACGGCGGGCGAGTCGCGGTGTGCGCCCGGCAGGAGGGCGTCATCTACGCACGATCGCTCGACGGATTCGTCGTGACGCCGGGCAAGGTGCTGTTCCGAATCGCCGGCGCAGAGCCGCTCGCGCATCGGCGCGGCCGCTCCTGGCTCGACGATTGAGGCCGCGATGGAGAGGGCCGACGTGATGCGACTGGCGGAGATGCTCGGGTTGGGTCTCGACGAGGCCTGGGCGGACGAGGTGCTCGCTGCGCTCACGCCGCTGCTCGCCCAGGGCGAGCAGGTCGTGCGAAGCGTCGCCGAACTCGACGCTCCGATCCCCGCACCCGTCTTCCGCGCCGATGGCTGAAACCGCTCGGGCGATGGCCGACGCCGTCCGCGCCGGCCGCAGCACGGCGACCGGTCTCGTCGACGCCGCCCTGGCGCGGATCGCGGCGACCGATCCGACCATCAACGCCTTCACGGCCGTCCTCGCCGAGCGGGCGCTCGCCGAGGCTGCTGGGATCGACGCGGCCCGGGCGGCCGGCGCTCCGCTCGGTCCGCTTGCCGGCGTCCCCTTCGCGGTGAAGAACCTGTTCGATCTCTCCGGCTCGACGACACTCGCCGGATCGCGGGTGCGCGCCGGGCGACCGGCGGCGACGCAGGACGCCTTTGCGGTCGCGGCGCTGCGCCGGGCCGGGGCGATCGTCGTGGGCGCCCTCAATATGGATGAGTTCGCCTGCGGCATCACCACGGAGAACACCCACTACGGTCCGACCCGCAACCCGCGCGATCCCAGCCGGATCGCTGGCGGCTCCTCGGGCGGCTCGGCCGCGGCGGTTGCCGCCGGCATGGTGCCGTTGTCGCTCGGAACGGACACCGGCGGCTCGATCCGGGCGCCAGCGGCGATGTGCGGGATCTGGGGACTGAAGCCGACCTTCGGCCGCCTGTCGCGCAGCGGCGTGGTTCCCTTCGCCTGGAGCTTCGACCATGTCGGGCCGCTCGCCGCCGACCTGCCGGACCTGGCGATCGCCTACGACGCCCTGCAGGGTCGCGACGCGGCGGATCCGGGGCAGGTCGACCGGCCTGTCGAGCCCGTAACGCCGTATCTCGGCCGCGGCATCGGCGACCTGCGCGTCGCCATGCTCGGCGGCTGGTTCGCGGCCAACGCTTCGGCCGAGGCACGCGCCGTCCTCGCGACCGCCGCCACACGCATCGGCGCGCGACGCACCGTCGAACTGCCCCGCACCGAGGACGCCCGCGCGGCGATGAATGTCGTGGTGATGAGCGAAGCCGCAGCCGCGCTCCTGCCGGACTTGCGCGAACGCCCCCGCGATTTCGACCCGATGACGCGCCCGCGGCTGATGGCCGGCGCCCTCCTTCCTGCGGTGCACGTCGCAGCGGCCCAGCGTTTCCGAGCCTGGTATCGCCGCCGGGTTGCCGAGGTCCTGCAGGATGTCGACGTCCTGCTCGCGCCGGCGCTTCCCTATCCCGCCATTCCGATCGGGGCGACGGCGATCGACTTCGAGGGCCGGTCGATCCCGCCGCGGCCGATGTATTCGGCCCTGACGGCGCCGCTGAGCTTCATCGGCCTGCCGGTGATCGCCATGCCGGTCGAACGGCCAGGCAGGCTGCCGCTCGGCATCCAGATCGCGGCGCGGCCCTTCGCCGAGGCCGACGCCTTCCGGGTTGCCGCCGCCTTGCAGGAGGGCGCATGAGGCTCTTGGTCCCTGATCTCGTCATTCGCGACGCCGACGATCCCACGCCGCGCGCCGAGGCGGTCCTGGTCGATGGCCGCGACATCGTCGCCGTCGGGCCGGAGAGCGAACTGCCGCCGGGAGCGGAGCGGATCCGGTTGCCGGGCCAACTCCTGATGCCGGGCTTCGTCAACGCCCATCAGCACGGCCGCGGAATCAGCAACACCCAGCTCGGCTATGCCGACGACATCCTGGAGCGCTGGTCGGTCGCCAAGCGTCGGCGGCGCCCGATGGACCCCTACGCCAATACGCTGCTCGCCGCCGCCTCGATGATCGCCGCCGGCGTCACATCGACCATACAGGCCAATTCACCCTATGGCAGCGGCGACTATGGCGCCGAGATCCGCGGCTCGATAGCCGCCTACGACCACGCCGGCATGCGGGCCATGATCGGCGTGGCGGCGATGGACCGGGCGCATTTCCTCTACCCGGCCGAGGCCGACGCGGTGCTCGCCGGTCAAGGCGGACCGGCCGGCGCCGCGGCACAAGCGCCCGTCCCGCCGATCTATGCCGGCGATACGGCGGCCACCATGTCCCTCATGCGGGAACTCCTGACCGAACTCGGCGACCACCCGCGCCTTTCGCTCGCCTATGCCCCGGCCGGCCCGCAGTGGGTCAGCGACGACATGATGCGAGAACTGGCGTCGGACGCCCGCCGTCTCGGACTGGCGCTTCACATGCACGGGCTCGAGTCCTGGTCGCAGGTCCGCACGCTCCAGGTGATCTATCCCGAGGGCTTTCTCGCTCATCTGGAAACCCTCGGGGCGCTCGGTCCGCTGACCTCGATCGGCCACGCCGTCTGGCTTTCCGAAGCTGATCTCGCGCTCGCCGCACGTCACGGCGTGACGCTGGTGCGCAATCCGGGGTCCAACCTGCGGCTCAGGGCCGGGATCGCGCCGCTCGCCGACTATCTCTCCGCCGGTGTTCGCGTCGCCATCGGCACGGACAACACGGCGCTCGCCGACGACGAGGATCTGCTCGGGGAACTCCGCCTCGCCTGGCGCCTCGCCGGCGACCCCGATTGGCGCGGCCCGGCGCCGCCCGGCCCGGCAGCCTTGCTGCGGATGGCGACCCGAAGCGGTGCCGCCGCCATGGGCCTCGACGGCGTCGTCGGCGCCATTCGGGCAGGGTTCAGGGCCGATCTCGTCGCGCTCGATCTCGACGGGATCCGCGGGGCCTATACGGATCCGGAACTGCCGCTCCTGGCCGTGGTGATGGCCCGCGCCGGCGCCCGCCACGTTCGCATGACGATGTGCGACGGCGAGATCCTCTATCGCGACGGCGCCTTTGTTCGCCTCGACGTCGAAGCCGTCCGTGCCGCGGCCGCCGCATCGGCGCGCGCGTCCGAGGTGCCCCTCACCGGGCCGGTTCTCGAAACGCTGTCTGCACTGACCGCCGTCGCCGATCGTCATTATGCGGCTCTGGCGGAGCCCGATGCGAGCGCCGGCTGGACGCCGCTCGCCCGGAACTGGCATCCGATGCTCCGTCCGAAATCGGTGACGGAAGTGAAGTAAAGCACATGGTCGGCTTGTGGATACTCGCTACCCTACAAAACAGTGGCCGGGAATGGATGGGGTATCGTCTCGCGAGCTGATGGTTACATTTTGGATCCGTCACGACACATTCAAATGCGGACGGGTGGGTCACGTTTCTCGATCACGACTTGGACAAGATGCTGGACAGGCTGGAGTGGTCTGGACCCAGGGCCCCGGCGCCGAATGACACTCCATCGCGCCCAGCAAGCCAACCCGGAATGCCCCCGAGCCGAACCGGACCTGAGAGCGCGACGGCTGCGGGGCCGAGCGTCAGTCGAAGAACCCTGCATCCTCCTCCCGCAGATACGGCTTGGCGGCCTTGGCATCGATATCGAGTCCGAGGCCCGGGCCGGGGAGCAGGTCGACCATCGAATCCGTGACGATGGGGCCCGACGGCAGTCCCACGATGATCTCGGGCCACCAGGGGTCGGACGCCGTGGGATACTCGAAGGCGATGTAGTTGGCGGGAAGCGTGGCGCACACGTTGATGAGCGCACCCAGCCCCAGGAGGCCGTTGGCGGTGCCGTGGGGCGCCATCAGGATCGAATGCATGTAGGCGTGCTCGGCGACCCACTTCAGTTCCGCGATTCCGCCGATGTCGGCCGGATCCGGCCCGACGATGCGCACGGCTTGGGTCTCGATCAGCTCCTTGAAGTTGTGCCTGAGATAGATCTGCTCGCCCGTATGGATCGGTGTCGTCGTGGAGACCGTCAGTTCGCGATAGGCCTGTGGATTGACCCAAGGCACGTAGTCGCCGGTCAGCATGTCCTCGAGCCACGCGATGTTGTATTTCTCGACCGCGCGGGCGAACCGGATCGCGTCGGGCAGCATCCAGCCGGGGCCGCAATCGAGCGCCAGGCTGACCTTGTCGCCGAGCACCTCCTTCATCGCGATGACGCAGTCGAGCATATGGTTGAACCCATGCTCGCTGATGACGCCCTGGTCCATGGCGCCGTGATAGCCGGAGCGTGTCTGACGGACACCGTAGTGGAAGTCCTCCACGGTGTCTTTCATGTTCGAGTGGAAGCTGATGCCCTGCTTGACCATGAAGAACTTCTCGGGCAACTCGCTCATCCACTTCACGTCGGCGGCGTAGTCCTCGGGGCGGTCGCCCGTCCGCTTCCGGCGCCTGTTGCCGTTGTAGCAGCGAACCTTGTCGCGCACCTTGCCACCGAGCAGCTTGTAGGCCGGGACGTTCGCCGCCTTGCCGGCGATGTCCCAGAGCGCATGCTCGATGGCGCTCACCGCCGCACCGTAGGGCTTGAAGGAGCCGCGCTGGCGGATCTTCAGCATCACGCGCTCGACGTCGGTCGGATCCTCCCCGACGAGCGCCTCGCGGAAGTGCATGACCCAGGGCTTGAGGTAACCCTTGGTGTATTCGACTTCGCCGAGCCCGTGGATGCCTTCGTCCGTGACGACGCGGACGATCGGGTGCTTGCCGATGACGGCGCAGCGCAGGTCTGTGATCTTCATGGTCGATGCCTGTTCGAGAGGAGGTGGCGGAGAGGTTTGAGCGGATACTGCCCGCAAGACGGCTGCCGGGTGTCCGGCGGAAGCGTCAGCTCCAGGTGCGGTCCCAGGAATACTCGTCGTCCCAGTGATCGGTCGGCTGCCAGATGTCGCCGACGCCCGGCTGCAGATGCTGGCTGATGACCTCGTCGACGACATCGTCGATGCCGAGGCCCGGCTTGTCGGGGACTTCGATGAAGCCGTTCTTCACCAGAGGCTTGGGCAGCCCCGTGACGATGTCGTCCCACCAGGGGACGTCGACCGAGTGATACTCGAGCGCCATGAAGTTTTCGGTCGCGACCGCCACATGGGCCGCGGCCATCGCGGCGATCGGGCTTTCCGCCATGTGGATCGCCATGGCGACGCCGTGGTCCTGCGCCATGTCGCCGATCTTCTTGGTCTCCAGGATGCCGCCCGTGGTGAGCAGGTCCGGATGGATCACCGAGATGCCGGCCTTCAGCAGCGGCTCGAAATTCTCTTTCAGGTAGATGTCCTCGCCGGTGCAGATCGGAACCGAGGTCGCCTCCTGCAGCTGCCGATAGTGCTCCGTGTATTGCCAGGGGATCACGTCCTCCAGCCAGGCCGGAACGTACTTCTCGATGCGCCGGGCGAGGCGGATCCCGTTCTGCAGCGAGATGTGGCCGACGTGGTCGATGGCGAGCGGGATCTCCGGCCCGATCACGTCCCGCACCTCGGCGATGTACTGCTCCAGGTAGTCGAGCCCCTTTTCGGTGAAGTGCAGGCCCGTGAAGGGATGGCGCACGTTCTGGGCGTCGTAGGCGGCGTTCCGACGTTGCCGCTCCTCCATCGTGCGGGCCCGCGCCTGGGCGTCTCGCGACCGAAGGCCTTCGAGCGTCCCGGCGGGCGCCACGACAGCGCCGGGCAGATGGGCAATCTGCATCAGGCCCAGGTCCATCTTGAGGAAGGTGAAGCCGAGGTCCATGCGCGCCTTGAGGCGCTTGCCGGTCTCCGTGCCGCTCGGCTTCTCCGCGTCCGTGTCGCAGTAGATGCGCACCTTGTCCCGGAACCGGCCGCCGAGCATCTGATAGATCGGCACGCCATAGGCCTTGCCGGCAAGGTCCCACAGGGCGATCTCGACGGCCGACACGCCGCCGCCCTGGCGTCCATGCCCGCCGAACTGCTTGATGCGGCGGAACAGGCGGTCGATGTCGCAGGGGTTCTCGCCCAGAAGCCGGCTCTTGAGCATCAACGCGTATGTGGCACTCGCGCCGTCACGCACCTCGCCGAGCCCGACGAGGCCCTGGTTGGTGTAGATCTTGACCAGCGCCGACCTGAACGGTGCCCCCTCGATCTCGGCCACCCGCATGTCGGTGATCCGAAGCTGTGAGGGGCGGGAGGATGTGTTGACCCGACCGAGCGCCTCCTCGGCGCCTGCGATTCCCGTCATGCCGGCAGTCCTCCCTGTGGCGGGTCTGGCGCCCGCATATTCTGATGGGTGCTAGAATAGGCTGCGTAACCGCTACCAGTTGGCAATCCGTCCGTCCCACAGGACGGATGCGGTGGCGGGGATCTCCTCCTGCTGGAAGGGATGCTTGGCCGCGGCGACCTCGTCGATCTCGATGCCGAGGCCCGGCGCCTCCGGGACCGCCCAGCACCGGTCCTCGAGCCGCATCGGGTTGACCGCGCAGATCTCCTCGAACCACGGCACGATCCCGACCGCTTCCTCCTGGATGACGAAGTTGGTCGTGGCCACGTCGAAGTTCAGGGCCACGGCGCCGGCCACCGGGCCCATGGGGTTGTGAGGGCAGACGCCCATATGCGCGGCCTCGGCGATGGCGGCGATCTTGCGTCCGCCCGAGATGCCGCCGCAATGCGCGAGGTCCGGCTGTATGTAGGCGACGGCACGGGCCTCGGCGATGTCGGCGAATTCCCGCGGGGTGAACAGCCGTTCGCCCGTCGCCAGCGGGCAGTCGACCCGGCGCGCGATGTCCGCCATGGCCCGCGCGTCACCGGGCTGGATGACCTCTTCGCAGAAGAGCGGCTTGATCGGCGCGATGGCGTTCACATAGGCGATCGCCGCGTCGAGCGAGTCGGGGCGGCCGTGAAAGTCCACCATGATGTCGACGGCCTCGCCCACGCGCTCGCGCACCGCCAGGGCTAGATTTTCCGTATGCCGCACCGCCTTGATGGGAGCGTCGTAGCCGTTATAGGGCACGAAGCCGAGCTTGATGGCGTCGTAGCCCATCTCGACCGTCCGCTGCACGGCGTCGCAATAGGCGGAGATGTCGGCGTTGGGCACCTGGAAGCCCACCGCCCCGCGCCCCAGGTGGGTGTAGACGCGCACCTTGTCGCGAACCTTGCCGCCGAGCAGTTGCCAGACCGGAACGCCCAGGTCCTTGCCCTTGATGTCCCACAGGGCCTGCTCGATGCCGGACAAGGCGGTCATGCCGATCGAGCCGAGGGGCCAGAAGCTGAAGCGGGCCATCCGGTTGGACAGATGCTCGATCCGCAGGGGATCCTCGCCGACCACGAAAGGCGCGAGATCCTCGATGGCGCCCTTCACGGCCCGGGTTTTCCACTCGAGCGTGGCCTCCCCCCAGCCGTGCAGGCCGGGTTGGTCGGTCAGCACCTTCACGAAGATCCAGTTGCGATGGATCGCGTTCACGACGACCGTCTCTATGCCGGTGATCTTCACGGGAGGCTCCAGGATTTCGGTTGCGTGCAGGCTGGGTTCGACAGGCGCCTCCAGCGGCCACGCATCGCGCGGCCGCCGGATCACTCACTCGACGACGTGGGCCTCGAGATACGCACGGTTCATCGTGATGCCGAGGCCCGGAGCAGGATTGAGCTTGAGACTGCCGTTGGAATTGTCCAACGGGACGTCGATCAGGTGATCGTATTTCGACAGGTTCCATTCCGAAGTCTCGAGCTTGTAGAAGTTCGGAACAGTCATCATCACCTGCGCCCCGGCGACGACGTTGATCGGCCCGGCCGCGTCATGGGGCGAGACGGGGATGTAATAGGCCTCGCAGAGCGCCGAAATCTTCTTCAACTCGGTGATCCCGCCGGTCCAGGTGACGTCCGGCATGATGTAGTCGGCCAGCTTGTTTTCGAGGACAGGGACGAAGTCCCACTTCGTGTGGCCGCGCTCGCCCCACGAGATCGGAGCGCTGATCTTTTCGCGCACCTGCTTGAGCGCGTTGATGCTTTCGGGCGGGCAGGGCTCCTCGAACCAGTCGATATCCCCGGCCTCCTCCAGGGTGCGGCAGAGCCGGATGGCCGTGGGCACGTCGAAGCGGCCATGGGCGTCGATCAGCACCTCGATGTCGGGCCCGGCCGTCTCCCGGATCAGCGCGGTCAGCTCCGCCGCCTCCCGCTCGTCCTTGCGGGTCATGCTGCCGTCCAGGTAGCCTTCGCGCTGCTCGCGCGCCCTGCCGTCGATGTAGGGCCCCTGCTGCGGGAAGGGGTCGAACTTCAGGGCCGTGTGCCCCGACGCGACGATGTCCCGAATCTCGGCGACGACGGCCTCCTTGCTCGTGAACTTGCGCTGGTCCGGATGGGTGTAGAGCGCGATCTCGTCGCGCACCGGCCCGCCCAGGAGCTCGTAGATCGGCTTGCCGAGCGCTTTCCCGCGAATGTCCCACAGCGCGATGTCGATGGCGCTCAGGCATTCCACGGCCGCTCCCCGGCTGCCCATGTAGGTGAAGCTGCGGAAGAGCTTGTGCCAGAGCCGCTCGATCTGCGCGGGATCCTCGCCGACCATCATGGGGCCGATCTGGCGCAGCATCGCCGTGAGGCCGCGGTTGGCAATGTCGGTCGTGGTCGTGATCTCTCCCCAGCCCGTGATGCCCTCGTCCGTGCTGACTTCGACGAACAGAAACTCGCCCCAATAGGAGGCCTTGGACTTGATGAGCCAGGGCGTGATGCCGGTGATCTTCATGACTCTTGCTTTCTATGGGGGTGGGGGAAATCTGGGCGGCGAGACGGCGGCCTACCCGGCCCGGGCGGCCGCCACGGCCCGCATGTGCTCGAGGATATGGAGGCCGGATCCTTCGACGTGACGCGCCACGAGGTCGGCGGCCTTGTCGGCCTCGCCCGCCTTGATGTGGGCGATGAGCTCGCGATGGTCGCTTATGATCTGCGCGCGGCGGGCGAGTGTGAAGCTGAAGCGGCGGCTTACGGCGCGCAGGACCTCGCGGTGCTTCCACCACAGTTCGGCGGCATGCCGGTTGTAGTGCCGCTCGTAGATGAGCGTGTGGAACTTCGTGTCGAGGTCGCTGTGCAGGATCTGGTCGGCGAAGTTGTTTTCCTCGATCTGCGCCTGGATCTTCTCGAGCGCCGCGATGTCGACTTCCGTCGCCATGCCCACGAACCAGCGCGTGAGGGCCGGTTCGATCAGAACGCCGATTTCGTAGATGTCGCGAATGAAGTCTCGGTCGATGGGCCGCACGCGCGCGCCGCGGTTGCGGGTGAAGATCACGAACCCTTCGCCGCGCAGGAGCTGCAGGACCTCGCGGACTGGCGTCGTCGACGTGCCATGACGTTGGGCGAGCTCGGCGACGACGAGGCGCTGGTTGGGCCTCAGCTGCCCTGAGACGATGTCTTCCCGGATCACCTTGTAGAGCAGCGCGGTGGAATCGGTGGAGGCGCCGATCGGGTCGATGCCCCGGGGCGGGGCAGCCTTGTAGTCACTCGCGTCGTCCACCCATCCCTCCCAGAGCCGAAGCGTGCACGGCTTCACACAAACAATATACGATCCTCATCAATTGACATGCAAGTTGGGTTCTGTAAGCTTCGATCGATCGACGCCCAAAAAAGAAAAGCTACAGCTCAGGGTAGAAGAATCAGCGCCGAAGAAATCGGTGCTGGCGAAACGGGAGGAAATGTATGTCGGCACCTGCGCTCGGCCGCGCCCTATGTCGCGGTGTATCCACGGCCACGGCGGTGGCGCTCTTCATGTCGTCGGCTGCCCTAGCGGCGCCTCCGGTCGACATCAGCAAGTGGTCCCCTGAATATGTGCGATCGATCGCCGGGACCCAGGAATTCGATACCGCGGCCGCCTGCAACAAGGTCACGCCGCTCGACTACAAGGGACGCCTGACGTTCTGGTACCAGGGCGTCTTCGAGGGCGACCCTGACCTGCTGCGCCAGTACTACAAGGATTTCTTCGCGGCCTTCCGGAAGACCTATCCCAACATCGAGCTGGTGGAGCAGGCGCTCACCTACAACGATCTTCTGGACAAGTTCCGCACGGCCCTTCTCGGTAACGCCGCCCCCATGCTGGTGCGGCTGCAGATCCTCGGCGGCGTCGAATTCGCGGCCAAGGGCTATCTGCAGGAGCTGAAGCCCGAGGATGTCGGCTATTCCACCGAGGACTTCTGGCCCGGCGCCATGAAGTCGAACATGTGGAAGGGCAAGACCTACGGCATTCCCACCAACAACGAGACCATGGCGTTCATCTGGAACGCCGACATCTTCAAGCGCGCCGGTCTGGATCCGGAAAAGCCGCCGGCGACCTGGGACGATGTGGTCAAGTATTCCAAGCAGATCCACGACAAGCTCGGGATCGCAGGCTATGGGCTCGTCGCCCGCAAGAACGCCGGCAACACGCCCTACCGCTTCCTGCCGCAGCTCTGGGGCTACGGCGGCGGCGTCTTCGACGAGGCCTCGCCGAAGCCGGCCTATTCGGACATCAGGATCAACGACGCCGCGAGCAAGAAGGCCCTGCAGGCGTCCTACGACATGTATGTGCGCGACAAGTCCGTGCCCGTCTCCGCGCTGACCAATCAGCAGGCCGACAACCAGCCCCTGTTCCTCGCCGGACAGCTCGGGATGATGATCTCGCACCCGTCCGACTACGACGTGATGCAGGACCTGAAGAAGAAGGCGACCGGCGCCGACGCGGAGACGGCCCAGACCGTCATCAACAACATGCGCTACGGCCTGATCCCGACCGGTCCGGACGGCAAGCGCGCCGTCGTGTTCGGCGGGTCGAACATGCACATCCTGAAGCCGGAATACGTCGATGGCGGCAAGGTGGACCTGCCGGCCGCCAAGGCGCTGACCTGCTTCTGGACCAGCCCCGAATGGTCGCTGAAGATGGCCTATGCCGGATCGAACCCCGGCAACCTCAACGGCTTCAAGACCAAGTGGATGAAGGAGCGTCTGGAGAAGATCAGGTTCCTCGACGTGACCACGTCGATGCTGCCCTACGGGATCCCCTTCCCGACGATCCCGGAAACGCCGGAGATCATGAACATCGTGGTTCCCGACATGCTCCAGAACGCGCTGACCGGAGCGATGTCGGTCGACAAGGCGGCCGATGACGCGGCCCAGAAGATCAAGAACATCATGAGCGGCGGCAAGCTCTAGTCCGGCCGCTTCTCTGTTCACCGGCGGCGACGGCGCCGCCGGTGCTTCGTCTTCCATCGAAGGGCGCCCCTATGACCACGGCGACGAGCCTGGCTGACGCTCCCGTGTCCAAGCGCACGCATGATTCCAGTCTCGTCCAGCGGATCTGGGCGAGCCGCGCCGACTACCTGTATGTGATGCCGGCGTTCATCGTGATGCTGATCGTCATCGCATACCCCATCTACTATACGATCGACCTGTCCTTCTACAACACGCCGCCCAGCCTCCAGCTGCGCGACAAGAACTTCATCGGTCTCGAAAACTACTCGATCATCCTGAGCAGCGAGGTGTTCTGGCGCGTCACGGCCAACACATTCATCTGGACGATCGCCTCCACGATCGCCGCCTTCGTCCTGGGCCTGGGAACCGCGCTCGCGCTGAACCGCGACTTCATCGGCCGTGGGGTGCTGCGCGCGATCTTCATCATTCCCTGGGTCATCAGCGCCGTCGCCGGGTCGTACATCTGGAAGTGGATCTACCACTCGGACTTCGGTGTCATCGGGGCCGTGCTGATGCAGCTCGGCCTGGTCAACCGGCCGCCCAACTTCATCGACAGCGTCGGCACCGTACTGCCCTCGCTGATCGTCGTGAACGTCTGGCGCGAGTTTCCATTTGCGATGATCATGCTGACCGCCGGCCTGCAGACCGTTCCCGAGCAGTTGCTGCGGGCGGCGAAGGTCGATGGCGCCAATGCCTGGCAGCGCTTCTGGCACGTCACCTTCCCGCATCTGCAGAACGTCTCGACCGTGACGATCCTGCTGCTTGCCGTCGCGAACTTCAATTCATTCATCATCCCCTGGATCATGACCGGCGGCGGCCCGTCCAACGCGTCGCATATCTGGATCACCCACATCTACGAGCTCGCCTTCGGGCGGCAGCGCTGGGGCATCGCCGCGGCCTACTCGGTGCTGCTGTTCCTCATCCTCATGGTGCTCGGCTACTTCTACGTCCGTGCTCTCAGCGGTGGCGAGCGGAAGGAGGGCGGCGCATGACCTCGACGACGGTCCCCGTGCCTCGGCGGACGAAGACGATCGACGGCTGGCGCTGGACGGGGCGCATCTTCCTGGCAGTCATGCTGTTCTTCACAGCGATGCCCATGGTCTGGATGCTCGTGACCTCGATCAAATCCGGCTTCGCGGCCATGCAGATCCCGCCGCAATGGTGGCCGAAGGAGCCGACGCTCGCGAGCTACCAGAAGCTTCTGGATCCGAACAACAGCGTCGGCCAAGACTTCCTGCGCTTCTTCTGGAACAGCCTCTACGTCTCCACGATGACCACTATCCTGGCCGTCATCGTCGCCGTCCCGGCCGCCTATGCGTTCTCGCGCTTCGATTTCCCGGGGCGGAAGCCGCTCTTCTTTGCCGTGCTCCTGCGCAACATGTTCCCAGCCGTCATCTTCCTCGTGCCGCTCTTCATCCTCATGCGGGCGCTCGGCCTCGTGAATACGCACGGCTCCCTGATCCTGACCTACCTGACCTTCGGCCTGCCGCTCGCCATCTGGCTCCTCAAGGGGTTCTACGACAACATCCCCCACCAGCTCGAGCAGGCGGCGCGCATCGACGGCGCGACCCGGTTCCAGGCCTTCTTCCTGATCGTCATGCCCCTGTCCGCGCCGGGCATCATCGCCACAGCCATCTACTCCTTCATCGGCGCCTGGAACGAGTACATCTTCGCCTACACGTTCCTGAACAGGAACGATCAGCTGACCCTGCCGATCGGGGTTCAAAGGTTCTTCTCGGAAAACACCACGGACTTTCCCGGCCTCATGGCGGCGAGCTTCATGATGAGCCTGCCGGTCGTCGTGCTCTTCCTCCTGCTGCAGCGCTATTTCGTCCGTGCCCTCACCGAAGGCGCTGTCAAACACTGAAGGTCCGCTTCATGGCCCATGTGGTTCTTCGTAATCTCGTCAAGACTTACGGCTCCTTCAGGGCGGTGAACGACGTGTCCCTCACCGTGGAGGACGGCGAGTTCGTCGCGCTCGTCGGTCCGTCGGGATGCGGCAAGACGACGACGCTCAACCTGGTGGCCGGCCTCATCCCCATCACCTCCGGCGACATCGTGATCGGCGACCGCGTCGTCAACGACATGGACCCGAAGGACCGTGACATCGCCATGGTCTTCCAGAACTACGCGCTCTATCCGCAGAAGACCGTCTACAAGAATCTCGCGTTCCCCCTGCAGATGCGCAAACTTCCCCGCGAGGAGATCGACCGCAAGGTCCGCGCGGCGGCGAAGGTTCTCGACATGACCAATCTGCTCGAACGCAAGCCGAGGGAGTTGTCAGGCGGGCAGCAGCAGCGGGTCGCGCTCGGCCGGGCGCTTGTGCGCGACCCCGCCGTCTTCCTGATGGACGAGCCGCTCTCCAACCTCGACGCCAAGCTGCGCGTGCAGATGCGCTCGGAAATCAAGCGCTTCCACCAGGACCTCGACGCCACCATCATCTATGTGACGCACGATCAGCTGGAAGCCGTCACGATGGCCGACAAGATGGCGGTCATGAACGGAGGCTTCCTCCAGCAATATGCCGCGCCGGCCGAAGTCTTCGCCCATCCCGTCAACATGTTCGTGGCGAGCTTCATCGGCAGTCCGGCGATGAGCCTCATCCCGCTGGAAGCGTCGACCGTGAACGGCAGCACCGTGCTGACCAGCCCCGAGGGCTGGACGATGACGCTCTCGCCCGCCAATGCCCGCAAGGTCGAGCAGTCGACCAGCAAGAAGATCGTGCTCGGCGCCCGGCATTCCGCCATCAAGCTCACGACGAGCGCGACGCCGGGTGCGATTCCCTCGAAGGCCTATACGGTCGAGCCCACGGGAGACGTGACCTTCGTGCAGGCCCTGCTGTCCGGATCCGTCGTCAACATCAGCGTGCCACCGAGCGTCGCCGTGGCCCCCGACCAGCCGATCTGGCTCGAGTTCGACCAGGAGCGCATGCACCTGTTCGACGGCGCGACCGAGATGGCTTTGAAGGCCTCCTGAGCCGACAGCCAGGTGCGACGTCCGGGGGCAGGCATGGCCGAAAAGCTGAAGATCACCGCCATCATTCCCTATCCGGTCCGGGTCGGGATCCGGAACCAGATGCTGGTAAAGGTCGAGACCGACCAGGGCATCAGCGGCTGGGGCGAGAGCGGGCTCAGCGGCCGCGAAAAGGCCGTCGCCGGCGCGATCGAGCACTACCGCGAATTCCTGATCGGCCAGAATCCCATGCAGATCGGACGGATCTGGCAGGAAGCCTATCGCAGCCAGTATTTCGAAGGCGGACGGGTGCTCCAGGCCGCCATATCGGCCATCGACATCGCCCTGCACGACATCAAGGGCAAGGCGCTCGGCGTGCCGGTCTACGAGCTCCTCGGCGGCAAGCAGCGCGACAGGATCCCGACCTTCGCCTCCACGGGCGACGAGGCGGAGGGTGACGCCGCCATCGAGCGGGCCCGCGAACTGGCCGCCCAGGGCTGGACGGCGATCCGGTTCTTCCCCGCCGGACAGAGCAGCACCGATATCTTCGAGCCGCGGGAATCGATCGCCCCAACGGCCCGGATGCTCAACAAGGCGCGCGAAGCCCTCGGCGACGACCTCGTCCTCGGCATCGACTACCACCATCGCCTCAATGTCGCGGAAGCCGCGAGCTTCTGCGCCAGGCTCGGCCGGGGTGTCCTGGACTTCCTCGAGGAGCCGATCCGCGACGAGACTCCGGAGGCCTACGAGTCCCTGCGGACGCTGACGGACGTGCCCTTCGCCATCGGCGAGGAGTTCGCGAGCAAGTGGCAGTTCCTGCCCTACATCGAACGCGGCATCCATCAGTTCAACCGGCTCGACATCTGCAATGTCGGCGGTCTGACCGAGGCGATGAAGGTCGCGGGCTGGAGCGAGGCCCATTATGTCGACCTGATGCCGCACAATCCGCTCGGTCCAGTCTGCACTGCCGCGACCGTGCACTTCGCCGCCGCCGTACCGAACTTCTCATGGCTCGAAACGCGGGCGCCCGAAGTCAAGCTGGGCTTCGACAACGCCGAATACTTCCCCGTCCAGCCGCGGCTCGACGGCGTCTCCTATCCGGTCGGCGACCTGCCCGGGCTCGGCGTCGAGGTGAACGAAGACGCCATCCGCAAGGAAAGCCTACGCTTCTGGGAAGCCCCGCATCTCAGGCGCCGCGATGGATCCGTCACGAACTGGTAGTCCAACCCGAGGTCCTCATGACGCATACACCTGGCATCGTCCGCCCGCCCAAGGACATCATCGACGCGCTGAAGGACATCGGCGCCGCAACCGTCGCCGGCACGCTCGGGCACATGGGCTACCGCAACCCGCACATGGTGGGCCCGGTCCCGCAGAGCGAGGGAAAGTCCATCGTCGGACCGGCCCTGACCCTTCAGTTCCTGCCCCAGCGGCCCGACCTCTTCAACGAAGGCGAGTATGCCGATCCGGAGACGCAGCTGCACCGGCACGTGCTCTACCACGTCCAGGAAGGCGACGTGGTCGTCGTCGACGCGCGCGGCGACATGAGCTCGGGCGTCTTCGGCGACATGATGTGCACCTACTTCAAGGGACGCGGCGGCGCCGGGATCGTCATCGACGGCTGCATGCGCGACCGGCCGAACGTGAAGAAGCTCGACCTCGCCTGCTGGCTGCGCGGCTGGACTCCCAACTACCATGTCCAGACCACCCTCTTCCCGAATGCCGTCAACGTCCCCATCGCCTGCGGCGGCGTCACGGTCATGCCGGGCGACATCATCGTGGCCGACGACGACGGCGCCGTGGTCCTGCCGGTCTCCATGGCACCGGCGGTGATCGAGGCGGCGCAGAAGCATCACGAATGGGAGGAATATTCGCGCATGATGCTGATGAAGGGCGCCCCCATGCAGCGCTACTACCCGCTGCATCCCGACGCCAATGACGAATACCAGGCCTGGCGCGCGCTGAACCCGAAGACCTGAAACGGCGCGCCCCTCGCGCCCTGCCATCGCCCACGGCGGCATCGCTCGGATGCCGCCGGAGTCTCCGCACATTCCAGCAGGACCAGCGATGAAGATCACCGACATCAAGACGGCCGTGGTGGCCTACCACGGCAAGGCCACGCTCGTTCGGATCGACACCGATGCCGGCGTGACCGGCTTCGGCGAGGCCAATCCGGACGCCGGGGCTGCCGCCATCGTCGGCCTGATCTCCGAACTGAAATCGGAGCTGATCGGCGAGGATCCGCGCAACGTCGAGTATCTCTGGGAGAAGCTTCGGCGGAAGCACGTCTTCTCCGGCGCCCAGTCGGGGATCTTCCTGATCGCGCTGAGCGGCATCGAGATGGCGTTGTGGGACCTGGCCGCCAAGGCGGCCGGCCAGCCCCTTTACCGCATGTTCGGCGGGAAGTTTCGCGACCGCATCCGGCTCTACGCCGATTGCGGCGACGGCGACGGCCCGGCAGGCTCCCCGGAGGGATGCGCAGCCCGCGCCCGGCGCATGGTCGCCGAGGGCTTCACGGCCCTCAAGTTCGACATCGACGACCTCGAACATCCGGCGAAGTTCGATGCCGTCAATCACACGATCAACGGCGCGGAGCTGCGCTCCATGGTGGAGCGCGTGGCCGCCGTCCGCGATGCGGTCGGACCCGACATCGATCTCTGCATCGACCTTCACGCCCGCTACGACGTGCCGAGCGCCTGCCGCATCGCCAGCGAGATGGAGCGCTTCGACCTGCTCTGGCTGGAAGAGCCCATCCCCGCCGAGAACGTCGAGGCGCTGAAGCAGATCCGCATGCGCAGCAAGACGCCGCTCTGCGTCGGCGAGAACCTCTACCTGCGCTGGGGCTTTCGCGAACTCTTCCAGAGCCAGGGCGTCGACGTGGTGATGCCGGACGTCCCCAAATGCGGGGGTCTTTCGGAGAGCCGCAAGATCGCTCACCTCGCCGAAATCTACTACATTCCCTTCGCGCCCCATCTCGTCTCCACCCCGCTGGGCACCATGGCCACCTGCCATGTCTGCGGGACCGTGCCGAACTTTCTCCTTCTCGAATGGCACGCCCTCGAGGAGCGCGACGTGTGGGACAGCTACGTCCACGTTCCCGGCGGCGGACCATCCATCGTCGAGGACGGGCACATCACCCTACCCGATGCCCCGGGCATCGGAGTCGAGTTGAACCTCGACGGTGTGCGCAAGAACGCGGTGCCGGGCTACGGCGTTTTCGAGTAAGGCCCTGTTCATCCGGGCCGCGCCAGCGGAAGGCGCTGCGCTCCGCCGTCCCCCGGCCGAGGCGAGCGGCCCCGGGAGACCTGTGCCCAGGCCGCGGCCTTCGGCGCGGTGTCGATGGGGCGGGTGGCGGTCCACGCCCGCGATTGACGTCGCGGTTCGGACGGGCAATGCTTGCATAAACTTGCATACGGGAGATGGGCGGTGGGTGAGGTCGGACTCGATGCGCTGCCCGACCTGGACCGGCTGGCGCACATCTTCTCGAACGCCGCGGCGCCGGCCTTCTTCCTGGGCGCTGTCGCCGCCTTCGTATCCCTGATGAACTCACGGCTGTCGGCGCTGAGCCAGAGGCTCGAGGCGGTGCGCGCGGAAACGGTCGAGAACAAATGGGCCGCGGAGCGCGCCGACCGGCTCCGCTCGCTGGAGGTGCGCGCCGTCATTCTCGGCAAGGGCATCCTGTTCGCGCTCGCGAGCGGAATTTGCGCGACCCTGCTTCTCGCCGTCCTTTTTGGAGCCCAGTTCCTGGGTCTCCACCATGGCTACGGTGCCGCACTTCTGTTCCTGATCGCGACCGTTCTCCTCGGCGCGGGCCTTTACCGCTTCGGCGAGGAGGCTTGGCTCGCCTATACGGAGATCGCCGCCGAGGTCGCGAAAAGCCGCAGCGTCATGCGCGAGTCCCCGGCCGCGCGCGGGTCGAAGCCCGCCGCCATGGCCGGGCCGGACGAACCGGACCCTCTCTAGGAAACGTACGGCCGTCCTTCGAGGGCGGCGGCGAGGAGAATCCTCGGCGAACGGCATGCTGCAGCCTTCGCTCAGCCGAGTAAAAGATCCGCCGTCCGCCACGCCGGCGGGATCGACCTCGCGATGCCGGCGCGCGCTTGACCGAAGGCAAGGCCCGGGGCCCGCGGCCGGCTACCATCCCGCTGCAGACGAGCGGGACGGCCTGTCGGGCCCGCCGCGCCCCGGAGGCCCTCGATGACGCACGACCCGCCCAAGCTCGCCGCCCTCGCGTATGCCGGGCGCGGCACCGGGGACGCGACCCTGGCAGGCTTGGCGCAGCGGCTCGCCCGGGACGGCGTCCGTCTCGCCGGCATGGTCCAGACCAGCGCGTGCCGTGCCGTCGCGGGTCGCGCCGAGATGACGCTCGAGGATCTCGCCCGCGGGACCAGGCTGGCGATCTCGCAGGATCTCGGACGCCACGGGCGCGGGTGCCGCCTCGACGCCGGCGCGCTGGAGACGGCCGCCGCGCAGGCGCTCGGGGGCCTGCGGGACGGCGCCGATCTGGTGATCCTCTCCAAGTTCGGCCGGCGCGAGGCGGAGGGCGGCGGCTTCAGGCAAGTGATCGAAGCCGCGGTCGCGGCCGACATCCCGGTGCTGATCGGCGTCTCCTCCGAGCACAGGGCGGCGTGGCTCGCCTTCGCGGAGCACCTGGCCGTGACCCTGCACGGCGCGACCGAAGCCGAGGCCTGGGTTCGCCGGGCCGTCCGCCCGCGGGTGCGGGAAGACGCCTGACCCGGATCTGACCGTACGTAATCCCTCGGAAGCCTGGACTTGACGATTGTCAAGCCGAGGCGGAGCCCGCGCGGGCAGGGTTGCCCCGAACGGACCCGCCGATGACAAACCTCCTCGACCGACGTGCCCTTCTGTTCGGACGCAGCCGCCCCGCTGCGGACCCGGTACGGCCGCCCGGCGCCCTGCCCGAGGCGGCGTTCCGGTCCGCCTGCGACGGCTGCGCCGCCTGCGCGACGGCCTGTCCGGCCGGCATCGTCCGGCTCGACGGCGGGCGCCGCCCGATCCTCGACTTCTCGCAAGGCGAATGCACCTTCTGCGCGGCCTGCACGGAAGCCTGCCCGACCGGCGCCCTCGCGGCCGCGGGCGCCCGGCCCTGGACGGTGCGCGCGGCGATCGGGCCGGCGTGCCTGGCGGTCGGCGGCGTCGCCTGCCGCTCCTGCGGCGACGCCTGCGGGTCCGGCGCGATCCGCTTCTCGCCCTGCCCCGACGGCCGGTTCCTGCCCGTGCTGCGGGAGGAGGCCTGCACGGGCTGCGGCGCCTGCGTCTCCGTCTGTCCGGCCGGCGCCGTCGCGGTGCGGCCGACCCCCGCCGTCCTGCCCCTCGGGAGAGCGTCATGAACGTCATCGGCGTGCTGGTCCACGTCCAGCCCTTCGACGAGATCGCCATCACGGAAATGCTCAGGCGGCTGCCCGGCGTCGACGTCCATGCGGCCACGCGGGACGGCCGGCTCGTCGTCACCGCGACGGACGCGGATGGCCGCTATGCCTCCGACAGCCTGATGGCCATGAACCAGATCCCCGGCGTGCTCGATACCGCGCTCGTCTACCACGCCTTCGAGCCGGAGGCGGCCGAGCCGGCGCCCTGCGGCTGCGGTGGCGCCTGCGCGCAAGCCTGACCAGCCTCGTTTTCCGTCCCTCCCGATCCGAGGTCGACCGACCATGACCGTTCACCAGAACCGCCGTGACATCCTCAAGGCAACGGCCGCGGCCGCCACCGCGTCGGTCGCCGGCATCGCGCTGCCGGCCTCCGCGGCGACGGTCGCGGACGCGGGCATCCGCTGGGACAAGGCACCCTGCCGCTTCTGCGGCACCGGCTGCTCGGTGCTCGTCGGCACCAAGTCGGGCCGGGTGGTCGCCACCCAGGGCGACCCGGAGGCGCCGGTCAACCGGGGCCTCAACTGCATCAAGGGCTACTTCCTCTCCAAGATCATGTACGGCGAGGACCGGCTGACCCGCCCGCTCCTGCGCATGAGGAACGGCAAGTTCGACAAGGCCGGCGAGTTCACGCCGGTCACCTGGGACCAGGCCTTCGACGTGATGGCCGAGAAGTGGAAGGCCGCCCTGAAGGCGAAGGGGCCGACCTCGGTCGGCATGTTCGGCTCGGGACAGTGGACCATCTGGGAGGGCTATGCGGCGGCCAAGCTGATGAAGGCCGGCTTCCGCTCCAACAACCTCGACCCCAATGCCCGCCACTGCATGGCCTCGGCGGTGGTCGGCTTCATGCGCGCCTTCGGCATCGACGAGCCGATGGGCTGCTACGACGACCTGGAAGCCGCCGACGCCTTCGTGCTCTGGGGCTCGAACATGGCCGAGATGCACCCGATCCTGTGGTCGCGGCTCACCAACACGCGGCTGACCAAGCCGGGCGCCGAGGTGCACGTGCTCTCCACCTTCGAGCACCGCTCCTTCGAGCTCGCCGACAACGGCATGGTGTTCAAGCCGCAGACCGACCTGGCGATCCTCAACTACATCGCCAACCACATCATCAAGACCGGGCGGGTCAACAAGGCCTTCGTCGAGAAGCACGTCGTCTTCACCAAGACGGCGACCGACATCGGCTACGGGCTCCGGCCCAACAACCCGCTCGAGGACAGGGCCGTCAACGCGTCCCACAAGGTGGATGCGGGCAAGCTCGATCCGATCTCCTTCGAGGACTACGCCAAGGCGGTCGAGCCCTACACGCTCGAATACGTCGCCGACCTGTCGGGCGTGCCGGCCGAGAAGCTGAAGCGCCTCGCCGAGGTCTATGCCGACCCGAACCGGAAAGTCATGAGCCTCTGGACCATGGGGTTCAACCAGCACACCCGGGGCACCTGGGTTAACAACCTGATGTACAATGTGCATCTTCTGGTGGGCAAGATCTCGGAACCCGGCAACTCGCCCTTCTCGCTGACCGGCCAGCCCTCAGCCTGCGGCACGGCGCGGGAGGTCGGCACCTTCGCGCATCGCCTGCCGGCCGACATGGTGGTCACCAACCCGGACCACCGGAAGGTCGCCGAGGCCAAGTGGAACCTGCCGGAGGGCACGATCCCGGACAAGGTCGGCTTCCACGCCGTCCAGCAGCACCGGATGCTCAAGGACGGCGTGCTCAACGTCTACTGGGTCCAGTGCACCAACAACATGCAGGCCGCCCCGAACATGAACGAGGAGGGCCTGCCCGGATACCGGAACCCGGCCAACTTCGTGGTGGTGTCGGACCCCTATCCGACCGTGACGGCGCTCGCCGCCGACCTGATCCTGCCGACCGCCATGTGGGTCGAGAAGGAGGGGGCCTACGGCAATGCCGAGCGGCGCACCCAGTTCTGGCGCCAGCAGGTCTCCGCGCCCGGCGAGGCGCGCTCGGACCTCTGGCAGGTCGTCGAGTTCTCCAAGCGGTTCAAGGTCGAGGAGGTCTGGCCGGCGGACCTGATCGCAAGGAAGCCCGAGCTCGCGGGCAAGACCCTCTACGAGGTCCTGTTCGCCAACGGGACGGTCAACAAGTACCCGGTCTCGGAGATCGCGGACGGTTTCGAGAACCAGGAGTCCCGCGACTTCGGCTTCTACCTGCAGAAGGGGCTCTTCGAGGAATACGCCGCCTTCGGCCGCGGCAAGGCGCACGACCTCGCGCCGTTCGACACCTACCACAAGGCCCGCGGCCTCAAGTGGCCCGTGGTCGACGGCAAGGAGACGGCCTGGCGCTTCCGCGAAGGCTACGACCCCTACGTGAAGGCCGGCGAGGGTGTGTCCTTCTACGGCAACAAGGACGGCAAGGCGAAGATCATCTTCGCCCCCTACGAGCCGGCGGCGGAAGAGCCCGACCCGACGTTCCCGCTCTGGCTGGTCACCGGCCGGGTGCTCGAGCATTGGCACTCCGGATCGATGACCCGGCGCGTGCCGGAGCTGCACCGGTCCTACCCGGCGGCGCAGATCTTCATGAACCCGGACGACGCCCAGGCGCTCGGCCTGCGCCGCGGCCAGGAGGTGAAGGTGTCGACCCGGCGCGGCGAGGTGACCACCCGGGTGGAGACGCGCGGGCGCAACAAGCCGCCGAAGGGCGTGGTGTTCTTCCCGTGGTTCGACGAGGGCCAGCTCGTCAACAAGCTGACGCTCGACGCGACCTGC
The DNA here is from genome assembly GCF_037203705.1 of Prosthecomicrobium sp. N25. Taxonomy (NCBI): domain Bacteria; kingdom Pseudomonadati; phylum Pseudomonadota; class Alphaproteobacteria; order Hyphomicrobiales; family Kaistiaceae; genus Prosthecomicrobium; species Prosthecomicrobium sp. N25. The sequence continues at coordinate 55,225 of NZ_JBBCAT010000001.1, forward strand.
CCGCTCTCCAAGGAAACCGATTTCAAGAAGTGCGCCTGCAAGGTCGAGCGCGCCTGAACCCCGTCCGGCGCGGCAGGGCCGCGCCGGACGTTCCGTTCCGTCCCGAGCCCCGGAGTGCCCCACCGATGCCGGCCGAACGCGCCCCGGCACCGCTCCTGTCGCCCGAGCGCCGCCGCTTCCTGGAAGCCGCAGCGCGCGGCGGCGCGGGCGTGGCCGTCGCGGGCCTCCTGCTCGCTCTCCACGGCCGGCGCGCCGCGGCGCTGCCGGCCGACGCGATCCGGCCGCCGGGGGCCTCGGCCGAGGCCGACTTCCTGGCCGCCTGCGTGCGCTGCGGCCTGTGCGTGCGCGCCTGCCCGTATGACACCCTGAAGCTCGCCGAGCTCGGCATCGACGATCCGGCGACCGGCACGCCCTTCTTCACGGCGCGCAGGATCCCTTGCGAGATGTGCGAGGACATCCCCTGCGTGAAGGCCTGCCCCACGGGGGCGCTCGACCCTGCGCTGACGGATATCGGCAAGGCCGCGATGGGCACTGCCGTCCTGGTCGACGAGGAGCACTGCCTGAACTTCCTCGGCCTGCGCTGCGACGTCTGCTACCGGGTCTGCCCGGCGATCGACGAGGCGATCACGCTCGAGACGGAATCGAACAGCCGGACCGGCAAGCACGCCGTGTTCCGTCCGACCGTCCATGCCGAGAAGTGCACAGGCTGCGGCAAGTGCGAGAAGTCCTGCGTGCTGGAGGAGGCGGCCATCAAGGTCCTGCCGCGCCGGCTCGCGCGCGGGCGCCCGGGCGAGCACTACCGGCTCGGCTGGAAGGAGTTCGAGAAGAACCAGGGTCCGCTCGTGCCGGGCATCCAGGGATTGCCGGTGCGGCGGCCGGAGGGCGGCCTGTGAGCGACCGCTCCTTCTTCGCCCGCCACCGCTGGCTGCTCGCCCGCCGCCTCTCGCAGGCCGGCGTGCTCGGCCTGTTCCTGGCCGGCCCGCTGCTCGGGATCTCCATCGCCAAGGGCTCGCTCGCCTCCTCGATGACCCTCGGCCTGCTGCCGCTGACCGACCCGCTCGTGCTCCTCCAGTCGATCGCGGCGGGGCATGGGCCGGCCGCGACGGCGCTCGCCGGGGCCGCCATCGTGGCGGCCTTCTACGCGCTCGTCTCGGGGCGGGCCTATTGCGCCTGGGTCTGCCCGGTCAACCCGGTGACGGACGCGGCGCATTGGCTGCGCGAGCGGCTCGGGATCCAGTCCAAGGGCTGGCAGCCGCGCCCGGCGACGCGGCTCTGGATGCTCGCCATGGTGGTCGCCGGGTCGGCCCTGTCCGGGATGGTCCTGTGGGAGCTGGTCAACCCGGTCACGATGCTGTTCCGCGGCCTCGTCTTCGGGCTCGGCTTCGCCTGGACGCTGGTGCTCGCGGTGTTCGTGCTCGACCTCCTGGTCGCGCGGCGCGGCTGGTGCTCGCATCTCTGCCCGGTCGGTGCCGCCTACGGCCTCCTCGGTGCGCGTTCGCTGGTGAGGGTCTCCGCCACCGACCGCGCCGCTTGCGACGACTGCATGGACTGTTTCGCGGTCTGCCCCGAGCCGCAGGTGATCGTGCCGGCCCTGAAGGGCGCGGGCCGCGGCCACGGACCGGTGATCCTCGACCGCGACTGCACCACATGCGGCCGCTGCATAGACGTCTGCAACAAGTCCGTCTTCCGCTTCACCCATCGCTTCGACGACCGCGAAGGCCCCGCCGGCGCGGCACCCACCCGCGAGGTAACCCCATGAACAAGTTCGTGACGATCGCGACGCTCGCCGCCGCGCTGGCGGTCCTGGGCACCGGGATCGGCGTCTCGCAGCAGACCGGCCAGGAGCTCAAGGGGCTGCGCGGGGGTGTGGCGCCGGAGGTCGACCTGGCGCCCGGCGACGTGCCGAAGCAGGACACCGCCGGCCGCTTCTCGCGCGCCTACCGCCAGCAGCCGCCGCTGATCCCGCACCAGATCGACCGCTACCAGATCGACTGGCGCACCAACCAGTGCCTCGGCTGTCACGACTGGTCGGTCGCCGCCAAGCAGGGCGCGCCGACCCTGTCGATGACCCACTACCTGGACCGCGACGGCCGGCAGCTCGACTCCATCCCGGGGACCCGCTGGTTCTGCAACCAGTGCCACGTGCCGCAGGCCGACACGAAGGAGCTGGTCACCAACACCTTCAAGCCGTCCACCGACGTGAAGTGACGGGGCAGGCCACATGACCGAGATCAGCACGCCCTCGCCGGCCCCGCGGGCCGGCCTCCTCCGCCGGACCTGGGATTTCGTCCGCCGGCCCGCCGCCACGATCGCGCTCGGGACCCTCCTGGTCGTCGGCTTCGGCGCCGGCATCCTGTTCTGGGGCGGGTTCCACTGGGCGCTGGAGATGACCAACACCGAAAAGTTCTGCATCGGCTGCCACGAAATGGAGGAGAACGTCTTCGCCGAGTACAAGCAGACGATCCATTATCAGAACCACTCCGGCGTCCGCGCGACCTGCCCGGATTGCCATGTCCCGCGCGAATGGCAGCACAAGATCGTCCGCAAGATCCAGGCCTCGAAGGAGCTTTACGGCCACTTCATCACCGGCTCGATCTGGACCAAGGAGAAGTTCGAGGCGAACCGCATCCATCTGGCGCAGAGCGAGTGGCGGCGCATGAAGGCCGCCGACAGCCGCGAGTGCCGCAACTGCCACGCCTTCGAGTACATGGACTTCACCAAGCAGGAGACCCGGGCCGGGCGGCGGCACCAGGAGGCCGTGGACACCGGCAAGACCTGCATCGACTGCCACCAGGGCATCGCCCATCGCCTGCCCCAGGGCGGGCGGGACGCCTACGAGGAGGCGGTCAAGGACCTGCAGCAGGGGGCGGCGGTCCAGGGCCTCGAACGCTACGCCGCCGGGCTCGGCCGGTAGCCCGCCCGGGTTCGACCTCTCGCGGGATCTTCGTTTCTGCCGGGCCCGGGCTTGCCCCAAGCATCCGACCCCGGCAACCACGGACCGGATCGGGATCCGGTTCGACCCGCTGCTCTACTGCTCTACTCGGGCAGCGCTTGCAGCGTGAAGGCCGCGTCGAGGAGCGGGCTGAGGGGCACGCCGACCGGATCGAACCAGCGGGCATGCAACCGGCGGATCTCGCCGGACCGGCTGAGGTCCGCCAGCGTGCGGTTCACCACCAGCCGGAACGACGAATCGTTGCGGGGCAGCATGATCCCATACGGGTCGTAGGTCAGGAGGCGGCCGACCACCGCCAGCTCGCCCTTCGCCGGCGACCGCGACAGGAGCCCGAACAGGATGACGTCGTCGGTCGCCACGGCGTCGACGCGGCCGCCCTCCAGGGCAGCACCGGCTTCGGCATAGCCCGGGAACGCCACCAGCCGAAGGTCCTTCAGCGTGCCCGCATCGATCATGGCTTTCACGGCCTTCTCGTTGGTGGAGCCGCCGACGACGCCGATCGACTTGCCCTGAAGATCCTCGATCTCGCGCGCCCCGGCCGCCTTGCGGACGAGCAGTCGCGTGCCGGTCGTGAAGGTGATGGCCGAGAAGTCCACCTGCTCCTGGCGCGCGAGGGTGTTGGTGGTCGATCCGCATTCCATGTCGACCTTGCCCTCGGCAACCATCGAGAGGCGGTTCTGGGGGGTCACGAGCACATAGGCCACCTGCAGGTCGGGCCGCTTCAGCGCCGACCGGATCCGCTCGGCGACGGCATTGCAGAGATCGATCGCATAGCCCACCGGGCGCTTGCCTTCGTCGTAGAAGGAGAACGGAACGGACGCGTCCCGGTGGCCGATCGTGATGGTGCCGCGCTCGTTGATCCTTTTCAGCGTACCCGAAAGCTCGTCCCCCCGGACCTCGCCGAAGCCACCGATCAATGCGGCGATCACAGCAACAGGATACGCGATCGCAGGCATGGTTCTGGTCTTGCAAGCTTCGTGCATGGACCTCTCCCCCAGACGCTTCATGTGGACCACGAGCCTTGCGACGATTCTAAGGTCGCCTGCTGTCTATATTAGTCTTTGAGAATGAACCAATGCTGGAATTCCAACAAGTGCTCCAGCTGCGGTCCGCATTTGCACGTAACAAACCACGAGAACGGACTTGTACTTACATCCGTAGCACCAGGATCTATGAAGAGCAGGATGTTGCGGCTCCCCCGCCATCCGGGCCCGATCCTGGCGCAATCATCGCAGGCACGGCGTCCCCCGAACGCCCGGGATCGGGCGCCCGGCCGGAGGACCCGTCCGTGAGGGGGTCGGGCCCCCCGTGATCGCCGGGGCCTCAGTGGCCTTTGAACACCAGGGTCTGCACCGGCAGCATGATCGCCTGAATCCGCAGGATCAGGGCATGCACGAGCGCGACCGTGTCGACGAGGTGCAGGAAGACCCAGCGGCCGGTCGAGATGTTCGGGTCCTGCAGGGCCTCGTGGTTGCTCGTATAGGCGTTCGCCACGCAGGCGCTGCCGGGCGGCAGGTCGTCCGTCCCGCCGGCGAAGAGCGGCTCCATGAAGACCGTGATGGTGCCGCCTAAGCCACCGATCTTGGACGGGTCGACCAGGACGTCCGTCGGCCGGACCTGGCCGGAGGCGATCACATCCTGCACCTCGGTCACGACCATCGGGATGATGGCCATGGGCTTCGCCGCGCAGGTGATCTCCGCGATCATGCCGGGCTTCATCACCTGCGCCTCGATCTGGCCGAAGCCGGCGACCACGGCACGCCGTCCGCTCGTGGCCGGAATGAGGATGCCGGCCGGGCGCATGAACGGGTTGACGATGTCGCCGACCTTCAGGGTGAACTGCTCCAGGCGGCCGTCGACGCCGGCCTTCACGACCGTCTTGGCCAGTTCCACCTGCGCCTGGGCGAGCGCCGCCTCCGCGCTCGCCTTCTGGGACGGAAGCAGCGTGGAGAGCTGGACTTCCAACGATTGCTTGTTGACCCGGGCCGTCTGCACGGCGGCCTGACGGCCGTCGACCTGCACCTTCAGGCGCTCCACCTCGCGCACCGAGACCGTCGCCGCGTTTCGGCGGAGCAGCTCGGCGCGGGTGTCGTATTCGTTCTGCGCCTGCTCGAGCGCCGCCTCCGCTTCGGCGATCCTCGAATCCGCCGCCCCGAGTTCGACCTGGGCGACCTTCATGGCCGCCTCCGTCTCCTCGATCTTGCGCCGCGCCGTGTCGACTGCCGCCCTCTGCGTCGAATCGTCGAGGCGGAAGATCGGATCGCCCGCTTTCACCTCGCCGCGGATGTCACGATAGACCTCCGCGACGCGGCCGGACCCGTCCGGCAGGATCGGGATCGAACGGAACAGCGTCGCCACGTTGGTGCTCGCCGGGTGGAAATAGAAGATGACGGTAATCAGCATGACCGTGAGGAACAGGCATCCGGTGATGCCGTAGCGGAGTTCGTACCACACGGAATAGATCGTGATCTCTCTGCCGAAGCGCTTGCCCTGGACGAAGCGCCGATAGAGCCAGTCCGGCAGGAGCGTGAACATGGAACAGAGCATCAGCTCGAGCATGGATCAGGCCTTCTTTGCCAGGGCTTCGACGCGGTCGTGGGCGACGGGGTGCGCGTCCTTCGCGGCCGGGGTCTCGGGAGCCGGAGCAGCCTCCTGCTCGGGCGGCGGCCCGGAGTTGTGCGCGATGCGGCTGAGCGAGGACGCCATGCTGTTGATGGGCGTCATGAAGTCCGGAAGGTCGATGAAGGCGAGCAGCAGCCCTGCGATCCAGAAGAGGTGGTTGTGCGTGAAGAGCGAGATGAGCGCGAGCACGCCCACGATCTCCAGCTGTGCCTTCTGGCTTCCGTGCAGCATGTGCTCCGGAAGGGCGTGGAGCTTGAAGTAGAACACGCCGATCCCGATCAGGCTGAGCACGAGCACGACGACCATGATGCTGAGCAGGGTGTCGCTCTGCCCGGGCCCCGTGATGAAGAAGGGGAGGTGCCCCGTGGCGGCAGGGTTGATGGCTTCCGACGTCATGTTGGGTACTCCGGAACCGTTGTCTTGTGCTTGGCCTGATTCGTGCCCGGGGACTCGGATGCGCCGCCGGCGCGCCCGACGATGGGGAAGCCCTCGCCGCCGACGATGCTGGCTTTCACGGATGGGATCACGGGAAGCTCCCTTGGAGGCGCGACCCGGAAAGGACCGGCCGGCGCTCGCATCGGTCGGGCGGCGGGACCGGTGTCCCCGCGGCGAATCGGTTCAGCGCCAGGGCGCATCGTCCCGGGTGAGGGAGAGGCCGGCGTCGCCCTCCTCCCGCAGGTCGGCCACCCGGCCGGAAACGGTCTGATGCGGCACGGCCATGACCCGGTCTCCTTCGAGCACCAAGACATCGAGCGCCCGCGCCGGTTTCCGGGGCAGCCCGCCCGAAAAGATATTGTGAATGCTCAAGGAAATGCACCGAGATCTCCTTGCGGGAGCAAAAATATCAGTGGCATCCCGTAAGCGAAAGTCCGCAAATCGACTGATACCCCGGCATGCGGGCAACGCGTCCCGTGCCCATCGCCTCGCCGGTCGTCGCAGCCGGCCCGCCCACGCCGACACGCAAGCGCGGGCCGTTCAGTAGACCTGTTCGACGACCTTCACCACGTAGCGGGACGGCTCGTAGTCTCCCCGCTTCTGGCGCTTCGGCAGCTCGATCTTGTCGCGCTTGGGTCGCTTGTAGGGGATCAGCTTGAGGATGTGGTTGATGACGTTCAGGCGTGCCTTGCGCTTGCTGTCGGAGGGGACCACGTACCAGGGCGCCCAGGGACTGTCGGATTTCTCGAACATTTCGTCGCGTGCGCGGGAGTAGTCGTACCAACGCTTGTAGGATTCGAGGTCCATGGGCGAGAGCTTCCAGATCTTGCGCGGATCGTTGATGCGCTCCTCCATGCGGCGCGTCTGTTCCTCTTCGCCGACCTCCATCCAGAACTTGATCAGGATGACGCCGGACTCGACGATCGCCTTCTCGACGGCCGGAACGGCGTCCAGGAACTTGCGCGCCTGCTCCTCCGTGCAAAAGCCCATCACGCGCTCCACGCCGGCGCGGTTGTACCAGGACCGGTCGAAGATCACGACCTCGCCGGCCGCCGGCAGGTGCGGCAGGTAGCGCTGGAGGTACATCTGCGAGCGTTCGCGGTCGCTCGGCGCAGGCAGGGCCACCACGCGGAAGGTGCGGGGGCTGACCCGCTCCATGATCGCCTTGATGGTGCCGCCCTTGCCGGCTCCGTCGCGGCCCTCGAACAGGATGCAGACCTTGAGGCCCTCCTGCTTGACCCATTCCTGCAGGGCGACCAGCTCGCCGTGCAGGCGGGCGAGTTCCTTGTCGTAGTCCGCGCGCTTCAGCTTGCCGCTTGCCGGTTCGGGCGAAGGCTCGGTCGCCTCGGCGACGGCCCGGTCGTTCTTCTTGGCCATGCTCGTCCTCTCTCCGGAGGACTTCTCCCCCGCCGAATGGGGCATGCTGACATGCTTTTCCGGCCCTGCTTGATCGCGTGGGCCTGCGGGGGCTCCTGAGGGAGGGCGGGCACCGGGGATGGAACGGAACGGACCTCTGACGATCTCCCGCCTACCCGCACGAGGGTGCCCTCGGTCCGGTCCGGGCGCGCTCGTGTCGACCGGGGGAGGTCCGAAGGTCCCGTGCGTGCCCTCGTGGGTCTTGCGGCGGCGCCCGATGCAGTATCCAGCCGATCTGCCGGCACTGGCAAGCATCGTCCCGCAGGGATGAAAGGCCCCTTGTGAGACGATCTGCAACTCATCGTGGAGACGTTCCCCTGCGATGACGGAATATCTACAATAAACGCAACAATAATTTCTTCCTAATCCGCCAGAGTTACCAATTCTGGGACGCCGCCGCCTAAGAGAACTTCCGGATGTCCCAAACAATCAAGCACGTTATGGCCACGGCGCCACATTCGGTTTTCCGTGAGAAGTGCCGATAGGCATTTCTACCGAGATCGTCGCACGAATACTTTGCCGGAGGGGCGCCATGAACCACAAGCCAGCCGACGACCACCGCATCGACCACTTCTTCTCCATGCCCTCCGCGCGGGCCGACGGCTGGCGCGCGCTCGCCGACGTGGCGGGCGCCTGGGCCGACGGCAGGGCCGCTGTGGGCGCCGTCGCGGAGGCCTTCGCGACGGCGACCGGCATGGAGGACTTCCACGCCTTCCCGGGCGCCCGGCTCCTCGCGGCGCTGAAGGAGCGGCTCGCCGCCGGCGAGGCCAAGGGCTTCGCGGCCCTGGCGCGGCGCCTCTCCGCCGCCATCGTCACCCGCGACTACAAGTACGACCCGGCCGAATGGGAGACCGGCGACGAGACCGGCGACACGCCGGCCGACATCCTGCCCCCGACCCTCGGCCGGGGCGAGGCGCGCCGGCCCTATTTCGAGATGCTGCTGGTCACGCCCGGCGCTGCGGTCAAGGGCGCCGAGCAGTCGGCCGAGCTGCGGCGGATGCGCCGGCCCGAGGACCAGTTCGTCTATGAGGCGGTCCCGGTCGGAAGCTTCGAGGACGCGGTCTGCGCCGCCATCGTGAACCCCGACATCGCGGCCGTCACCATCTACGAGGGCTTCGCCTACGCCTCGCGCCATGACGCGCCGGTGCTTCGCCGCGTCCTCGCCTCGGTCGGCCTCGACAAGCTGGCGGGGGACAGCCGTGACATGACGCTGGCGCTCGCCCGCGGCCTGAAGCGGGTCCGGCCCGACCTCGACATCTACGTCCTGTCGGACCGCCACGTGGAGGAGCTGGCCGGCGACCCGCGCGCCGCGTCCATCAGGCGCGTCCTCTACTCGATCGAGGAGATGCTCGAGCTGCACCTGTCGGTGCTCGAGGGCATCCAGGCGCGCTACGAGACGCCCTTCTTCGATAACCTGAAGAAGTACGCCCGGCGGCCGATCAGCACCTTCCACGCGCTCCCGATCGCGCGCGGCAAGTCGGTCTTCAAGTCCGGCTGGATCCGCGACATGGGCGAGTTCTACGGCCTCAACCTGTTCCTGGCGGAGAGCTCGGCCACCACCGGCGGCCTCGACAGCCTGCTGGAGCCGACCGGCAACATCAAGAAGGCGCAGGACATGGCGGCCCGGGCCTTCGGCGCCGAGCACGTCTTCTTCGTCACCAACGGCACCTCGACCTCCAACAAGATGGTCCACCAGGCGCTGGTGGCGCCCGGCGACATCGTCATCCTCGACCGCAACTGCCACAAGTCGCACCACTACGGGCTCGTGCTCGCGGGCGGCCAGCCGCTCTACGTCGAAGCCTTCCCGATGACCGAGTACTCCATGTACGGGGCGGTGCCGCTGGTCTCCATCAAGAAGGCCCTGCTCGACCTGAAGGCCGAGGGCCGGCTCGACCGGGTGAAGATCGTCGACCTCACCAACTGCACCTTCGACGGCCACATCTACAACACCCGTCGGGTGATGGAGGAGTGCCTGGCGATCAAGCCGGACCTCGTCTTCCTCTGGGACGAGGCCTGGTTCGGCTTCGCCCGCTGGTCGCCGTTCCTGCGTCCCCGCACGGCGATGGGCGCCGCGGAGGCGATCGAGGACTGGATGCACGATCCGGCCTCCGTGGAGGCCTACGAGCTCCAGCAGCAGGACCTGGGCCCGAACCCGACGACGGAGGTGCTCCTCGCCACGCGGCTCGTCCCCGACCCGCGCAAGATCCGGCTGCGCGTCTACCAGACCAACTCCACCCACAAGTCCATGTCGGCGATCCGGCAGGGCTCCATGGTGCTGGTCAAGGACGTGGACTTCCACACGGTCGAATCCCAGTTCCACGAGGCGGTCTTCACGCATGCCTCGACGAGCCCCAACCAGCAGCTCATCGCAAGCCTGGACGTGGCGCGGCGGCAGATGGAGCTCGAGGGCTACGGGCTGGTGATGAACGCCATCGAGATCGCGCTGGCGATCCGGCGGCAGGTGAACACCCACCCGCTGATCTCGAAATACTTCCGCATCGTCGGCGCCGACGGCATGGTCCCTGCGGCGTACCGGGAAAGCGGCTTCGTCGACTACCTGGCCCCCGGCACCACCTGGGCGGAGGCCCTGGAGACCATGCGGAACGACGAGTTCTGCCTGGATCCGACCCGCATGACGCTCGTCTGCGGAACGGCGGGCTTCGACGGCACGCAGTTCAAGGCGCTGCTCGCCAACCAGTACGGCATCCAGCTGAACAAGACCTCGCGCAACTCGGTGCTGCTGCAGTCGAACATCAACAACACGCGCAGCGACGTCGCCCAGCTGCTGCGCGTTCTCATCGAGATCTGCACCGACATCGACAGGCGCCTCGCCCACGGTGGGGCCGACGAGCAGGCCGCCTTCGACGCGCGCGTCAAGTCGCTCATGACCGACGTGCCGGACCTGCCGAACTTCAGCCGGTTCCACGACGTGTTCCGGGGCGATGCCGGGGACCGCACCCCCGAGGGGGACATGCGCACGGCCTTCTACGCGGCCTATGACGCGCCGGGCTGCGAATACGTGAAGCTGAACGGGGCCGAATGCGACCGGCGGCTGCGCGAGGGTCCCGAGATGGTCTCGGCCAACTTCGTGATCCCCTACCCGCCCGGCTTCCCGATCATGGTGCCCGGGCAGGTCATCACGCAGGAGACCATCGACTTCATGCGCAAGCTCGACGTGAAGGAGATCCACGGCTACGAGGCCGCCAAGGGCCTCAAGCTGATCAGGCCGGACGCCGTCCTGGCCAAGACGAAGCGCTGAGGAGCCGCCCCATGCAAGCCTTCTTCGCCTATCTGGGGGCCAACCCCTTCATCCTGCTCTTCCTCACCGTCGGCCTGTCCGTCTGGATCGGCCGGCAGACCATCGCCGGCTACGGCCTCGGCATGGTGGCGGCCGCCATCGTGGTGGGCTGCGGCCTCTCCGTGGCGGCCTCCGCCTACGGCGTGAAGCTCGAGCTCAACGCCTTCACCAAGAGCCTCTTCTACTACCTGTTCATGTACGGGGTCGGCCTTCGGGTCGGGCCGTCCTTCGTCAACAGCCTCGGCGGCGACGGCCTGAAGTTCACCTTCCTGGCGGTGGTCAGCAGTCTGATCGGCCTCGGCCTCGTGGTCGGCGGCACGATCCTGACCGGGCTGCCCACCGGTGCCGCCGGCGGCATCCTGGCCGGCTCGCAGACCATGTCGGCGGCGATCGGCTCGGCCGAGCAGGCGATCACGGCCGGTGTCGTGAAGCTGCCGGAGGGCATGACCCAGGAGCAGGCGACCGCCATGATCGCCCTCTCGTACGGCATCACCTACATCTGGGGCACGGTCGGCATCATCCTGATCACCAAGTACCTGCCGAAGTGGTGGGGCATCGACGCGAAGGCGGCGGCGCAGGCCTACGAGAAGGAGCACGGCGTGGCAAGCGGCGACACGCCCGCCCTGTCCGGCTGGACGGCCGGCGGGCTGCGCGCCTACCGGCTCGAGAACCCGCAGTGGGTCGGCAAGACCGTCGGCGACATCCTGAAGGCCAATCCTGAATACCGCGCCGTCAACGTGGTGCGCGGCGGCGAGTCCCTCGGCCTGCCCTACGACCTGCCCCTCAAGCTCGGCGACGTCGTCGCGCTGGGCGGCCGGCGCGAGGCGCTCACCGAGAAGATGGGCCTGATCGGTCCGGAGGTCGCCGAGCGCGCCGCCCTCGACATCCCGCTCGACCGTGCCGAAATCCTGGTCACGAACGGCGAGATCCTGAAGAAGACCCGCGAGGAGTGGCGCGCCCTGCCCGGGGCCGACCAGATCCAGGTCACCGGTCTGGAGCGCGGCGGCGTGCCGATCCCGATCGGCAACGACACCAAGCTGCAGCGCATGGACATCGTGACGGTGGTGGGCCTCCGGGACGCCGTCGGCAGGGTCGGCGCCGCCTTCGGCCGCGTCATCCGGCCGTCCGCCGCGACCGACCTCCTCACGCTCTCGGTCGGCATGATCCTGGGCTTCCTGATCGGCGCCATCGACTTCCCCGCCTTCGGGTCGCGCGTCGGCCTCGGCAACGCGGGCGGCCTCCTGGTCGCCGGCGTGATCGTGTCCTCGCTCTCCTCGCGGCTCCGCTTCTTCGGCAACACGCCGTCGGCGGCCCGCAACGTGCTCGAGGACCTCGGCCTCATCGTGTTCGTCGCGATCGTTGGCATCAACGCCGGCAACTCGCTGCTCACCCAGCTGACCGGCATGATCGCCCTCAAGATCTTCATCGTCGGCTTCATCGCCTGCTCGATCCCGCCGATCCTGGTCTGGGCCATCGGGTACCACGTCATGAAGATCAACCCGGCCATCCTGATGGGCGGCGTCGCCGGCGCGCGCAGCCATAGCGGCCCCTGCCGCGAGGCGGCGGTCGAGATCCAGTCGAACGTGCCGTGGATCGGCTTCCCCGTCGGCTACGCCGTGTCGGGCGTGCTGCTCACGGTGTTCGGCTACTTCGCGATGCTGCTGGCGCACTGACGGGCCTGCCCGTTCTCCGGAGGACGGCGGGGGTCGCGAGGCCCCCGCCGCCCTCCGTTCCCCAGAAAGCTCAGGCCCCGAGGTCCGGATCATCGCCATGCTGCAGACGGTCATCGCCAAGGCACCGGAAGTCTTCCTCCTCCTCTCGATCGCGCTCGGCACCGTGCTGGGCAAGGTCCGCATCAAGGGCTTCGCGATCGGAGGCACCGCCTCGATCCTGCTGGTCTCGGTGATCCTCGGCCAGTTCGGCGAGTTCGTGATCCCGGGCATCCTGAAGTCGATCCTGTTCGGCATGTTCGTTTTCACGATCGGCTATAGGTCGGGCCCGGAATTCTTCGCCTCGCTCAACGTCCGCACCCTCGGACAGGTGGCGCTCGCCGTCGTGATCGGCGGCACCGGCCTCATCGCGGTGCTCGCCACCGCCTACCTCCTGAAGCTCGACGCCGGCACGGCCTCCGGCCTTGCGGCCGGAGCCCTGACCCAGTCCTCGGTCATCGGCACCGCCTCGGGCGCGCTCCAGGAGCTCGGCCTCGACGCGGCGGCGCTGAAGACCGCGCAAGGCAACGTCGCGGCGGGCTACGCGGTCACCTACATCACCGGCTACATCCTCGTGCTGGTCTTCGTGCCCTACCTGGCGCCCCGGCTGATGGGCGTCGACCTCAAGGCGGCCGCCGAGAAGCTCGAGGAGACGCTCGCCTCCGGCGGCGAGAAGCAGTCGGGCGCCAACCTCCTCTACCGCAAGTTCCAGGCCCGGTCCCACCAGGCCACGAAGGGCGCCGGGCAGACCGTCGCCGAGATCGAGGCCCGGATCGGGCGCCGGTCGGTGGTCGAGCGCATCCTGCGCAAGGGCGAGGACGTGGAACCGCTGCCGGACACCGTCCTGCAGCTTGACGACGAGGTCCTGGTCGCCGGCCCCACCGCCGCCATCCTGCACGCCGACACCATCGTGGGCCCCGAGACGGACGGCGAGGAGATCATGCGCAAGGTGCCGGGCGAGGCCAAAGAGGTCCTGGTCGAGAACCCGGACCTGCACGGCCTCACCCTGCAGCAGATCGTCGACCGCTTCGGCTCCGAGCTGCGCGGGATCTTCCTGAGGTCGCTGTCGCGCCGGGGTCTCGACGTGCCCATCACCCCCGAGACCCGGATCTACGTGGGCGACGTCATGACGGTCGTCGGCCATGGCCGGGACATGAGCCGCATCGTGCCCATGGTCGGCGAGGCGCTCGCCTCCGGCGACCGGGCGGACATCGCCTATCTGGCCGGCGGGCTCGCCGTCGGTCTGGCGGTCGGCCTTCTCTCGATCGCGGTCGGCTCGGTGCCGCTGACGCTCGGCGGCGGCGGCGGCGCGCTGGTGGCCGGCCTCGTCTGCGGCTGGCTCCGCTCCCGCAAGCCGATCATCGGCAACATCCCGCCGGCGGCCCAGCAGACCCTGATCGACATCGGCCTCGGCGGCTTCATCGCGGCGATCGGTCTCGCCAACGGCCCCGCGGCCGTGCAGGCCATCCAGGCGAACGGCGTCGCCCTGGTGTTCGCCGGCTTCTTCGTGACTCTCGTCCCCATGGTGATCGGCACGCTCTTCGCCCATCGCGTCCTCAAGATGAACCCGGTGGTGATCTGCGGGGCGCTGGCGGGCGCCATGACGGTCGACGCGGCCGTGACCGGGGCTTGCGAGGTGGCCGAGAGCCAGACGCCGGTGCTCGGCGTGGCGGTCCCCTACGCCGTCGCCAACGTGTTCCTCACCATGCTCGGCCCCATCATCGTCGCGACCCTCTCCTGACGGCCGGGCAGCCTTCGCGCCGCGCGGCCCCCGGGCCGCGCCGCCTCCCGATGCAAGGGACGTCCTCATGTCCATCGCCACGCTCGAGCAGGTCGCGAGTGACTTCCTGTTCGGCTTCGGAACCCTCTTCGGGATCATCAATCCCTACGGTCTCGCCTTCATTTTCCTGGCGCGCACGATCAATCTGAGCGACCGCGAGCGGGCCGGGGTCGCGCTGCGGGTCGCGCTCTATGCCTTCGCGATCCTGATCGTCTCGCTCTTCGCCGGCGCCGCCATCCTCGGCCTCTTCGGCATCTCCCTGCCGGCGCTCAGGATCGCCGGGGGGCTGGTGGTGGCCGCGTCCGGGTGGACGATGCTGCACGAGCCCGGCGAGGAACAGTCCGGCACCCGCTCCAGCCTCGACGCCGCGGCGGTCTCCGGCATGGCCTTCTTCCCCCTGACCGTGCCGCTGACCACCGGCCCCGGCACGATCGCGGCCGCCATCGCGCTCGGCGCCACCGGGCGGGGGAGCCTGGTCGAAGGGATCCGGTCCTCGATCGTCTCGCTGGCCATCGCGGCGGCGGCGGCACTGGTCGTCTACCACGCCTACAGCCAGGCGGCCGTCATGGCCCGGCTCCTGGGCGTGGAGGGGACGCGGGTCGTCACGCGCCTGTCGGCGTTCCTGCTCCTGTGCGTCGGGGTCCAGATCATCGTGACGGGCGTCACCGATGCGCTGCAGCCGCTCGGGGCGCAGGTCCGGGGCCCCTGACGCGGGGCGGGCGCCGTGACGGCCGCGGGGATCTCACCCGAGCGTGCCCGTGCGCCAGACCTGCAGGAGCGAGTAGGCGATGGCGATCAGCGTCGGACCGATGAAGAGGCCCAGGAAGCCGAACGACAGGAAGCCGCCGAACACGCCGATGACGACCAGGATGATCGGCATGTGGATATGGGCCCCGATCAGCGCCGGCTTGATGATGCCGTCGGCGAAGCTGACGAAGATGCCGAGCAGGATCACGAACCAGAACGCCAGCGAGGAGGCGCCCGCCCCGTGCAGCCACCAGGCGGAGCCGATCCAGACGAGGTTGATGAGCGGCGCGCCGATCTGCGACAGGGCCATCAGCATGGTGATGAAGCCGAGCGCCACCGCCGCCGGCACGCCGGCGACGAGGAGCCCCAGGCCCATGAGCAGGCCCTGGATGGCGGCGGTGCCGACGACGCCGTAGAACACGCCCCGCACGGCGTGTCCCGCGATCTCCGTCATGGCCGCCAGCGGCTCGCCGCCGAGGCGGACGAGGATGTCGCGCAGCACCGCCAGGATGACGAAGCCGCGCCCCCAGATCGTGGCCGCCACCACCATCGCGACGATGAGCTGGAACAGGCTCGCCGCCAGGCCGACCGCGGCGTCGCGCAGGAAGTCCCTGATCGGCTGCCAGTAGACGGCCATCAGCTTGTCGGATCCCTCGGCGCCGGCCATGAGGCTCCGCCAGCGTTCGGCCAGCCGCTCCCCGACGACGGGCACGTCCGAGATCCATTGCGGCAGATCCGGCGAGGTCCGGATCCACTCGTGCACGCGGTCCGACAGGGTGCGCATCTCGTCGGCGAGGCCGGGGGCGGCCAGGATCGCCGGGACCACGATGCCGACGATCAGGAGGACCAGCAGGAGCGAGGCCAGGTTGCTGCTCTTCAGCCCATGGCTGTCGAGCCAGGGGCGCGCCGGCCAGGCCGCGATCGCGATGATCGAGCCGAACAGGATGCCCACGATGAAGGGCTTCAGCACGTAATACACGCCGACCAGGAGGGCGACGAAGAGCAGGACGACGAAGAAGCGCTCGATCATCCGGACATTGCTCGGGTCGCCCGGTTCGAGGGATGGAGTCTTCAACATGGCCCCTTGAAACTCCTTGCGGTCGACTGTCCCTGCGGCTTGCTTCCGTTAGGGCAGCTAAATGCCGGTCGTCTGCTCATCGAAGTGTATTCCGTAGGTCTTCCGAAGACAACATAGGGGAAAGCCGTGAGGAGTCGACTTGATCGATTGGGACACCTGAAATGTTACCAAACGGCAACAGATCTCCGTTAGTTGTGCCAAGACCACCCCACGGTCTTCTGCCTTCGCGAGGAGGGGGCTAGTCTGCTGAACGATAAAGGGCGGCTCGTGGATTCGGCGTGGCCCGGCCGACGATTGGAATTCAGGGGGAAACGAGATGGACGACGTGCGGGAGAGCTTTGTTGGTCCGGAAGGCCGCGCGGCCGGAGCCGTGCCGCGGGCGGTCGTCGCCCTGGCGGCCGTCGTCCTGGCGACCGGCATCGGGGCGACGGGCGCGCTGGCGGCCGATCTCGGCCGGCCTGCTCCGGCGGCGGTCGACTACGTGAAGGTCTGCGACGCCTACGGCACCGGCTTCTTCTACATTCCCGGCAGCGAAACCTGCCTCAGGATCGGCGGCTACGTCCGGGCCGAGTATCGCACCGGGGATTCGAACCCGACCTACCGTTTCCAGGGCTCGAAGACGAACTACTCGGGCCCCTACAGCTGGAGCAACGACCGCAACCGCAACGCCGTCTACACCCGCGGCCGCGCCCTGCTCGACATCGATGCCCGGACCAACACCGAGTTCGGCCTGCTGCGCTCGATGATCGAGGTCTACTGGACGGTCAACACGGGGTCGTCGTCGTCCGCCGTCAACACCGCTGTGGACTACGCCTACGTCCAATGGGGCGGGTTGACCGCCGGCCGCACCCAGACGGTGTTCGACTTCTTCACCGGCTTCGCCTACGGCGCGGTGTTCGGCTACGACACCTCCGCCCGGCGGGTGAACCTGCTCAGCTACACCTACAGCTTCGGCAACGGCATCGGCCTGACCGTGGCGCTGGAGGACAGCTCGACCAGCTCGAGCCGCCGCGAGAACGGCGCCTTCGAGGGCGCGGCGGCCGATTCGCCGCTCAACGGCGTCCAGTACGGCGGCAACCGGTACCCCGACGTGGTCGCGGCCCTCAAGATCCAGCAGGACTGGGGCTCGGCCCAGGTCATGGGGCAGGCGCACCATGTCCGTGGCCAGGCCGTCCCCGGCGTGACGCGCGGCAAGGACGAATGGGGCTACGCGGTCGGCGCGGGCGTCATCGTGAACCTGCCCATGATCGCTCCGGGCGACCAGGTCGCCCTCCAGGCCGCCTGGGGCTCGGGCGCGCCCGGCACCGTCTTCTCCCCGAGCGTGCTCTTCCAGGGCGAGAACGTGTCGGGGACGCTCCGCAACGGGACCGCGGTCTCCGGCTCCCTCGCCAATCTCGGCGCCGATGCGGTCTACAGCAACCGCGGAACCATGCACCTGACCGAGGCCTGGTCGGTCTACGGCGGCTACAAGCACAACTTCTCGCCCACCTGGCAGCACGACCTGAACATCGGCTACGCCGACGTCGACGGCTTCGGAGCCCGCGACTACCGCCAGTTCGAGGTGGTCGGCGACATCCGCTGGAAGATCGTGAGCGGGCTGACCCTCGGTGCCGAGCTCGAATACCGCACGGTCGACTTCTCGTCGAAGACGATCTCCTTCTATTCCGGCCAGGGCCGCAAGCTCCGCGATGATGATGCCTGGGTCGGCATGTTGCGCGTGCAGCGGGACTTCTGAGCCCCGCGCCGGCCGCGGCAAAGAGAGCGAAGCGGAGGCGCCGGGGAGATCGGCGCCCTCCGCAGTCGCCCGTAGGCGCCGCACGGGCCCGTCCCTGGTCCGACCACATGCGTGATCCGAAGGCTCGGCCCTGCAGCCGAGCCTTCGTCGTTCATCGCGCCACGAAGGACCCCGTCCGCGGCACCCCGCAATCCCACCCTTCGGACCCCGGCGCGGAGACGCACGGGAACGCGAATGTCGGGCTCCTGAGCCCCGGCGCGACCGGGCGCGCCTGCCTTTCTCCAGGCGACCGCGACCGGGCGTGCCAGCCTTCCTCTAGGCGACCGCGACCGGGCGTGCCCGCCTTCCTCTAGGCGACCGTAGTCATCCATAGTTGCGGAAGCTAAAATTTCAACATATCACTTATCTTCCATATACATGGGTTACGCGGGGTTCGCCCATGCATCCAGTATCGGAATCTGCCTTGAAGCAGGCCGGCGTCCGTGCGGTGCGCCCCGGCTACATGCACCTGGGTGTCGTCCGCGGCCTGATGGCCGTCGTCGAGAGCCTCGGGGCGAACCCCGCCGAGATGCTCGTCGCGGCAGGGCTCGATCCCGCCTCCTTGGCCTCCCCGACCGGCACCATCTCCCTGAAGGCCCTCGGCGAACTCCTCGAGGTCTGCCGCAGTCGCCTGCACTGTCCCCACATCGGCCTCCTGATCGGCGCCCGTGCCGGCGTCGCCTCGATGGGCATCGTGGGCGAGTACATGCGGTGCTGCGACACGATCGGCGAGGCCCTGCAGGGCATTGAGGACCATCTCTGGGTTCAGAACCGCGGTGCCATCTGCACCATCCAGCGGTCGAAGGACATCGCCCTTTTGAGCTTCACACCCTACGACCCGACCATGTCCGGGGTCGAGATGGTGGCCGAGGGCGGCCTGGCGGTGGCGGTCGGCGCGATCCGTGAGCTGATCGACCCGAACTGGTCACCCCTCGAGGTCCTGCTGCCCCGCCGCCCGCCCCGGGATCCGGCCCCCTACCTCGACGTCTTCCGCGCTCCGGTGCGCTACAACCAGGAGATCGCCGCCATCGTGTTTCCGGCGAGCATGATGACCCTTCCCTTGCGCAGCGCCGACCCGGCCGCGAAGGAGGAGGTCCTGCACAGGCTCGCCTGCCTGGCGCTCCACGGGCGGGAGATCATGCTGGACGACGTCCGCCGGATCATGCGCGCCCGGCTGCTCGACGGCGGCTGCGACGTCAACGCGGTCGCCCGGCGGTTCGGCATCAACCGCCGCACGCTCAACCGGCACCTCAACGGCACGGGCACCTGCTTCCGCGAGGTCTACGACGCCATCCGCTTCCAGGCCGCCCGTCATCTGGTCGGCGACACCGACATGCCCCTCGCGCAGATCTCCGACATCCTGCACTTCTCCGAGCCTCCGGCCTTCACGCGCGCCTTCCAGCGCTGGTCGGGCGGCATCTCGCCGCGCCACTGGCGCAGCACCATGCACTCGGACGCGGCCGAGTAGCCGCGGACGCCATCCGACGGCCCCGGCTGCCGGGGGCCCCGTCGGGCTTCCGCAAAGCGCCCGCCATGGCTCAGCCGATCAAGCGCAAGCGCGACCGGCCGCTATCCTGCATCCGCCGCGCTAGAGGCGACAGCAGCCCCGGGAGCCCGCCGTGACCCTGCAGACGACCGGACGGTCGCCCGTCGCACCGATCACCCAGTGGATGCGCGGCTACGATCGCAGCATGCTGGCCCGCGACGGCGTGGCGGGCCTGACCGCCGCCGCCGTCGTGATCCCCAAGGCCCTCGCCTATGCGACCATCGCGGGCCTGCCGATCCAGGTCGGCCTCTACACGGCCTCGCTCCCGATGGCGATCTACGGGGTGCTCGGCAGCTCGGCCGTCCTCAGCGTCAGCACCACCACCACCCTGGCGATCCTCGGCGCCGCCGCCCTCGACACCGCCCGGACCGCCGATCCCTCGGTCAGTCTCGCCGCGGCCTGCGCGACCCTGACCGTGCTGGTGGGCGCCATGCTCGTGCTGGCGCGCGTGCTGCGGCTGGGCTTCATCGCCAACTTCATCTCCGAGCCCGTGCTCACGGGCTTCAGGACCGGGGTGGGCATCGTCATCCTGGTCGACCAGGTGCCCAAGCTGCTCGGCATCCACATCGCCAAGCACGGCACGCTCCGGGACGCCTGGTCGATCGTCGGCGCGCTTCCCGAGACCTCGGTCGTCACCCTCCTCGTCGCGCTCGCCACCTTCGCGGTGATCCTCCTCATCGAAAGCCGCGCGGCGTGGCTCCCGGCCCCCCTCGTCGGCGTGGGCGGGGGCATTCTCGCCTCGGTCCTGCTCGGCCTGCCCTCCCACGGCGTCTCCGTGGTCGGCTCCGTGCCGGGCGGCTTCGCGCCCCTCACGCTGCCGGCCGTATCGCTCGTCGCGGTCCTGTGGCCGGCGGCCCTCGGCATCGCGGTGATGAGCTTCACCGAAACCATCGCGGCGGCCCGGTCCTTCACCAGGAAGACCGACCGCCGCCCGGACGCGGACCAGGAGCTCCTCGCCACCGGTGCCGCCAACTTGGTCGGCGGCCTGTTCGGCGCCATGCCGGGGGGCGGCGGCACGTCCCAGACCGCCGTGAACCGGGGCGCAGGAGCCGTCACCCAGCTCGCCGGCCTCGTGACGGCCGCGACTGCCCTCGCCGCCATGCTGTTCCTGGCGCCCCTCCTGGCGCCGATGCCTCAAGCCTCGCTCGCCGCCGTGGTGCTCTTCTATTCGGCCGGTCTCGTCAGCCCGGCCGACTTCGCCGCGATCCGGCGGGTGCGCTCGCGGGAGTTCCGGTGGGCGGTGGCCGCCGCCGCCGGAGTCGTGCTGCTCGGCACGCTGCAGGGCATCCTGGTGGCGGTCGTGCTCTCGATGGTGACGCTGCTCGTCCTCGCCAATCGCCCGCCGGTCTACGAACTCGGCCGCAAGCCCGGCACCGGCGTCTTCCGGCCGCGCACGGCCGAGCACCCGGAGGACGAGACCCTTCCGGGCCTGCTGATCCTGCGCACGGAAGGCCGCGTCTACTTCGCCAACGCGGCCGCCATCGGCGAGAAGATCCGCGCCGCGGTGGCGGAGCGGGCGCCGAGCGTCCTGCTGATCGACTGCTCGGCCATCCCGGACATCGAGTACACGGCCGCGAAGATGCTGGCCGAGGCCGAAGCCGAGTTCGGCGCGGCCGGCGTCGAACTCTGGCTGGCGGCGCTCAACCCGGAAGCCCTCGAGCTCCTGCGCAGCATCGGTCTCGCCGACAAGCTCGGCCGGTCACGCATGTTCTTCAACGTCGAGATGGCCGTGGCCGCCTACGCCGAGCGGTTCCGGCCCGCCGCATGACGGAGTCCGCCGGAAGACGCCCGAAGATCAAGGGGCGGCTCGGGCGGACGCGAGGGCGGCACGGAACGCGGCGCGCGCGTTGATGTTCCTCTGCGCGACCAGGGTCGCCACCGCCGGAGGGGCCCGATCCGGATGCCCCGTGTCGAAGGGCGGACTGGGGTCGTACTCCAGGCCGAGCTGAATCGCCTGTGCGACCGCCGCGCCGGCGATCTCGCTCACCATGTGCAGCCCGAAATCGATGCCCGACGTGACGCCGCCGGCCGTGGTGACGTTCCCGTCCTTGACCACGCGCGCCTTCTCGTGGGTCGCGCCGACGAGCGGCAGGAGGTCGGTGAAGGCCCAGTGCGTGGTGGCGCGCCGTCCCTCGAGGAGGCCTGCGACCCCGAGAATGAACGCCCCGGTACAGACGGACGTCACGTATCGGGCACCGGCGGCCTGTCCGCGAACAAACGCGACCAGGTCCGCGTCGTTCAGCGCCTGTACCACGCCGGAGCCGCCGCCCGGCACGCAGAGCAGATCGAGCTGCGGACAGGTCTGGAACGTGTGGGTCGGCACCAGGCCGAGGCCGCTGTCGCTGGGCACCGGCGAGGCCGACTTCGCCACGATGTGCATGGCCGAGTTCGGCAACCGGGCCAGCACCTGCTGGGGGCCGGTGAAATCGAGTTGCGTCAGATCGGGGAAGATGACGAAGCCGACGTTGATCTTGAGCATCCGAGATCTCCCTGTCCCGAAAAACTCTAGGGGGTCGCGTCGTGCGGAAGCGTCGGGCCATGCTGGCGCGACGGACCTGTTCGACAATGCGCGGTTGAGGCCCTGTCCCGGGCGGATCTGCGGTCCGGCTTCTCCCTGTCGCCGGACCCGCCCATCGTCCCGGCGCAGGATCCCCGCCGGCATGGCCTTGGATCGAGACTAGCACGACCGGAAGCTCGGCGGCGGGTCGAGCGATCGTCGACCGTCTTCGTCCGCCCCGTGCCGCGATCCCGGGCCGCTTTGCCGCCACCCGGACGAGGCGGGCTGGACTTCGGGCGTCTGGGCCGGGACGTGCCCCTTTCGACCCCCGGGCAGCGAGTTCGGCATCACCGCCCTGTGATGGAAGCATCCCGCGCGACCTCCGTTCGGAGGCGGTGGCCGCCACGGGCGCTCCGACCATCCCCCCGACGGATCGGCGAAGTCGCACCGGAAAGGCGTACGATGAAATGACGCTAGAAGCGGCCTCGACGGCATGAGACGCACAAAACCGGCCCAGAACGAACTCATTGGATAGTGCTGAGAATGTCTTATGGGCCGTCGCTGGACTGGTTGAACTTCCTTCTGGCCGATGTTCGCGGTGGGCTGGGACCGTATGTGAGCGTCTATCTGCTCACGGAGGCGAACTGGGACCAGGCCACGATCGGGGCCGTGCTGACCGCGAGCGGTCTCGTCGGCATCACCCTGCATACCCCGATGGGGATGATCATCGATGCCACCCGCTCGAAACGGGCGCTGATCGTGGCCGGCGTCGCGGCCCTTTCGGTTTGCGCCCTGGCGATTGCCTGGAGGCCCAGCGTCCCGGTCGTGCTTGCGGCCGACATCGTCATGGCCGCGCTGGGCGGCCTGTTCGCGCCGACGGTGGCGGCGATCACCCTCGGCCTTTCCGGCCCGGGAGAGCTGGCCGCGAGGATCGGGCGCAACGTCGCCTTCGATCGGCTCGGAAACCTGGCGGTCGCCGCCCTCGCGGCCGCGGTCGGGACGGCGGTCTCGCTGACGGCCGTGTTCTACCTCGTGCCCTTCTTCGCTGTCCTGACGACCGTCGCCATCCTGTCCATCCCCGCCTCCGCGATCGATCACGAAAGGGCGCGCGGGCTCGACTCCAAGGCGGCGGCGGAGCGGCCCGGGCCGCCGGCGGGCTGGTTCAAGCTTCTGACCTACAGGCCCTTCCTGCTCCTGGCCGCCGTCACGATCCTCTTTCACTTCGCGAACGCGCCCATGCTCGCCCTGGCCAGCCAGAAGCTCGCGCTGAGCCACCCCGGGCGGGAGGCGGCCCTGACCTCGAGTGCCATCATCGTGGCCCAGCTGGCGACCATTCCGATGGCCCTGCTGGTCGGGCAGGCGGATATCCTCGGGCGCAAGCCGCTCCTCGTCCTCGCCTTCCTGGCGCTGCCTGCGCGCGGGCTGCTGTTCAGCTATGCCGACGGCGCCGCCTGGATCATCGCCGGCCAGGTCCTGGACGGCATCGGAAGTGGGCTGTTCGACACGCTTCTTCCGCTCGTCCTCTCCGACATCATGCGCGGATCGGGCCGCTACAACGCGAGCCGCGGCATCATCGGCACCATCCAGGGCGTCGGGGGCTCCTCCAGCCATGTGTTCGCCGGGGCCATGGTGGTCGGGGTAGGATACGGCTGGGCCTTCATGGCCCTCGCCGGCATCGCTGCCTGCGCCCTCGTGCTGGTCGTTCTGGCCATGCCGGAGACGAAGCCGAAGGACGCCTGATCTCGGCGCGCCGGATGATCCGGGCCGCCGTCCGTCCGGCACCTCGGCCACTATCCCGGACGCCAGAGATCGGGAAAGCATAAGCGCGCGGTAAGGACCGCGGCTCCGGACCCGGGCTAAGCCTCTGGGGCACGCTCGTTGGGCCTGCCGCCGGCGGGTTCCCGGGCATCCAGAGGAGAAACGCGACATGCAACTCTACGTTATCCGGCGCCCGAGCGCCTGGGCGTCCATGCCCGAACTCGAGAAGGCCGGTGCCAAGTCCGCCCGCATCGGGAACGAGGAGATGCCGGACCGCGTCCGGTGGATCCGCAGCTACGTGGTGCGGGAACCGGACGGCCGCGTCGGCACCTTCTGCCTCTACGAAGCGGTGGACGGCGAGGCGATCCGCGAGCACGCGCGCCGCGTCGGCATGCCGGGCGAGGAGTTCTATCCGGTCGAGGCGACCGTCGTCGTCCGGCCCGACCCCGCGACCGCGAAAGCCGCCTGATCACGCCCGCCGGCGGGAGCGCGACGCTTCCGCCGGCGACCCAGACACCCCGGGCGCTCGACGGGAGGGTGCCGTTCGGGCGCGTCAACAGGCCGGAAGGGACTTGCGGGCGGCGTCCGGAGCCAGGCGGAGCGCGAGGAGCCTCGCGCGCTCGTGCAGCCGGAGCGCGCCGATCCGTTGCGCGCCGCGCGCGGCGAGATCCGCCTCCACGAGGGCGCCCGCCCCTTGGCCGGAGGCGGACAAGACCTCGGCCAGTTCGAGACGGACCCGGGCCACCTGATAGTCCGCGCCCATGCTCGTCCAGAGCTGCCGGGCCAGGACCAGGAGGCGGGTCGGCGAACGGTCGTCCTCGCAGGCGATCCGCGCCTGCGCCTCCAGGGTCATCGCCCGGATGGCCTGGCTGGGCCACGAATCGTAGCTGTCGGAAAGCTCCCGCACGCAGTCCCGCGCGGTGTCCAACCGACCCGCCAGGGCGGCGATCCGAGCCTTGTTGGCGACGATCCAGCCGCGCCTCTGCAGGCTGAACCAACCCGCCCCGGCCAGGACGCCGTCCAGCGCGGAAAGCGCCCCCTCCGTGTCGCCGGCCTCGAACAGCAGGATGGCGTGTCCGGGCTCGGCGTCCCAGCCGCGCTCGTACGCCACCCTATAGTCGCTCATCGCCGCGGCCGCGTCGCCTCGCATGGCCTGGATGTCTCCGCGGACCCGATACGCGTCGCCCAGCGCCCAGGGCTCTGTTGCCGCGAGCGCCTCGATGGCCCGGTCGATGCCCGCGAGGGCGTCGCCGAGGACGCCCCGGGCGCCCAGGATCTCGGCCCGGTGCAATTGGCACGCGCCGCTCAGTCGCGCGAAGTTCGCGTGGCACCACGTCTCGAATCCGCCGCTCCACTGGCTGCCGCGCGACCAGTCGGCGAAGCTCCGGCAGGACCACAGAATGTTGCAGTAGATCAGGCTCCCCATGATCGGGTCCACCTGCCCCGACAAGGCCATCGCGGCCGCGTGGTCCTGCTGCTCGAGTCCTTCCGCGGCGCGCCCGAGCGAGATGTTGAAGAAGCCGAGATAGGCCAGCGTCAGGGCCCGCACGCCGACCGGCGCCGCCCGGCCGGCGATCGCCTGCGCCTCGGCGGCGAGGTCGCGCGCCTCTTCCGGGCGGCCCTCGAAGGCGGCGAAGCGAGCCCGCATCCAGACCAGCAGCGCGTGCGCGTCGGTCTCCGGACCGTGGTCCAGGAAGCTCTGGGCCCGGACGAGCCATCCACGCGCCACCGCCGTTTCGGCCCGCTCAAGATGGAGCCGCGCGAGGTTGATGGCCGACCGCGCCGCCTCCACGGGACGCCCCGCGGCGGCATGTCGGGTGACGGCGTCGACGAGCAGCGGCAGGCCGTCCGACGGCCGTGCGAGGCACTCGAGGGTGACGGCCCAGAGATCCAGGTCCTCCGGCCCGAGAGGGTCCGTCGCGGCCGCCTGCGCGAAGGCGTCCGCGGCGGCCGCCCATCTTCGAGTCCGGCAGGCCTCGCGCGCCGAAGCCGTGCGTTCGTCCGGCTCGGCACCCGACGGAAGCAGTCCCGCCAGGTCGGGACGGTCCACGGCGAAGCGATAGCCCAGCCGGACATGGCTGCGGATCGCATCCCCCAGGCCGCCCCGGGCCAGAGCCGAACGGGCCAGACTGACGGCGCGCTGAAGGGATGCCTCGGTGACGTGGAGGCTCGGCCAGATCGCGTCCATCAGTTCGCTCTTGGGAACCACCCGGCCCGCGTTGCGCACCAGATAGGCGAGGACGTCGAAGACCTTGGGCTGGATGTCCAGGTGCAGGCCGTCGAAGGTCAGGACCCGTGCCTTTTCGTCAAGGATGAAGCGCCCGAAGCTGAACCTCCCATCCAACTCCAGTCCTCCCTCGGTCCCTCGGTTCGGCCGCAGGCCCCTGCGGGACGGCTGGTCCGTTCGGGTCCGGCGCCGCCCTGTCTCGCCGTCCATCTTCTCCGATTGCCGCCGCCTCACCTCTCAACAGTGAGTGAAGGCCCGTGAACGCCCATGAGGGCGGCGCCGCACGGCGCGACGGGGCTGGGGCGCGGGCGAGACTGGGCCAATGTCGACCGGAGGCTTCGCATTCTTGCCGACTCTCGGCCTTCCTCGGTTCGCGGTAGAACCCAACTGTCATTCCAGTCGGGAGGGTCGGTTTTGCGCAGCGTGCTTCTTGGTCTAGCCCTTTTCGTCGCCATGATCGGCGGGACCGCCGCGAAGGACCGATCCGAAACCATCGCGTTCAAGCCGGGCGCCACTTCGACCACCGTCAAGGGTCGGATCAAGGGCGACGCCGGCGTCGCCTACGCGCTCGCCACCGGGCAGGGCCAGACGCTCCAGACCCTGTTCGAACCCTCCAACCGGTCCTGCTACTACAACGTGACCGCCCCTTCGGCCACCACGGCGGACCACATCGGATCGACATCGGGCAACGAGTTCGGGGTCTCGCGGACGGTCGCGGGGACCTACACGATCCAGGTCTATCTGATGCGGAGCGCCGCCCGGCGCGGCGAGAGCTGCCGCTACAGCCTCTCGATCGAACTGACGGGGGCCCCGGGCGGCGTCAGCCCCGGGGTGTCGGACGCCATGATGGCCGACGTCTGTCGGGGCAAGGCCGCGACCATGTACGGCGTCGAGCCGCGCAGGATCTCGCCCGCCGCCATCGCCCCGGACGGCAAGGGATTCAAGATCGAGGCGACCGCCGACAAGGGCCCCGAGGGCATCAAGAAGCTCCGCTGCATCTTCAAGCCGGACCGTACGCTCGACCGGATCATGGCGCTGACCCCCGACGGCGAGTGACGGGCAGGGGCTCCCCGGAGGTCCGGACCGACCCCGGTCTGTGCCTGGGCTGATCAGCCCCGGGATGATGCGTAGGCCGTCGAGGGTCGCCGCCGCCCATGCGGCGGCTCGCCTGGGCGCCAATGGGCGGGCGCCAGGCCTCCGCCGCTCGCCAAGGCGGCCGGCAATTCTGCGCCCCCCCTGCATCGATCTCGTCGCCTCCTGCCCGCGGAAAATTTTTTATTTTCGATCTTGAAGCGAGGGTCGGTCGGGGTAAGCTCGCCGCATGATCCTCGTCAACAAGGCCACCCTCGCCGACCAGGCCTACCGGGAGCTCCGGGCGCGGATCCTGTCGGGGCAGATCCCCGGCGGCAGCCGGCTGCTCCCGGAGGAACTCGCGGTCGCGCTGGCGATCAGCCCGACGCCCATCAAGGAGGCGCTGGTCCGGCTGGAAGCGGACGGGCTGGTGGACTCCCGGCTGCGCCGGGGCGCCTTCGTGCGACGCTTCACGGAGCGGATCGTCGAGGAGCTCTGCGAGGCGCGCGTGATGGTCGAGGTGACCTCCCTGGCCAACGCCTTCGACCGCGGGCGCATCACGCCGGGCCTCGTCTCCGACCTCCGGCGCAACGTGGCGCTGCACGAAATCCACGCGCGCGGCGAGACGCTCGACGACCTGCAGATGGCGCTCTCCTTCGACCGCGAATTCCACCAGCAGCTGGTCCAGGCCGCCGGCAATGCGACGGTCGCCGAGTGGCACCTGCGGCTGCTCTGCCAGACCCACACTGTGCTCGCCTGCCGGGCCGACAGCTACCTGACCGCCGTCCACGACCACCAGGCCCTGCTGGCGGCCCTGGCGGACGGCTCCAAGGAGGCCGCGCTCGCCACGCTCCGGGAACACCTGCGGCACAGCCGCGACAACACGCTGAGGTCCGTGAAGATCTACGAGGGCCGCGTCGCCGAAGGCGCCTGAGCGCCGCAACGACGACGGCCGCAACAAGAACGCGGGCCGCAAGAGCCCGCCATCGGGAGGAAGACATGAGGAGATACGGGATTCCTGCCGCGGCCCTGCGGCTGGCGACGGCGGCCTTCGGACTGGTGCTGGCGGCCGGCGCCGCGACGGCGGTCGAATGGAAGCTCGGCCACATCCTGCCGCCGGACCATCCGAGCAACCGAGCGCTGGAGGCCGCCGCCAAGGAGATCGCGGAGCGGACCCAGGGCCGCATCGAGATCAAGGTCTTCCCGGCCGGCCAGATCGGGAACGCCAAGGAGAACCTGACCGCCATCACGCTCGGCTCCTCGCAGATGGCCTTCGACGGCTTCGGCATCCTGAGCCAGTGGAACAAGCGGCTCTCGGTCGTCGAGGCGCCCTATCTGGTCAAGGACTTCGAGCACCTGAAGCGCATCGTCGCGAGTCCCGAGGGCCAGAAGCTGGTCGACGAGCTGCGCCAGAAGTCCAAGATCCGCATCCTCGACGTCTGGTATTACGGCTCGCGCCACGTGACCAACAACAAGCGGGCCATCAACGCCGTCGAGGACATGGCCGGCATCAAGCTGCGCGTGCCGGAGATCCAACTGAGCCTGGAGTGGGCGAAGGCGATGGGCATGACGCCCGCCCCGATGGCCTTCCCGGAGCTCTACCTCGGCCTGCAGACCGGGGTCGTCGATGGCCAGGAGAACCCGCTGCCGACCATCAACGCGGCCAAGTTCTACGAGGTGCAGAAGCACCTCGCGCTGACCGCCCATCTGGTGCAGAGCGTCTCCCCGCTCGTTTCCGAGGACGTCTGGCAGGCCGCCTCCGAGGCCGACCGCGCCGTCGTGCTCGAGGTCATGCGCAAGGCCGGCGAGACCTCCAACGCCGAGATCGTCCGGCTCGAGCAGGACCTGGTGAAAACCCTGGAGGCCAAGGGCATGCAGGTCACCCGGCCGGATCCCGCGCCGATGCGCGCCCGCATGGTGCCGGTCGCCGCCAAGTTCGAGGAGACCTGGGGCAAGGGCGTCTACGCGGCCCTCGCGGCGGTGCCGTGACGGCCGTGTCGGAGCCGCGCCGGGCGGGGGCGGGGGCCCGCGCCCTCGCGCTCGCCGAGCGCTTCGAGGAGGCGCTGCTGGTCGGCACGTTGGCGGCGACCTTCGCGGCCCTGCTGCTGCAGGTCGGCAGCCGCTACCTCTTCGACCTGCCGCTCGCCTGGACCGAGGAGGCCGCCCGCTACCTCTTCATCTGGTCGGTCTTCATCGGCGCCTCGCAGGCGATGCGTCGCCGCGAGCACATCGCCATCGGCTTCTTCGTCGAGCGGCTGCCCCACCGCCTGCAACAGGCGATCGCGCTCGTCATGCATGCGCTCTCGGCCGCGTTCCTCCTGGTCGTGATCGTCAAGGGCGCCCAGATCGCCGACAAGGTCGCGGACCTGCCCGCGACCGCCACCGAGGTCTCCATGGCGCTCGTCTACCTGCCGTTGCCGCTCGCCGGAACCGTCATGCTGCTGCGCACCCTCGCCGAGGCGGTCGCGGTGGCCCGCCGGGGTCCGGTGGCGGTCGAACACCGCTCGCTCTGAACCCCCGAAGGCGCGGCTCGCCGCCGCGCGTCCGTCCGGCGCCCCCCGCGCGCCCAAGAGGACCCGACCGATGGCCTTCCTGTTCACCGCCTGGGCGGCGCTCGTCGTCCTGGCCATGCCGGTGGCGCTGACCCTCGGGGTCGCGACCCTCCTCTACATGGTCTGGTCCGGGCTGCCGCTGGTGGTCATTCCCCAGCGGATGATCGGCGGGCTCGACAGCTTCCCCCTGCTGGCCGTGCCCTTCTTCATCCTCGCCGGCAACCTGATGAACACGGCCGGGATCACCGACCGGATCTTCCACTTCTCCCATGCCCTGATCGGCCACGTCCGCGGCGGGCTCGCCCACGTCAACGTCATCGCCAGCGTGATCTTCTCCGGCATGTCGGGATCGGCGGTCGCCGATGCCGGCGGGCTCGGCGCCATGGAGATCAAGGCCATGCACGAGGCCGGCTACACCAAGGCCTTCGCGGGCGCGGTGACGGTCGCATCCTGCATCATCGGGCCCCTGATCCCGCCGTCGATCCCGATGGTCTTCTACGGCGTGCTCGCCGACACCTCCATCGGCCGGCTCTTCCTCGGCGGCGTGGTCCCGGGGCTGATGACGGCCGCCGCCCTGATGATCATGATCCACGTGATGGCCGGTCGCCGGAATTTTCCGGTAGGCCACCGGATGACCTGGGCCGAGACCGCGACGGTCACCAAGGCCGCGTTCCTGCCGCTGCTGACGCCCTTCATCATCATCGGCGGCATCACGGGCGGCGTCTTCTCGCCGACCGAGGCGGCCGTCATCGCCTCCCTGTACGCGCTCGTCCTCGGCACGGTCGTCTATCGCGAGCTCGATGCCGCCCGGCTCTGGGACGTCTTCCTGCGCACGGGGCGCACGACGGCCAGCATCTGCTTCATCATCGCCTGCGCGAGCGCCTTCGCGTGGCTGCTCGCCA
This sequence comes from Prosthecomicrobium sp. N25, assembly GCF_037203705.1. NCBI lineage: Bacteria > Pseudomonadati > Pseudomonadota > Alphaproteobacteria > Hyphomicrobiales > Kaistiaceae > Prosthecomicrobium > Prosthecomicrobium sp. N25. The sequence goes on from NZ_JBBCAT010000001.1 coordinate 85,590, forward strand.
CCCTGCAGATCCCCCAGAAGGCGGCCGCGGTCCTCGTCGGCATCACGCGCGACCCGCTCGGTCTGCTCCTCATCGTCAACGCGGCGGTCTTCGTGGCGGGCTTCTTCCTCGAGGGGCTGGTCATCATGATCCTGGTGGTGCCCGTCATGATGCCCACCATGGCGGCGGTCGGCATCGATCCGGTCCATTTCGGCGTCGTGCTGGTCTTCAACCTGATGATCGGCCTGATGACGCCGCCGATGGGCGTCGGCCTGTTCGTGGTCTCTGGCGTCTCGGGCGTGAAGGTCGAGGCGCTGGTCAAGGAGGTCTTTCCCTTCCTGCTGCCGCTTCTCGTCGTGCTGGTGCTGCTCATCGTCTTCCCGGTCCTGGTGACCGGCCTGCCGGACCTCGTGCTGGGGGTGGAGCGATGAGCGCGACCGATCCCCGGCTGATCCTGCTCTCCCCCGACGACAACGTGCTGGTCCTGCGCGCGCGTCTGCGGGCCGGCGAGGCGGTGGCGATCGAGGGACGCCAGGTCGTCCTCGGCGCCGACCTCGGCCTCGGCCACAAGCTCGCCCGGCGGGCCATCGGGGCAGGCGAGAAGATTTTGAAATACGGCGCTCCGATCGGCCGGGCGACGACGGCCATCGCGCCGGGCGAGCACGTCCACGTCCACAACGTCGCGAGCGACTACACCCCGACCCACACGCTCGACGCGGCCCGACGCCGCCACGGGGAGGATCCGTCATGACCGAACCGGCGCCGATGCGCGGCTTTCCCCGTTCCGACGGGCGCAAGGGAATCCGCAACGTGGTCGCGGTCGCCTATCTGGTCGAGTGCGCCCACCACGTCGCCCGGGAGATCGCCCGCCCCTACGAGGACCGGGACGTCCACGTCATCGGCTTCCCCGGATGCTACCCCAACGACTACGCGGCCCGCATGATGGCGGCGCTCTGCACGCATCCGAACGTGGGCGCCGTGCTGCTCGTCTCGCTCGGCTGCGAGAGTTTCGACAAGTACTCTCTCGCCCATGCGGTCCGGGAGACCGGCCGGCCGGTGGAGACCGTCGTCATCCAGGCGGCCGGCGGCACCCGGGCCTCGGTGGCGGCGGGGCGCGCCTTCGTGGACCGGGTCCTGCCGCAGCTCGAGGCCGCCCCGACGGTCCCGATGGCGGTCTCCGAGCTCGTCGTCGGCACGGTCTGCGGCGGCTCGGACGGCACCTCGGGCATCACCGGCAATCCCGCCGCCGGCCGCGCCTTCGACCGCCTCATCCGCGAGGGCGCCGCCTGCATCTTCGAGGAGACCGGCGAACTCATCGGCTGCGAGCACATCATGGCGGCGCGGGCCCTGACGCCCGCGCTCGGACGCGAGATCGAGGCGGCCGTCGCCAAGGCGGCGGCCTACTACGCCACGCTCGGCTACGGCTCCTTCGCGGCCGGCAACGCCGACGGCGGCCTGACCACCATCGAGGAGAAGTCGATGGGCGCCTACGCGAAGAGCGGGGCGGCGCCGATCGCGGGCCTCCTGAAGCCCGGCGACCGGCCCCCGCGGGGCGGGCTCTACCTCCTCGACGTGGTTCCGGACGGCGAGGTCCGCTTCGGCTTCCCCAACATCAACGACAATGCGGAGATCGCCGAGCTGATCGCCTGCGGCGCCCACGCGGTGCTGTTCGTCACCGGCCGCGGCTCGGTCGTCGGCTCGGCCGTGTCCCCGGTCGTGAAGATCTGCGCCAACCCGGAGACATGGCGCCGGATGGCGGACGACATGGACGTCGACGCCGGGCGCATCCTGGAGGGCGCCGCCACGCTCGACGCGGTCGGGGACGAGATCCGCGACCTCGTCGTCTCGCTCGGCCGCGGCCGGCGCACCCGCTCGGAGGCGCTCGGCCACCGCGAGTTCATCCTCACCTACAAGTCCTTCGATCCCATCGGCCCGGCCTGCCTGCCGGCCGCCTGACCGCCCGCCCGCGAGGAACCCATGTCCGATCCGATCACCCCCCGGCTGGAGAAGTGCTATTCCGGCGTCGTCCACGACGTCATGCGGGCCATGGGCCTGCGCGACTTCACGCTCCCGCCCGAGATCCGCCCGATCTTCCCCGAGCGGACGCTCGCCGGCCCCGCCTTCACGATCGACGGCAAGGTCGACCCGAAGGCCGATCCGCACGAGACGCTGCTCGCCTGGACGGGCCTCCTCTCCAAGGCGAAGCCCGGCCACATCTGGGTCAGCCAGCCGAACGATCGCGTCGTCGCCCATATGGGCGAGCTCTCGGCCGAGACGCTGAAGAACAAGGGCGTGCGCGGCTGCGTCGCCGACGGCTTCGTGCGCGACACCAACTTCCTGATCGCCATGGAATTCCAGACCTGGTCGCGCGGCTTCACGCCCCGCGACATCGTCGGCTACTGGCTGCCCCGCGCCTTCGACGTGGACATCCGCATCGGCGACGTGGTGATCGCCCCGGGCGACTACATGATCGGCGACCGGGACGGCATGATCCGCGTCCCCGCCGCGATCGTCGAGGAGGTCGTCGGCAAGGCCGAGACCGCGATCGCCACAGAGAACAAGGTGCGCAGCGCCATCCTGCAGGGCGTCGACCCGCAGGAGGCCTACCTGCGCCACGGCAAGTTCTGAGCGGGGCCGCCATGAGGATCACCGACGTCGAGTTGCGCGCCTGCCGCCGCAAGCCCCGCGGCTTCGACGAGGCCGCCTTCCGGACCGGCGACTTCGGGACCTTCGAGTTCCTGGTCGTCACGCTGAAGACCGACGAGGGCCTGTCGGCCACCACCTTCGGCTTCGCCGGCCGCTCCGCCGAGGGCGCCGGCAAGCTGATCGCCGACACCCTCCGGCCCTTCATGATCGGCCGCGACCCGCTTGAGCGCGAGAAGGCCTGGCACGACTTCCGCACCGCCGACCGCTGGTGGGGGCACCTGCCGATCTACGCCTACGGCCCCTTCGACACGGCACTCTGGCTCCTTTCCGCCGAGGCCGCGGGCCAGCCGCTCTGGCAGTACCTGGGCGGCTACCGCGACGAGGTGCCGACCTATGCCTCGTCGATGATCCTCTCCGCCCCGGAGGCCTATGCCGAGGAGGCGCTGCGGGCGCGCCGGGAGGGGTTGAAGGGCTACAAGCTGCACACCGCCGGCCGGGACTTCGCGGCCGACCTGGAGGCGCACCGGCTCGTGCGCGAGGCCGTGGGGCCGGACTTCACGCTGATGTCCGATCCGGTCTCGGTCTACAACCTCGAACAGGCGATCCGCTTCGGCCGGGCCCTGGAGCGGCTCGACTACCATTGGTACGAGGAACCCATCTACGACGAGGACGTCCACGCCCTGCGGGAGCTGAGCCGCACCCTGGAGATCCCGGTCGTCGGCACCGAGGTCCTCGCCAAGCACCCTTATTCGGTCGCCGAATGCATCGCCACCCGGGTCGTCGACCGGGTCCGCGCCGACGTCTCCTGGACGGGAGGCGTCACCGGCGTGATGAAGACGGCGCGGCTCGCCGAGGCCTTCGGGGTCAACTGCGAGGTCCACACCTCGATCTTCCACCCCATGGAGGTCGTCAACCTGCACTGCTGCGCGGCGATCCGGAATTGCGAGTTCTTCGAGCTTCTCTATCCGATCGAGAACTTCGCCTTCGGCCTCAAGGACCCGCTCCCGCTCGCGGACGGAATTGCCCGGCCGCCGTCCCGTCCCGGCCTCGGCGTCGACCTCGACTGGGACGACATCGACGCATGCACGGTCAGGATCTGCTGAGCATGGCGACCGAAGACCTAGTCCGCGCCTTCTGGCTCGCCGGCCACCACGCGCTCGTCACGGGCGGCGGCAGCGGCCTCGGCCTCGCCATCGCGCGCTGCTTCGTGGCGGCGGGCGCGCGGGTGACCATCGCGGGCACGCGGCAGGCGAAGCTCGACGCGGCGCTGGACGGGCTCGGGCCCGGGGCCGGCGCCATGGCGTTCGACGTTACCCGGACGGACCGTGCCGAAGCCTTCGCGGCCGCGGTCGCCGAGCGGCGCGGGCCGGTCTCCGTCCTCGTCAACAATGCCGGCAACACGGTCAAGAAGCCGCTCGCCGACATGGAGGTCGACGATTTCCGGGCCGTGATGGACGTGCACGTGACCGGCGCCTATGCGCTGACCCGGGCCTTCCTGCCGCAGATCCTGGCCGCGGAGGCCGGCTCGATCCTGTTTACCGCCTCCATGGCGTCCTACCTGGCCCTGCCGAACATAGCCGGCTACACGACGGCTAAGACCGCCATCCTGGGGCTCGTCCGAGCCTTCTCGGCGGAGGTCGCCGGGCGCGGCGTGCGGGTCAACGGCGTGGCGCCGGGCTGGATCGACACCGACCTCTTCCGGCAGGCGACCGCCACCGACCCGGCGCGCCGCGAGCGCATCCTGGCGCGGATCCCGGCCGGGCGGCTCGGCACCCCCGAGGAGGTCGGCTGGGCGATGGCGTACCTCGCCTCCCCGGCCGCCGCCTATGTGAACGCCCAGGTCCTGGCCGTGGACGGCGGGGCCCTCTCGGCCTTCTGACGCGACGAGCCGGCCGTCAGGCGCCCGCCCGGGCCGTCGCGGCGTCGCGGTATTTGACCGTCTGCAGGTGCTCGGCGTAGAGCACCAGCTCGCCCTCGTTCTTGAAGATCTCGTAGGAGCAGACCACGAGCCCCATCTCCGGATACTTCGGCTCCTTCCGCAGCCAGGTCCGGATCCCGTAGATCGTGTCGCCGATGAAGACCGGCTTGACGAACCTGAGCTTGTCGTAGCCGTACGAGAAGCTCTGCGTGTTGTTGTGGGCGAAGAGGCCGAGGCCGTAGGAGAAGACCTGCGCGCCGGAGACGAGGCGGCGGCCGAAGACGCCCTCGGTCTTGGCGAAGATCTCGTCGCCCACATAGGGGTGCATGTCGAGGACCAGGCTGTTGAACAGCATGGCCTCGCCCTCCGAGATGGTCCGCCGGATCGAGCGCGCCCGGAGTCCGACCTCCAGGTCCTCCCACAGCCAGGTCTCCTGGTTCCAGACCGGGATGGCGCCGTGCTGGGCGGGATCGGGATTGGGATTGCGGCTCATCGGGCGGTCTCCGTGGCGGGCGCGAGTGCGTAGGCTCGGTCGATCTCGGCCGTGTGCTCGCCGATCCGTGGCGCGCCCCGGCCGGACTTCAGGCGGTCGCCGTCGACCGTGATCGGGCAGCGCGTGGTCCTCAGCGAAACGCCGGTGCCGCGCCGGACCTCCTGCACGAAGTCGAGCCGCCGAAAGGCCTCGTGCTCGAGGAGCTCCGGCCAGTCCATCACGGGGGCGCACCAGTAGTCGGCCGGCTCCAGCCGGTCGAGCCAGTGCCGGGTCGTCCCACCACGCAGGTGGTCGGCCAGGATCGCCTTGATGCGGTCGCGCTCGGCGAACCAGGCCTTGGGATCCGGGAACCCGGCGAGCGCCGGGCAGTCGAGCAGGGCCGCGAGCCGGGTGACCGAGCCCATGGCGAGCGCCAGGTACCCGTCCGCGGTGGCGTAGATCCCGTAGGGCGCCGCCAGGTAGGCATGCGCGTTGTTGACGGCGCTGCGCCGCGGCGTCAGGCCGCCGTCGTTCAGGTGCGTGCTCAGCACCTCGAACTGGAAGTCGAGGATGGACTCCAGGAGGCTCACCTCCACGTGGCCGCCCCGTCCCGTCACCCCCCGGCGCACCAGGCAGGCGAGCAGCCCCTGCACCAGGTGCGCCCCGCTCATCATGTCGGCGACCGCGAGGCCGCAGGGGACCGGGCCGTCCCCGGCGCTGCCGTTCAGCCAGACGAAGCCGGAGCGGCTCTGCGCCAGCAGGTCCTGCCCCGGCAGGTCGACCCAGGGTCCCTCCGTCCCGTAGCCCGTGACGCTGCCGTAGACGATGCGCGGATTGATCCGGGACACCGCCTCGTAGCCGAGCCCGATGCGCTCGATGATGCCCGGCCGGAAATTCTGGATCATCACGTCGGCCCGCTCGACCAGGCGCATCACCTTGGCGAGGTCGTCCGGGTTCTTGAGATCCGCCGCGTAGCTCAGCTTGTTGCGGTTGATCGTGTGGAAGAGCGTGGAATCGCCGTCGAGCTCCAGGTTCGAGATGTAGAGCTGCCGGCACAGGTCGCCCGTGCCGGGTCGCTCGATCTTGATGACCTCGGCACCGAGGTCGGCGAGCCGCAGCGCCGCGCTCGGACCGGACAGGAACTGGCTGAAGTCGAGGACGAGAAGGCCTTCCAGGGGTCGCATGCCGAGATCCATGGTCAGCCTCCGAGCCCGGCCGCGGCCCGGGCGGCGTCGAAGCCCCGGTTCAGCCTGTCGAGCAGGACCTCGTCGGCGGTCTCCCCGTCCAGGCAGGCGGTGATCTCCTCGCCGGCCTTCTCGAAGAAGGGAATCCAGCCGTCGAAGCGGGGCCTCACGTGGGCGCTGCGCAGGGTGGCCAGCGTCCCGGAGAAGAAGCCGCCGCACAGGCGGTCGTTCTCGGGCGATGTCCAGGCGGCGAGCGAGCCGGGCTGGCCGCCGAGCGCGACGTAGTCGGTCGACTGGTGCTCGCGGCCGGCGAGCCACTTGGCATACGCGATCGCGGCCTCGCGGTTGCGGGAGAGGGCGCTGACCGCGATCCCGGTGCCGCCGAGTTGCGTGCCGGCGCAGCCGTTCCCGCCGTGCGCGGGGGCGTCGTGGAAGGCGAGGCGCGGCCGCCCGCCCGCGCGGGCGTAGTTGGTGTAGCCGTACGCGTAGGCGCAATAGACCACGTCGTCGCCCGTCACCATCGTCTCGTAGGCCTGGATCGGGTTCATCCGGGTGGCGCGCGGATGCGAGACGTCGACCAGCGCGTGGAAGCGGCGCAGGATCTCCCGGCCGAGCGCGGCGGGGAGGAACACCTCGGTCTCGTCCACGATGGGGTGGCCGAGGTTGGCGGCGATCGAGATCACGGTGCTGATCGCGTCGGTCGGGAACGCCGTGGTGGTGATGAACCGGTCGTGCCGGCGCGCCCGGCGGCCCAGCGCCAGCACCTCGTCGAAGGTTCGCGGCGGTTCCGCCCCGAGCGCCGCCATGAGGTCGGGACGCGAGGAGGAGACCTGCGTGGCGGCATCGAGCGGCAAGGCCCAGATCCCGCCCCGATACGCGTAGGACGGCCAGGAGGCGCCGACGCTGTCGGCCGCGAAGGCCTCCTTCTCGGCGTCCGACAGGATCGGGTTCCAGTCCACCAGGTAGGGATGGGCGGCCGCGAAGCCGACGAAGGGGTGGTCGATCACGATCAGGTCGTAGGTCGCCGCGTAGTCCTCCAGCGGCGCCTCGCCGAATTCGCGCAGCGACCGCTTCGCCCATTCGATCCGGACCCCCGGCACGGCGCGCCCGTAGAGGGCGGCGCCCTCGGCGAGCGGCGCGTAGCCGCGCGGGTGGTCCCAGGTCATGCCCTTCAGCACGATGTCGGCCATCGGTGCGGTGCCTTTCAGTTGTAGAGGACGTTCGGAAGCCAGACCGTGATCGACGGGAAGGCGCTCAGCAGCGCGAGCAGCCCGCACATCATCGCGAGATACGGAAAGACCTCGATCGAGTAGTCGCGCATGGAGACGCGCAAGACGCGGGAGGCCGTGTACATCATGCCGCCCACCGGCGGCGTGACCCCCGCGATGGTGAGGTTCGTCACCATCACGATGCCGAAGTGGACCGGGTCGATCCCCGCCTTCTGGACCACGGGCATCAGCATCGGGGTGAGCACGATCAGGGCCGAGGACCCCTCGATCGCGGTGCCGATGATGATGAGCAGGACGTTGATGGTCAGGAGCAGGCCGAGCGGGCTCCAGTCGTAGCCGGCGAGGCCGGAGGCCATCTTCTGGGGGACCTGCTCCCAGGCGAGGTAGAAGCCGAAGGCCGACGCCGCGCAGATCATGATCATGACCGCGCTGGTGTCGAGCACCGCCTCCTGGATGATCGCCGGGAGCTCCCGGATGCCGAAGGCGCGGTACACCACCATGCCGATGAGGAGCACGTAGACGACCACCACGGCGCCGCTCTCGGTCGTCGTGAAGATGCCGTAGCGGGTGCCGAACAGGATCACGAACGGGATCGACAGCGCCCACAGCCCGTCCAGCACCGCCTGCCCGACCTCCGCCCCGCTCGCCTTGCTGTCGCGCTGGGGCTGGTAGCCGCGCCGGCGGGCGACCACGTGGGTGGTGAGCATCAGCCCGGCGGCGAGCAGGAGGCCCGGGACGATGCCGCCGGCGAACAGCCGCCCGACCGAGGTCTCGGTCAGGTAGCCGTAGATGATCAGTCCGATGGACGGCGGGATCAGGGCCGTGATGATTGACGAACAGGACGTGATCACCGCCGCGAAGGCCGGCGAATAGTTCCGCTTCGTCATCTGCAGGCCGATGGTCTTCGACATGATGGCCGCGTCGGCGTTGGACGAGGCGGTCAGCCCGCCGAGCAGCGTGGCGAGCACGATGCACATCTGCGCCAGCGCCCCGGTCATGTGGCCGACCAGGATCTCGGCGACGTTGAGGAGCCGCCGCGTGATCCCGGCGGCGTTCATGATGGCGCCGGCGAGCACGAAGAAGGGGAGGGCCAGGAGCGAGATCGACTGGGTGCCCTCGGTCATCTCCTGGGCGAAGGTGGAGAGCGGGACGTCGTTGCGGTTGATCACGAAGAAGACGAGGGCCGGGATGGCCATGGCCCAGGTGATCGGCGTGCGCAGGGCGAACAGCACGAACATCAGCAGGGCCGGGAACCAGGGCGCGAAGGCGGTCATGTTATGTTCGCCTCGTGGGCGTTGGCGGGGAACCGCGCCGGGTCGAGGAAGACCTGCACGTGGCGGAGCAGCATGAACGCGGAGGCGAGCGCCAGCGGCGCGTAGAGCACGGACCGGGGAAGGTTCAGCGCGATGGTCAGCGACTGGTGGGCATGCACGCTGTGGATCGCGAAGAAGACGGTGAGCGACAGGAACAGGACGAAGAGGAGGACGAAGTTGAAGATCGCGACCGCGCGCTGGAGCGCCGGCGGGAAGAGCAGGACCAGCACGTCGATGTCGGAGTGCAGCCGGTAGCGCACCCCGGCCGCCGCGCCGAAGAAGACGAGCCACGCGAAGCCGATCGTGGCGACCTCGTAGCTCCAGGCCGCCGGCTGCGGGAAGACGTAGCGGGTGAGCACGCCCCACAGCACGGACCCGATGACGACCACCATCGCGAGGCCCGCCACGACCTCCTCGGTGCGCCAGAGGAGGAGGCGCGGCCAGTCGATCCGGCTCTCGCCGGTCAGGGATGCATCCGACATGGGGGGCTCCGCTGGTGGAGGGCCCGGCCCTCGCGGGGAAGGCCGGGCCGGGTGTCAGTTCGCCATCGCGGCGCGGGCGCGGTCGACGAAGCCGGGCGTCAGGTTGGGGAGCGTCTGGTAGACGCCGGCGCTCGCCTTCTGGAAGGCCGGCACGTCGACGTCGGAGACGACCGTCACGCCCGCCTTCTGGAGCTGGGCCGCGAACTGCTCGTCCTGCTCCAGCGTCGCCTTGGTGAGGTTGGCGGCCGCGGCCTTGCCCTCCTCGATCAGGATCGCCTGGAGGTCGGCCGGCAGCCCGTCGTAGAAGTTCTTGGACGTGACCCAGGTGGTGAACATCAGCTGGTGGTTCGTCTTGGAAACGACCTTGCGGACCTCCTGGAGCTTGGAGCCCCAGATGGCGCCGAAGGGCGCCTCGGCGCCGTTGGCCACGTTGGTGGAGAGCGCGTTGTAGACCTCGCTCCACGGGATCTCGGTCGGCCGCGCCCCGAAGGCCTTGAAGGTCTCCACCATGATGGGCGACGGCGGCACGCGCATGGTCATTCCCTTCAGGTCGTCCGGCTTGCGGATCGGCTTGTCGGCCAGCATGTGCCGGGCGCCGAAAAGGCCGTTCGCCATGATGACCTTGATGCCCTTCTGCTCCAGCCGGTCGGTGACCTCCTTGAAGACCGGCGAACCGAAGAGCTTGTCCGCCTGCTTCATGTCGCCGAAGATGTAGGGACCGGCGAGCACGCCGGCATCGGGCACGAACTGGCCCATCTGACCGTAGTCGGTCATGTTCATCACGTTGGCCCCCGAGCTGATCATCTCGTTGACCTTCTTCTGCGCGCCGAGCTGCTCGGCCGGGAAGAGCTGCAGCTCGATGCGCCCCTTGGAGCGTTCCTTCACGCGGGCCGCGAAGGCCTCCATCTCCTTGTAGGACGCCTCCTGGGTATTGGCGACCGAGGTGGCGAAGCGCAGGCGATACTCCTGCGCGCCGGCGGCGTGGACCGCGGCGAACGTGGCCGCAGCGGCGGCGAACATGACGGCGAAGCGCATCCGGAACCTCCTCCTTGTTGGCGCAGACCCGAAAATCTGCGATGGCCCGCCATGGGAGAGGCGAGCGGCGTTTCCTGCGACCAGACTTTTCGCTGGTGAATTTTATTTTCGCATGCCAAAACTAGGGGGCGATGATGAAGTCTGTCAAGAGCGCCGGAGCCACCCGCCGGGCCGCCGTCGCCCCGGCGGATCCGGACACCGGCGAATCCACCACCTATGCGGTCCCGGCGCTCGAGAAGGGACTCGACGTGGTCGAGTTCCTGTCCGCGCAGGAGCGCCCCCTGACGCTGACCGGGATCGCCCAGGCGCTCGACCGGTCGCCGGGCGAGCTCTTCCGGATCGTCACGGTGCTCGCCCGGCGGGGCTGGATCGCGAGGCTCGCGGACGACAGCTACCAGCTGACCGCCAAGCTCTTCGAGCTCGCGCACGGCTATCCGCCCAACAAGCGCCTGGTCGATGTCGCCTTGCCGGTGATGCGCGCGATCTCCAACGATCTCGGCCAGTCCTGCCACCTGTCGGTCGCCGATTCGGGCGACCAGCTCGTCATCCTGGCGATCGAGTCGAACGGCGCGGCCGGCGTCTTCGTGCGAACCGGCACCCGCTATCCCCTCGGCACGACCGCATCGGGCCGCGTCATGCTCGCCTTCGGGTCGGAGGAGGTCCTGGCGGGGGCGCAGGAGCACAGCGCCGTCGAACGGATCACCGAGCGTCCGCTGCCGTCCGACCTCCCCGAGCGGCTCGCCCGCATCCGCGCGCGCGGCTTCGAGGAGGTCGTCGGCGAGTGGCTGGACGCGGTGGTCGACATCTGCTGGCCGATCTTCAACGCCCGCGCCGAGGTCACCGCGGTGCTCGCCATGCCGTTCCTGGCCATCGCCCGGCGCCGCGTGGACGTCGGCGCTGCCCGGCAACGGGCGCGCGAGGGCGCCGAGCAGATCTCGAGGGCGCTCGGCGCCGGGGATTACGAGGCATGCCTCGCGGCCGCCCGTGGCCGCAAGGCCGCCGCGAGCGGGGAGGACCCATGACCACGCAGTATTTCGAGGACTATGTCGTCGGCGCCGAGCGGAAGACCCACGGCCGGACCATCACCGAGACCGACTTCGTGGTCCATGCCGGCCATTCGGGGGACTTCTTCCCCCATCACCTCGACGCCGAGTTCGCCAAGACCACGCCCTTCGGCCAGCGCATCGCCCACGGCACGATGGTGTTCACGATCGGGGTGGGCCTGACCGCCGGCGTGATCAATCCGGTCGCCTTCACGTACGGGTACGACCGGCTCCGCTTCATCAAGCCCGTCTTCATCGGCGACACCCTCCACACCGTGCTGACGATCGCCGACAAGGCCGAGGACCCCAAGCGGCCCGGCTTCGGCCGCGTCAACGAGCGTGGTGTGGTGATCAATCAGCGCGGCGAGACCGTCCTGGCCTTCGACCACCTGCTGCTGGTCGAACTGAGGCCGACCCACGGCACCGCGGGGTCGTGAACTCCCCCTTCGGGATCGGCGAGGACCGCCGGCCCTCCGCGGGGCGGCCCCGCTGTCGCTCCTTCACTCGGCGGCGGCCACTGCATCCCGCCCGCGCCGGCGGCCCATGAGCGCCAGCGTGGTGGCGAGCGCCGCCAGGCCGAGCCCCGCCTGCGCTGCCACGGCCTCCCAGGTCCCGTTGAAGCCGGCCTCGAGGAACCAGCCCGGAACCGGCGCGTCGTCGACCGGCAAGAGGGCCTGTTCCTGCAGTTCCTGGATCGCCGCACCGACGAAGCGCAGGCCCATGAGGAAGAGGAACGCGGAAGTCACGAGGAACACCGGACGGAGGGGAAGCCGCACGGCGAGCCATTGCATCGCGCCGAACAGGGCCGCGAGCAGGACGATCGCGCCCGCGAGGCCGGCCAGGATGCCGAGCGTCCAGCCGCCCGCCTCGCGCGCCATCGCGTGCAGGAACAGGATGGTCTCTCCCCCCTCGCGGAAGACCGCCAGGAAGGCGAGTGCCCCGAGGGTCGCGGTGGTGCCCGCCGCCAGCGCGCCGTCGGCCGCCCGGCGGAGTTCCTCGGTCCAGCGGCGCGGATCCTGCCGGAGAAACAGCCAGCCGCTCGTGTAGAGGAGCAGCCCGGCGGCCAGCACCAGCACCGCCGCTTCGAGCCGGTCGTCATGCGCCCCGTTGAGGAACACCTCGAAGACCGCCGCCGATCCAACGCTCGCGACGAGCGCCAGGGCGGCACCGGCGTAGAGCACCCCGACACGGTCCTGCGCACCGCTCCGCCGGAGCCAGGCCGAAAGCGATGCGATCACCAGGGTGGCTTCCAGGCCTTCCCTCAGTAGAATTGTTCCAGACTGAAGCGCGAAGGAAAGATCGTTCATGGTTGTTGCCCGATCGTTTTCGTTGGGCGGACAATAGGTCTGCCGCTCGCTCAGCGTCAATCAGGAAATCGGTTCGGAGATTCGATTGGAATACTTCCAATTCCAGTGAAAGCCTGTCGTCATGCGATTAATTTTGCAGAGACTGCATATCCTGATCGGAGATCGGAGCCCGCGTCGCGGCGATCAGGCCCGGGCCGCGATGATCCGGACGTCCGCCCCGCCCGCCATCATCGCCGGAGGGGCGGCCGGGTCGGCGAGGCAGAGGCCGGTCGAGAGCGCGTCCGCCAGGGCGGCCGAGGCCGCGACCACGCTGACCCGCCGCCACGCCGGGCGGACGATGCCGAGCCGGGGATGCAGGATGTGGCCGACCGCGCCCGCCGGGTCGAGCACCGTACCCAGCGGCATGGAGGTGGCGAGCGCCCGGTCGCGCAGCTCGACCACCTCGGCCACGGCACCGCCCTGCGGCCCCTCCGCGATGCCGGCCCGCCAGGCCCGGCCCTCGGGCGAGCGGCCGAGAGCCCGGGTCTCGCCGATGTCGACGAGCACGTCCCGGCAGCCGCGTGCCTCCAACAGGGCGGCGATCCGGTCGGTCGCGTAGCCCTGGGCGATGCCGTTCAGGGTCAGCGCCATGCCGGGGTCGGCGAACGCGACCCTCTCATCGTCGAAGGTGACGCGATCGAAGCCGACCAGCGCGCCGGCCCGCTCCAGCCGGCGCGCGAGCCCGGGATCGCCGGCCTCCCCGCCGGCCGCGAAATGCTCCGCGAGCGTCGCGAAGACCGGCTGCACAGTCGGGTCGAAGAGCCCCTCGGTCAGCCGGTGGACCACCGCCGCCTGGGCGAGGCAGGCGAGGAGATCGGCGTCCGGCCCCGGCAGGCGGCCGTCGCGATTGAGCCGAACGAGCGCGCTGTCGGTCCGGTACAGGCTGAAGATCGCCTCGAGCCGGGCCAATTCCGCCTCGACCGCCGCGAAGACCGGCGCGGCCTCCGCCGGGCCGAGCCCTGCCAGCGTGATCGACGCTCCGGCCCCGAGCGCGAAGCCGTGCCAGCGGGCGACGGGCGTGCCCGCCGCCGCCGGCCCGATGCACCCGGCGGCCGCGCCGAAGGCGGCGGACAGGGTGAGAAAACGGCGGCGCGTGAGCCCGCCGGCGCGGCTTGCCATGTCAGTGCTCCGTCGGCTCGACGGCGTGCGTCCCGTCCGCCGAGGCCACCTTCGGGCCTGCGAATCCCTCGGGGATTTCGCCGATCGCCACGATGCGTCCGCCGTTCGCCGTCACGAAGGCCTCGGCGGCGGCACGATCGCCGAACGGGATTGCTTCCGGATCCCCGGCGCCGCCGACCTGGCGGCTCTCGATCACGAACAGCGCCTTGTCGGCGTCGATCCAGTTGCGGGTGCCGGGCTCCTCCCAGCTCTCGGCCCGGCCCATGTCGCTGACGTAGAGGGCCACGATCTCGCCGTCACGCTCCTGCGAGCGCAGATACGAGAAGGCCTCGCGCACCTGCTCGAACCACAAGGGGTGGGGGTTGCCGGCGAGATGCACCTGCGCCTTCGGGCCTTCGTGCTCCATCACGGCCATCTGGCAGTAGTAGCCGATCGCGTCGCGGGTCATCTCGACGGCCGCCGGCTTCACGCGGGCGACATTCTCCTGGCACCCCGCCAGCAGGGCGGCGGCCAGCACGAGGGGGGCGAACAGGCGTTTCATGGCGTGGTCCTCCGGAAGGCGAGGTGGGCGCCCGCGATGCCGCCCGCGAGCCAGAGCCCGAGGACGGCGAGCGCGGTCGCCGGCGGGAAGGGAAGGGTGCGCGCCGCGCCGTCGAGGCCGCCCGTGGGCGCGCCGTCGCCGATGGCGGCGAGGTTGTAGAGCCGGAACGCATCCCCGGAATTGGCGACGAGCAGCCAGGGGAAGGCCGTCCTGGTGAAGCTGCCGCCGTCGTCCGCCAGCAGGGCGCCGAGGAGGCCGAGGTCGTAGAGCACGACCACGACCAGCCAGGCCCCGACCGCGATGGCCGCCGCCGTTCCGGTCTGCCGGACGAGCGCGCTGACCAGCATGCCGAGCGCCACGAAGGCCGCCCCGAGCAGGACCGCGGTGCCGATCAGCCGTGCGAAGTGGACCGCGCCGCCCGGGTCCCAGCCGTCCGCCCGGATCACCGCCAGGGCCGCGACGCCGTAGCCCGCCACGATGGCGAGCGTGATCACCGCCACGTGCCCGACGAACTTGGCGAGAAGCACCTCCGTGCGCGCCGCCGGCGTCGCCAGCACGAGCGCCAGCGTGCCGCGCTCGATCTCTCCGGCGAGCGTGTCGTAGGAGAGGAGCAGCGCGATCAGCGGGACGAGGTAGACCGACAGGGTGGCGAGGCTCGCCGTCGTCAGCGTCAGTCGGTCGACGCGCGTCGCCGTGCTGGCGCCGCCGCCGAGGAACGCCAGGGCGAGCGCGAAGAGGGCGAGGATCAGCACCGACAGGACGACCCAGCGGTTGCGGACGCCCAGTCTGAGTTCGGAGGCCGCCAGGGCGGCGATGCGCGCGAACATGGGTCAGGCCCTCCCCCGGCCGTCGCTGCTCCAGTGGCGATAGACGTCGTCGAGGCTCGGCAGCGCGACCTCCACGTCCTCGACCAGCGCCCCGAGCTCCGCCACCTGACCGAGCAGGCCGAGCTTCTCGTCATGGGCGCAGACGAGCTCGACGCCCCGACCGTTGACCCGGCGCCCCTCCAGCCGCAGCGCCACCTCGTCGGCGGTCCCGGCCTGCGCCTCGATGCGGATGCGGATGGGCAGGCCGGCCGCGCGGCGCAGGTTCGCCAGCGTGTCGTCCGCCACCAGCCGGCCGCGCGACAGGATCGCCACCCGGTCGGTGCGCGCCTCCACCTCGGAGAGGGAGTGGGAGGAGAGCAGCACCGCGGTCCCGGCCTCCGCGACCGCCTCGATCAGCTCGTAGAACTCCCGGCGCGAGACGGGATCGAGCCCGGACGTCGGCTCGTCGAGCAGGAGGATCTTCGGCCGGCCGATCAGGGCCTGGGCCAGTCCCAGCCGCTGCCGCATCCCCTTCGAATAGGTGCCGACCGCCCGGTCGGCCGCGTGCAGGATGCCGACGCGCTCGAGCAGCGGCTCGGCCGCGGCGCGCGGCTCGCCCTTGAGCGTGGCGAACAGGCGCAGCACCTCGCGTCCCGTCAGGGCCTTCTGGAACACCACGTTCTCGGGCAGGTATGAGACCGCCCGCCGCGCCGCCACCGAGCCCGGCGCGGCGCCGGCCACCCGGATCGTGCCGCCGTCGGGCCTGAGGAAGCCGAGCACGCATTTGAAGAGCGTGGACTTGCCCGCCCCGTTGTGTCCCAGCAGGGCGACGCGCTCGCCCGGGCGCAGGGCGAGGGACACGGCGGCGAGCGCCTCAACGCCGGCGAAGCGCTTGGCGAGGCCGGAGACCTCGAGGACGGGTTCGGCCGTGGCGTCGGTCATGTCAGCTGCCCTCCTTCGGGCCCTTGGCCGGGTCCGGCGCGATCTCGACGGGCTTCATCAGCGGATGGCTGTCGATCACGCCCCCGGGCAGCAGGCCGGGGAAGCGCGACTGGGACCAGCGGATGAGCTGCACCGCCGGCGAGCCGATCAGCAGTCGCGCGGAGGGCTGGGACCAGAGGATCTGGTCGACGACGTCGTTCGGCCGGTAGGGGCTGTCGGCGAGGCCGTCGCCGTCCAGGTCGAAGGCGGCGTTGTCGGACCAGTAGTTGCCGCGGCCCTTGTCGGACCATTCGTGCCACTTGGTGCCGACGTATTTCACCTGGGTCCGGTTGCCCACGAAGGCGTTGCCGGCGATGACGTTGCGGTCCGAGCCGGCGGTGAAGTGGATGCCGATCGCGCAGCCCTCGAAGCGGTTGCCGAGCACCCGGTTCTTGTTGGCGTTGTACATGAACAGGCACTTGTCGCGCCCGTCGAGCACCAGGTTGCCGGTGACCGTGGAGTCGTTGGCGTAGTTGAGCAGGATGCCGTGGCTGCGGTCGCGGATCGAGCGGTTGTCCTTGAGGACCAGCCGCTTGGAATACATCAGCGCATACCCGAGGTCGTTGCCGACCGAGACGTTGCCGCTGACCTCGATGTCGTCGGCGTTCATGGAGTGGACCGCGAAGCGCAGCTCCTCGAAGCGGTTGTTGCGGTAGACGGCCTTCGAGGAGGTGTTGATGAAGAGCCCGTCTCGCCCGGAGCGGATCAAGTTTTCCTCCACGGTGAGGCCCGGTGCCTGCCAGACGTAGACGCCCGGGCCGCGCTCGCTCTGCCGGAGGTCCCGCCGGCCCACGATGGCGTTGCCGCTGATCGTCACGTCGCGCCCGCCGTGCACGTCGACGCCCACCAGGTTGTTGACGATGCGGTTCCCCTCGACGCGCGTGCGGAGCGCGCCCTTCAGGACGGAGATGCCCGCGTCGATCGTCTTCAGGGACGGGCCGGACCCGGTCACGTAGAGCCCGCGCAGCACCACGTCCGGGCCGGTCACCCGGATCACCGAGCCGGTGCCGGTGCCCCTGACGGTGGCGGCGCCGCCGCCGTCCAGGGTCAGCGGCTTGTCGATCTCGACAGGTCCGCCGTGAAGGCCCGGCGCGAGCCGGAGGATGTCCCCCGGCTCGGCCGTCTCGATCGCGTGGACCAGCGCGCCCGGCTCGGCCGGCACCGTGCGCTCGCCCGCCGACGTCGAGGTCGGGAGGCACGCGGCGGCGAGGAGCCCGAGGAGCGGGACGGGACAGGCGCGCATGGCGGTCACGCGGTGCGACGCTTCACCAGCATCCGGCCCTGCATCTCCATGTGGAGCGCATGGCAGAACCACTGGCAGTAGTAGTGGTACACGCCCGGCTTGTCGGCCTTGAAGGTGACCGAGGCGGTCGCCTGCGGGGCGAGCTCCATGGCGACCCCGTAGTTGGCCAGGGTGAAGCCGTGCGCGAGGTCGTCGACGTCGTCGAGGTTGGTGATCGTGATGGTCACCTCGTCACCCTCGTTGACCTCGAACTTCTCGATGCTGAAGGCCGGCGCGGTGGTGGTCATGTAGACCCGCACCTTGGTGCCGTCCCGGATCACGTGCTCGGCCTTCTCGAGGTCGACGCCATCCTTCTTGGCGAGCTGGCGCGCGTCCTCCCAGAACGGGTCGTCGCGGTCCCAGACGGTCTTCGGATTGATCTTCGACCGGTGGACGATGACGCAGTCGTGCGGCTCGGCGTAGGTCGGGCTGTCGTGCACGATCTTCATCCGGTCGCCCGAGATGTCGATCAGCTGCTCGTTCTCCGGCTTGATCGGGCCGACGTTCAGGTAGCGGTCCTTGGAGAACTTGTTGAGGGCGACCACCCACTTGCCGTCGGCCTCGGCGGTCTCGCCCATGGTCGCCTGCACGTGGCCCGGCTGGTAGTGGACGTCCACCTTGTCGACGATCGGGTCGACCTTCTCGCCCCTGTAGGCGCGGCTCGCCTTGTCGAGGTTCCACTTCACCACCTGGCTGTCCAGGAACAGCGTGGTGAAGCAGTTGCCCTTGCCGTCGAAGGTGGTGTGCAGCGGGCCGAGGCCGAGCTTCGGCTCCGCCACCACGGCCGAGCGGGGGTCGGCGCCCTTCTCGAAGATCGCGTCGACCAGGGTCACGTCGAGCACGGTCGCGGTCGGGGACAGCTTCCCGTTGATGACCACGTGGCGCTTGTCGGGAGCCGTGTTGCAGCCGTGCGGGCTGTTGGCGACGGGGATGTAGGCCGTGTAGGGCGAGCCCTTGCGGCCGTCGAGAACCGGCACGCCGTTCATGACCTGCGCCTTGCCGGCCTTCACGGCCTCCTCGATGCGCTTGATGTTGAAGACCGTGACCCAGTCCATCTCGTTGGCGGTCATTTCGGCCGTGTCGACGCCCTCTTCCGAGTTGTAGCAGGTCGAGAAGGCGTATTTGCCCTGGTAGTCCGCGTCGCAGTTGTCCAGGTTGCCCGAGACGATCACCTGCCAGGCGACCTTCATGGTGTCGCCGTCGATCGCGGTGAAGATCGACACGTACTTCTTGGGCTCGTCGAGCACGGTGCCGTCGTTCGGCAGCGGCACCCGGTGCTCCCCGTTGGCGAAGACGTAGCCGGTGCGCGGATACTTCTGGTTCCTGAGGCCGTGCAGGTCGGAGGCGTTCGGCACCTCCACGATCTTGTCGACCTTCATGACGTCGCAGCGGATGCGGGCGACGCGGGTGTTCGCCTTGTCGTTCACGAAGATGTAGCGGCCGTCGTAGCTGCCGTCCGTGTAGGACATGCGCGGGTGATGGGCGTCGCCGTTGAGGAAGGTCTTCTGGCCCTGCTTGGCGAGGAACGCCTTGGTGACCGGCAGGAGATCCTGGGTGGCGACCTTGAGGCTCTCGTTCGTCTGCAGCCAGCCCGAGGCGGAGCAGCGGTTGAACACCGGGATGCGCATCAGCTCGCGCATGGACGGGACCCCGACGATGCGGATCTCGCCCGACTGCCCGGACGACCAGATGCCGTAGTATTCGTCGAGCTCGCCGGGCTCCAGCACGTGCTTCGCCCCGGCTCCGGCCGCCTGGGCGGCGTTGCCGGAGACGAGGGTGGCGCCGGTTCCCGCGGCGGCCGCGGCGACGCCCGCGACGAGCGCGGTCTTGGCTGTGCCGCCGAGCAGGGCTCTGCGGGAAAGTTCGGTATCGGCCTTGTCGGACATGATGGTCTCCTTCGATCCGACGGTCATTCCGCGGGCGCCGGCGCCTTCGCCGGAACCTTGGAAGGGGTGGGGGAGGGGGGCTTGAGGCCCGTCTGCTCCTCGAAGCGCTGGCGCTTCTTCATGCGCTGCACGACGACCGGGCACTTGGCCGTGTGCTGGTAGAGGACTTGGCAGTTGAGGCAGGAGATGCACTCGTTGGGATTGATCTCGCCGGTCGGGTGGATCGCCTCGACGGGGCAGTCCTTGGCGCAGACCTGGCAGGGCGAGCCGCATTCCCGGTAGCGCTTCAGCCAGCGGAACATGTGCAGCCGGGCCGGGATCGCGAGCGCGGCGCCGAGCGGGCAGAGGTAGCGGCAGTAGAAGCGCTCGATGAACAGGCCGGCGACGAGGAGCAGCACCGCGAAGAGCACGAAGGGCCAGGCGCGGACGAACTTCAGGATGATCGCCGTCTTGAACGGCTCCACCTCGGCGTAGTGCTCGGCGACGTCGAGGCTGTACAGCGACAGGCCGAAGAGGCCGAGGAAGATCATGTACTTCAACGGCCACAGGCGCTCGTGCAGGCCCCACGGCAGCTTCACCTGCGGGACGCCCAGCCGGCGTGCGAGCTTGTTGGTCAGTTCCTGGAGGGCGCCGAACGGGCAGAGCCAGCCGCAATAGGCGCCGCGCCCCCAGAAGAGCAGCGCCGCGGCGACCGAGAACCACAGGGTGAAGACCAGCGGGTCCATCAGGAACGTGTCCCATCGGAAACCCGAGGTGGCGGCGTTGACGAAGGCGAGCACGTTGACGACCGAGAGCTGAGCGTTGGCCCAGAAGCCGATGAAGACCAGCGTGTAGAGCAGGAATCCGGTCCTCAGGGCGTTGAACAGCCGCTCGTTGCGGGTCGCCTGCGCCTGGAAGAAGAAGATGCCGGTGAGGAGCAGGATGCCGCCCGCCAGGATCGAGACCTCGGTCTTCTTGTCGGCCCAGATGCGGGCCCACAGGTGCTCGACCGTGTCGCCCTCGGGGCGGTTCGTCGCGGCGGCCGGCTGGCTCGCGGCCGGCGCGGCCGGCGGCAGGGCCAGCCACCGGGCCGGCAGTTGGTAGCCGAGGTCGTAGGTGAGGAAGATCTTGTCGACCGGGCCGACCGCGCGCTGGACGAGCAGTTGCAGCCGGAACGGAGCGCCCGGTTCGAAGCCCGCCTCCCGGGGGATGATGAAGAGGTCGGCCTCCGGGAAGGCCGGGGCGCCCGCCGCCGCGACCTCGCCGACGCGCCGTTGCTGCTTGTCGCGGAAGCGGACGGAGCGGTCGCCCTGGACGAGCGTGATGCGGTCGAAGATGCCGCCGCGGACGTAGCCGGAGCCCTTGTAGGAATAGCGGCCGCGTCCGGCGACGAAGAGGGCGTGCTCTCCGTCCTTCAGCCGCGCCTTGAGGTTCGCCCACTCCGCCTCGCCGAGCAGGCTGCGGCCGATCGAGGGCACGTCGGCGAGCCCGACATAGAGGTCGACATAGGCGTCCTCGGCGGGGCCAGGCTCGACGTGGGCCTCGTTGCGTGGGTCGCCGATCCTGGCGAAGGCCTCGTTGATCTGGCCGACGTCGACCGTCAGCCGCTTGAGCGAGCCGTCGCCCACCAGGGCCTCGAAGTCGCGGATCTCCAGCCGGCCGGCGTCGATGGCCGGCTTCGGCCCGGTGTCCGCCCGCCCGTCGCTCAGGCCGCCGAGCTTCAGCGCGCGGGCGACCTTGAGGCCGGCGCGCACGATCGAATCGTCGATGACCATGATGGTGACGGTCGCGCCCGAGACGATGTCGAGTTCGTGCGCGAGGCCCGTGCCCCGCGCCTCCTTGCGCAGGTCGAGCCCGGCATACTTAGCCGTCACCTCGCGGATCCGCGCGTCCGGGATGCCGATCAGGACGATCGGCTCGGAATGCTTGACCAGCTTCACGCCGCGCACGACGGCGTCCTTGTCGACCGCCGCGACCACGTGGATCGGCTTGCCGGAATACCCGGTGGTGGGCACGAAGTCGGAGGTCAGGAAGGCCCACGCGACGGTCTCTCCCCCCTTGAGGACGGGGGTGACGCGCAGATCCTGGCGCTGCGTTCCGAAGCCCTCCGCCCCGGGCACGAGCTCGGACGCCTCCAGGGCGGCGAGGAAGTCCGCCAGCCGGGCCTCGGCGAGGGCAGGGCCTGCGCCCGCGACGCCGATCAGGAGCGCCAGCAGGGCGAGCAGGAGGACGATCGGACGGGGAAGCGGCATGATGCTCTGGCCTCGGGCTCCCGGTCGGAGCCGGCGGCCTCTTCTAGTTCGAGAGCCGCCGGCCCGATCTTGACGACCGTCAAGCGGGCCACCTCGCACGAGTTGAGATCGGTGAAGACACTGACCTCGACCTCCTCCGGCCCGGCCGCCGGCGTGCGGGGCACCTGGGCAAAGTCCTGTTCGAGGCCTATGGCATCCCGAAGCCGGCGCCGAACGCGTCCGCGCCGGGTGCTGCGCCGAGCTGAGGCCGGCCGCCCTCGAAGGGTGGTTAGAGCGGGGAGGACCCGCGTGATCGCCCCGCGATCCCCTGGGCCGGCGAGACGGATCGACCCATCCACCCGACGGCAAAACAATCGCATCGCCCGCCTTGAATTGAACTCGGCCTCGCCTCGTGCAGAATGACATTCTGTCGGCCGGAAGCGCTGGCTGTGTTCCGGCACGACCGGCGGGGTGAATGGTGCTGAAATCTTGGCGTATCTGACACCCGTTAGCCCGTGCCACGCATGAGCGTCGCACGTTGGGCGGAGCGAATGGTCGGGCCCTGCGGCCGATTCGGAAAACGGATCGGGGCTCGGCCCCTGCCGGGGGCCGGCCTCGTCCCGGGCGGCGGGGCTCGGGTCTGTACGAGCCTGGCCCGGCTCGCACGCCGGCATCGGCCCAAGGCCTATGGTGCCGGCCCGGAGCGCATGCGGGCCCCGGTCGGCGGGTGAGGACCGGAGCGTCACGATGGACCTCGTCTACGTCTACGGTCTCGAGCTTCCCAACACAGCCGCCAATTCCGGCGCCGTGCTCGGCCTGTGCGACGCGCTGGCGGATCTCGGGCATCGGGTCACGCTCGCCCATGCGGGGGAGGCGGCCGCGGAAGCCGATATCCGCCGGGACTACGACCTCGATCCGGCCGTGCGGCTCCGTACGGTCCGGATCCGGGCGGGCTTCCGCCACTATCCCGGGATGGCGCTCGAGGCGCTCCGCGAGGCTCCCGGGGCCGTCCTCATCACCCGCATGCCGATCGTCGCCGCGGTGGCCGCCATGGCGGGGCGGCCGGCGATCCTGGAGATGCATCAGCGCTTCGAGACGGCCCGCCGCTGGCCCTTCTGGCGCTGGGGGCTGGTGACGGTGCCCAGGCGCCGCCTGGCCGTCGCCGCGCTGACGCCCGCGCTCGTCGAGGACGCGAGGCGGGACCCCTTCGCGCGCCGGTTCCCCATGGAGGTCATCCCCAGCGGGGCGCCCGACTACGGGGGGCCGCAGGCGCGCCCGCAGCCGGATGTCGACGTGGGTTATCTCGGCAGCTTCAAGCCCGGCAAGGGCATCGAACTCGTCGCGGCCCTCGCCGCGGCGCGACCGTCGGTCCGCTTCGTCGTCTTCGGCGACCCCTCGGCCAATCCCGACGCCGCCGCCGAACTCGCCGCCCTCGGCAACGTGGAACTCGCCGGCCACGTGCCACGCGCCGGGGTGGCGGCCGCGCTCGCCCGCTTCCGCATCGGACTGGCGCCCTACGGCCGGGCCGGCTTCGGCGGTGCGCCCGGCACGCCCTTCGTCAGCTCCGACAGCCTGTCGTCGCTGAAGCTCGTCGAATACATGTCCTCCGGCCGGGCGATCATCTCCTCGGCCATCCCGTCGGTCGCCGCGATGGTCGAGGACGGCGCCTCGGCCCTGCTCTGCGACCCGGAGCGTCTGCCGGACTGGCTGGCCGCGCTCGATCGCCTGCTCGCCGACCCCGGCCTGGTGGACCGCATGGCGGCCGCGGGTCGCGCGAGGTTCCTCGCCGACTACACGTTCCGCATCCGCGCGGAGCGCTTCGCAACCCTGGCCGCCTCGCTGCGGCCCTGAGCCGCCGCCGCTCCTGTGAGGCTACGGGTATTTGCGGGGCTCTCCAGGCCTGATGACAAGTCGAACCCAAGTCCTTAATGAATTCTGAAGCGGAGCACCGGATCGCGACCTTGGATTGGAAAGCAAATCGTGAATTCGGACAAATCTTAGGAGTGAATCTAGGTTCAGATTAAAAGAGGGTGCCGTAGGATCACCGTTGACCAGTACAGGCTGACTGAAACCTGTCGGTAAACGGACCTTAAGAAGAGGCACCTGGTATGTTTAACGTGAAACGTGGCGTTCTGGCCGGAGCGTTCGCACTTGCATCCACGGCGGCCATGGCGCAGAGCGCCTTCGTCGACCCGCAGAACGGAGCGGTTCCCCCTGGCCACCCGCGCGCCTTCCCGAGCGCGCAGGGCTTCGGCAAGATCGCGGCCGTCAGGTCTTCCGACCGGGTCGTCTACCGCGTCGACACGCTCGACGACGTCGTCAGCGCGACCGACGGCAAGATCTCGCTGCGCGAGTGCCTGCTCGCCTCGCCGATCACCACTCCCTACGTCATCCCGGGCGGCAAGCCGCGCGTCTGCGTCTTCGACGTGGCCGGCCAGATCGTCGTGAACTCCGCGTTCCGCATCACGGTCCCGGGCCTCTACATCGCCGGCCAGACTGCGCCGGCGCCGGGCATCGAGATCAAGCTCGGCCCGCTGATGACCACGGTGGACACGCCGTTCCACGTGTTCCGTGGCTCCACGGACGTGATCGTCCGCCACATGCGCTTCCGCCTCGGCTCGCATAACGACGGCCGGCCGAAGAGCCAGAACGGCGATCCCTTCCGCCTCTCGATGGTCAAGCGGGTCATCTTCGATCACGTGACCAGCATGTACGGGACGGACGAGTCCTGGGACATGAACTCGGTCGAGGACGTCACCGCGCAGTGGTCGATCATCGGCCCGAACATCTGCCGCGAGGCCGGCCACGTCTCGACCATCCACTGCAAGTCGCTGTTCATCAAGCCGGGCCAGCGCGCGACCGTCTTCGCCAACCTGTCGCAGCACGGCGTCCACCGGGGCATGAACATCGCGCCGGGCGTCGCGGTCCGCAAGTCCGACGGCACCTGGCTCGCCGAGACCCCCGGGCAGATCGACGTGGTCAACAACCTGATCTTCGACTACACGGTCGAGTCCGGCCTGATCTCCAACGAGTTCGGCCACGCCTACGTCAACTACGTCGGCAACACCGTGTTCCGGTCAGGATATCTGGCCCCCAACAACTTCCCGATCGGCCTCTACAACGTCAATGCCGCGAGCCCGAACGGCTTCAAGATCTACGCGTCCGGGAACTCCACGTTCCGGACCCGCATCGCCGGCGAATTCGGCCAGACAACCAGCGACGACCAGCGCCTCGCCGCCGGCCTGATCCCCGGGACCCTCGCCGCGAACGTCTGTGGCATCGGCACGAACGGCAAGAAGGACTGCTCGAAGACCGGCACCCAGGTGGTCAGCACCACCGAACTCGCCCTCGTTCCCGGCGTGTCGGGCCTGTCTGTGGACCGCGACGCCATGGGTACCTCCGAGCAGGCCACCCGCGCCATCGCGGCCTTCGCCGGCGCCAACATGTGCCGGGGCGAGTGGTGCCGCGACAAGACGGACGACTACTTCATCGACGACTTCCGCACCTGCCACCAGCTCCCGCGCTTCCGTGAGGGCGGCGTGCTCCAGATCGGCGAGGTCGGCTATCCGGGCTACATGGGCGGGTCGGCGTACCTGCCGCTCAAGGACACCGACCACGACGGTATGCCGGACGATTGGGAGACGGCTCATGGCCTGAACCCGAGCGTCGCCGACGGCAACCTCGACGCGGACCGGGACGGCTACACCAACCTCGAGGAATATTTGTCCGAGATGGCCAAGGACGACGAGATGACCACCGGCGTGATGGCCAAGGCCACGGGTGCGCTGCCGGCCTACAACTGCGGCTTCGCCCCGGTCCTGCCCTGAGGGCCGCCGGCCCGGGCGGGCCGATCCAAAGACGCGTGAACGCGGGGACCGCCGATGGGCGGTCCCCGTTTTCGTTCGGACCCGGAGGCGGTCCCGTCGACACTCGATCCTAACTGGTGTAATGACATCACGTGTCATCACCCGGAGGTCGGATGCGCGGCGCCCTGATCGGTTGCGGCTTCTTCGCCCGGAACCACCTCGCCGCCTGGCGCGGGCTGGGCGTCGACATGGTCCTGTGCGACCGGGTGCGCGAGCGAGCAGAGGCGCTCGGGGCCGAGTTCGGCGCCGCCGCCCTGTGGACCGACGCGGCCGCGATGCTGGCCGGCGAGAGGCTCGACTTCGTGGACATCGCCACCACGGTGGAGAGTCATCGGGCCCTGGTCGAGCAGGCCGCCGCCCGCGGCCTGCCGACGATCTGCCAGAAACCCTTCGCGCTCGACCTCGACGAGGGCCGCGCCATGGTGGCCGCGGCGGCCCGCGCCGGCGTGCCGCTTCTCGTCCACGAGAACTTCCGCTGGCAGACCCCGATGCTGGCGGTCGCCGACGCGCTGACCGCCGGAGCGGTCGGCCGGCCCCACTTCGGGCGGATCTCGTTCCGCCACGGCTTCGACATCTATGCCAACCAGCCCTACCTCGCGACCGAGCCTCGGCTCGCCCTGGTCGACGTCGGCGTCCACGTCCTCGACCTCGCCCGCTTCTTCCTCGGAGACGTGACGCGCCTCTATGCCCGCACGCAGCGGCTCAACCCGAAGGTCGCCGGCGAGGACGCCGCGACTCTCGTCCTCGACCATGCCGGCGGCGCGGTCTCGACCGTCGAGATCTCCTTCTTCTCCCGGCTCGACCCCGATCCCTTCCCGCAGACCCTGGTCCGCATCGAGGGGGACCGCGGCACCGTGGAGCTCGGCCAAGACTACCGCCTCTCCGTCACCTCCGCGGGCCGCACCGCCGTCCGCAGCGTCGAGCCGGCGGTGCCGCCCTGGGGCGCCCGGCCCTGGCATGCGATCCAGGACAGCGTCGTCAACATCGAGCGTCACTTCCTCGATTGCCTGCGGACCGGGGCTGAGCCCCGTCCCTCCGGCGCCGACAACCTGAAGACCCTGGAACTCGTCTTTGCCGCCTACGACAGCGCCGCCCGCGGCGAGGCCGTGGCCTTCCCCCGGGAGGCGGGCCGGTGAGCGACAGGATCGCCGCGACCTACATCCTGGAGACCGCCGACGATCCCGCGCGCGCCGCCGCGGTCATCGCGGGCGAACAGTCGAGCGGCACCTTCGTGGCCCTCCGCCGCGAGACGGCGGGCCTCCTGGAGCGCTCCGGCGCCGAGGTCGAGGCGCTCGAGATCCTCGGCGAGGTCCCCGGCCCGTCTCTGCCGGGATCCAGGCCGGGTCCCGTCCACCGCCGCTGCCGGCTGCGCCTCTCCTGGCCGCTCGGCAACCTCGGCCCGTCCCTTCCCAACCTCGTCGCCACCGTCGCCGGCAATCTCTTCGAATTGAAATGCGTCGCCGGGCTCCGCCTCGTCGGCCTCGACCTGCCGGAGGCCTTCGCGGCCCGCTACCCGGGGCCCCGCCACGGCATCGCGGGCACCCGCACCCTCGCGGGCGTCCCGCAGGGTCCCCTGATCGGCACGATCGTCAAGCCGAGCGTCGGCCTCTCGCCGGAGGAGACCGCCGAGGAGGTCGCCGCGCTGGTCGCCGGCGGCATCGACTTCGTCAAGGACGACGAGCTCCAGGCCGACGGCCCGAACTGCCCCTTCGAGGCCCGCGTCAAGGCGGTCATGCGCGTCGTGCGCGCGGGCGCCGAGCGGACCGGCCGCAAGGCCATGGTGGCCTTCAACCTGACGGGCGACCTCGACGAGATGCGGCGGCGCCACGATCTCGTGCTCGCCGAGGGCGGGACCTGTGTGATGGCGAGCCTGCACTCGGTCGGCTTCGTCGGCATCCTGGAACTCGCGCGCCACAGCGTCCTGCCGATCCACGGCCATCGCAACGGCTGGGGATACCTCTCCCGCCACCCGGCCCTCGGCTTCGACTACGCTCCCTGGCAGATGCTCTGGCGTCTGGCCGGCGTCGACCACCTGCACGTCAACGGCCTCGCCAACAAGTTCTGCGAGCCGGACGACAGTGTCGTGGCCTCCGCGCGGGCCGTGCTCGCGCCCGTGTTCCCGTCGCGCCCGATGGCCGCCATGCCGGTCTTCAGCTCAGGGCAGACCGTCCGCCAGGCCGCTCCCACCTTCGCGGCCGTCGGCACCACGGACCTGATCTTCGCCGCCGGCGGCGGCATCTTCGGCCATCCCGCCGGCGTGAAGGCGGGCGTCGAGGCCCTCCGGGCGGCCTGGGACGCGGCGGTCGCGGGCGAGCCCCTGGAGGCGGTCGCCCGGCGGGACCCCGGCGTCGCCGCCGCGATGGAGATCGGGCGATGAGCGCCCCGCCCGCCCTGCCGGACGGCCTGCTCCTCGCCTACTACGGCGACGACTTCACCGGTTCCACCGACACCATGGAGGTGCTGACCTTCGCGGGCCTCGAGACGGTCCTGTTCCTGGAGGACCCCACGCCGGCGCGGCTCACCCGCTTCCCCGGCGCCCGTGCGGTCGGCATCGCCGGAGTCTCCCGCAGCCGCGACCCGGACTGGATGCGCGAGCACCTGCCCGGTCGCTTCGCCGCCCTCGCCCGGCTCGGCGCGCCGATCCTGCAGTACAAGGTCTGCTCCACCTTCGATTCCGCACCCCATGTCGGCTCGATCGGGGCGGCGATCGATCTCGGCGTCGCCTTCGCGCCCGGGTCGCGCTTCACCCCGGTGGTGGTCGGCGCGCCGCGGCTCCGGCGCTACCAGGCCTTCGGCAACCTCTTCGCCGCGATCGACGGGGTCGGTTACCGCCTCGACCGGCACCCGACCATGGCGCACCACCCGGTCACCCCCATGGCCGAGGCCGACCTGCGCCTGCATCTCGCCCGACAGACCGGCCGGCGTCTCGGGCTCGTCGACCTCGTCGCCCTGAAGCAGGGCCGCGGCACCGCCGCGCTCGCCGGCCTTCAGGCAGACGATTGCCCAGCGGTCTTCATCGACCTGTTCGACGACGAGACAAGCGCCGAAGCCGGACGCCTCGTCTGGGACCACCGGGGCGATGGCCTCTTCACCGCCTCCTCGTCGGGATTGCAATACGCGCTCGTCGCCCACTGGCGCGCCGCCGGCCTCCTCGGGCCGGAGACGCCCCCGCGGCCGGCCGCGCCGGTCGACCGGATCGCGGTCGTGAGCGGCAGCGCCTCCCCGGCGACGGCTGGCCAGATCGCCTGGGCGGAGGCCAACGGCTTCGAGCCGATCCGCCTCGACGCCGCGAGGGTCGCCGCGGAGTCTCGCGAGGTCGAGCGCGAGGGCGGCCGGCTGGCCGGCGCCGCCCTCGAGGCTCTCGGCCGCGGCCGCGACCCGCTCGTCTTCAGTGCCCAAGGGCCGGCCGATCCCGCGCTCGCCGCCACCCGGGACGCCGCCCGCCGCGCCGGCCTGCGCCCCGGCGAGGCGGGGCGCCGCATCGGCCGGACCCTCGCCGTCGCCCTGCGCCGCATCCTGGACGAGGCGCGGCTGCCCCGCGTCGCGGTCGCGGGCGGCGACACCTCCGGCGAGGTGGCCGGCGGGCTCGGCCTCTTCGCTCTGACCGCCCTCGCCCCGCTCGCGCCGGGCTCCCCGCTCTGCCGCGCCTGGTCCGACGATCCCGGCCGCTCCGGCCTGGAGGTCGCGCTCAAGGGCGGGCAGGTGGGTCCGCCGTCCTTCTTCGGCGCCGTGAAGGCCGGCGCGCCCCTGACCTGACACGAGAGGAGAACCCCGTCCATGCAGAAGATCGCACTGCTCGGCGCCGGCGGGAAGATGGGAAGACGGCTCGCCACCAACCTGCGCGGCGGCCCCTGGCAGGTCGACCACGTCGAGGTGAACCCGACCGCCCGCGCGGCGGTCGAACGCGACCTCGGGGTCGCCTGCGTGCCCGCCGACAACGCCCTGGCGGACGCCGACGCCATCCTGATGGCCGTCCCGGACGCCCTCATCGGCAAGATCGCCAAGAGCTTCATCGAGCGGGTGAAGCCGGGCGGCGCCATCGTGATGCTCGACGCCGCCGCCCCGCATGCCGGCGAGCTGCCGAGGCGGGACGACGTCACCTACTTCGTCACCCATCCCTGCCACCCCTCGATCTTCAAGCACGAGCCGACCGCCGAGCGCCACGCCGACTATTTCGGCGGCATCGCCCCGCAGGCGATCGTCTGCGCCCTCATGCAGGGTCCGGAGGCGCACTACGCCGAGTGCGAGGCGATCGCCAGGGCGATCTATGCGCCGGTCACCGTTTCCCACCGCGTCACGGTCGAGCAGATGGCGATCCTGGAACCCGGCCTGTCGGAGACGATCGGCGCCACCCTGGTGACGGCCCTGCGCGAGGCGACCGACGCGGCGGTCAAGCGCGGCGTGCCGGCCGCGGCCGCCTTCGACTTCATGCTCGGCCACCTCGGCATCGAGCTCGCGCTCCTCTTCGACCAGTACCCCGGCCAGTTCTCGGACGGGGCGAAGCTCGCCATCGCCAAGGCCAAACCGCGGCTCCTGCGCGAGGACTGGCTGTCGGTGCTGGAACCGGCCGCCATCACGGACAGCGTCAAGGACATCTGCAATCCGGCCGGATGAGCCGGAAGCCTGAAGACAACCGGAGGAAACGCCATGTCGACGTCCTGGAACCGCCGCAGCTTCACCCTCGCTCTCGCCGGCGCCCTCGCGGCCGGCGTGCCGGTCCTCCCCGCCTCCGCCCAGACCGTGCCGTCCGGCAAGGTCACGGTCGAGCTCTTCGGCCTCGTGACCAACGGCTTCGACCCGGTCATCGAGGCCTTCCAGAAGGACTATCCGAACATCACCGTGAAGTGGACGAAGTTCGGCACCGACGAGTTCAAGCAGGCGCTGCGCGTCGGCGCCGCCTCCGGCAAGATGCCCGACCTGTGGTTCAACTGGGGCGGCAGCCTCGCCTACCCGTACAGCCGCGCCGGCCTCACCCTCGACCTCACCGGCCGCATCCAGGATCTGAAGCTCGACCAGACTCTGGTGCCGACCGCCATTGTGCTCGCCCAGGATCGCGGCAAGCTTTACGGCGTGCCGAACCGCATCGTGCCGATGACGATCGTCTACCGGAAGGAGATGTTCGAGAAGGCTGGCGTCAAGGTGCCGAACACCTTCGCGGAGCTCGAGGAGGCCTGCGCCAAGCTGAAGGCCGCCGGCATCACGCCCTTCTCGCTGGGCGGCAAGTTCAGCTGGATGACCATGCGCTTCACCGACTTCTTCATGGAGCACTACGCCGGTCCGAAGCTGCATGACCAGATCAAGGCCATGGAGGCGAGCTGGGACCAGGACGCGGTCGTGAAGTCCTTCGCCAAGCTCAAGGAATGGAACGACAAGGGCTGGTTCAACCAGGGCTTCCTGAACGTCGACCCGGCCACCAACATGCAGCTCGTCTACCAGGGCAAGGCCGCCATGGTGCTGGAGGTGCCCTCCATCGAGGTGACTCGCCTGAAGCGCGAGAACATCGACCCCTCGACCTACGGCACCTTCCTGATGCCGACCGACCAGACCCCGCGCCGCGTCTCCGGCTTCCAGCAGCAGCTGCAGGTCTCCGCCAAGGCGCCGAAGGACGTCCAGGACGCCGCCCTGCTCTTCGCCACCTACGTGGTGCGCCCGGACCTCGCGGCGAAGCACATGGCGAGCATCGGCGGGCCGAGCGCCGCCAGGGGCGTGGTGCCGGGCGCCGACTCCCCCCTCCAGGCCCAGTACGCCACCTGGCTGCAGGAGGGCCTGCAGCTCTTCCTGCCGGGCGACCAGGCGCTCCCGCAGGAGATGGTGGCCGCCTATTTCGAGGCCCAGGATTCGGTGATCCTCGGCGCCATGACGCCCGCCGAGGCCGCCAAGAGCGTCCAGCAGGCGATCACCGGCTTCAAGGCCCGCCAGCAGTGAGCCTCGGCGGGGCCGATACCGCGGCGGCGACGCCGGCGGCCGGGCGAGGGGGCTCCAACCCCCTCCGCACCGAGTGGCGGATCGGCGCGCTCTTCCTCGCGCCGGCCCTCCTCCTCTACGTGACCATCATCATCTACCCCCTGATCTATTCCTCCTGGCTGAGCCTCTTCGAATGGGACGGCATCAGCCCCACCCGGCGCTTCGTCGGCCTCGACAACTACGCGACGCTCTGGAGCCAGAACCGGGTCTTCTGGATCGCCTTGAAGAACAGCGCGCTCTGGACCGCCGTCGCCCTGGTGGTGCCGACGAGCATCGGCCTCGGCCTGGCGCTCCTCCTCAACCGCTCCTTCGCGGGCCGCGGCTTCTACCGGGGCCTCTTCTACTTCCCCGCCATCCTGTCGCTGAGCCTCTGCGGCCTGATCTGGACCTGGATCTACCACCCGACGCTCGGCTTCCTGAACCAGTTCCTCGGCTGGGTCGGCCTGGAGTCCCTGCACCGCGCCTGGCTGTCGGAGCCCTCCATCGCGCTCTTCGCCGTCATGGTGGCGGCCGGCTGGCACAACACCGGCCTGCCGATGCTGCTCTACCTCGCCGGCCTGCAGACCATCCCCAGGGAGGTGCTCGAGGCCGCCGAGGTCGACGGCGCCACGGCCTTCCAGCGCTTCCGGCACGTGACCTGGCCGATGCTGAAGGACACCACCTTCGTGGTTCTCGCCATCACCTTCATCAACTCCCTGAAGGTCTACGACGTCGTCTACGTGATGACCTTCGGCGGCCCCGCCAACCAGACCCAGGTGCTCGGCACCTGGATGTACTTCCTGACCTACAACTTCAACCGGATCGGCCTCGGCACCGCCATCGCGGTCGTGCTCTTCGGTCTGACCCTGATCTTCGCCATCCCGTACACCCGCAAGCTGGGACAGGAGTCATGAGCCTCGTGGTCGCCGGACGGGACTCGGGCTCCGCCGTCCTGCCCCATGCCGGCCGGGCCGCGATCCCGCGCATCGCCTTCTATGTCGGCCTCTCCCTCTTCGCCCTGGTCTGGATCGCGCCGGTCTTCATCCTGGTCTTCACGGCGCTGAAGTCCGCCTCCGACTTCGCCCACGGCGGCACCTTCGCGCTGCCGGAACGGATCGAATGGGCGAACTTCGCCAAGGCCTGGGACGTCGGCATCCGGACCTACTTCGCCAACTCGGCCCTGATGACCCTGGTCAAGGTCCCGGCCGGCGTGCTGATCGCCGCCATGGCGGCCTTCGCGCTGACCTTCCTGCGCCTGCCCGGCAGCCGCGCGCTCTTCACCTTCTTCATCGTCGGGCTGGTGGTGCCGATCCAGATGACGCTCGTGCCGCTGACGCTGCTGCTGCGCAACCTCGATCTCATCGACAGCCTCTTCGGCCTGTTCTGGCTCTACCTCGGCTTCGGCCTGCCCTTCGCCATCATGGTGATGCGCGGCTACATGCGGTCGATCCCGCGCGAACTGGTCGAAGCCGCGCTGATCGACGGCTGCTCCTGGTTCGGGGTCTTCCGGCGCATCGTGCTGCCCTTGTCCACGCCCGCCGTGGTGTCGCTCCTGATCTTCGACGGCATCGCCACCTGGAACGAGTTCATCCTCGCCCAGATCTTCCTGCGCCAGAACTCCAACCGCACCCTGCCGCTCGGCCTCGTCAACTTCCAGACCGAGTTCTCGACCGCCTACGAGCTCCTCGCGGCGGCCCAGTGCATCACCATCGTGCCGCTCGTCGTCGTCTACCTCTTCTTCCAGAGGTACTTCGTCGACGGCCTGTCCGGCTCGATCAAGTCATGATCCTCGGAGGGGACCCCGTCATGCCGCTGCCGCCCGAAAAGATGCACCGCGTCATCATCAACACCGACGCCAAGAACGAGGCCGACGACCAGTACGCCATCGTGCATGCCCTGCTGACCCCCTCCTTCGACCTGCACGGCATCGTGCCCGCCCACTTCGGCAGCGTGAAATCCAAGACCAGCCTGAAGGATTCCGCCGACGAGGTGGCCAGGATCCTCGACCTGATGGAGCTTTCCGGCCGCGTCCGCGTGGCCGACGGCGCCGCGGGGCCGATCCCCGACGAGGCGACCCCGGCGCCCTCGCCGGGCGCCGAGATGATCGTCCGCGAGGCCATGCGGGACGACCCGCGACCCCTCCACGTCGCCTTCCTGGGCCCGCTCACCGACATGGCCTCGGCGATCCTGATGGAGCCGCGGATCGTCCGGCGCAACGTTCGCGTGGTCTGGATCGGCGGCGGCCACTGGCCGGTCGGCGGCCGCGAGTACAACCTCTCCAACGACATCGCCGCCGCCAACGTGGTCATGCGTTCGGGCATCGAGGTCTGGCAGATCCCGATGACCGTCTACCGCCTGATGGCCGTCTCGTATGCCGAGCTCTACGAGCGGGTCTACGACAAGGGGGCGATCGGCCGCTATCTGGTCGAGCAACTGATCGACTGGAACAGCCGTATGGTCGCCGGCCCGATCGAGCACCGTTCGCTCGGCGACAGCCCGGCCATCGGCGTCATCATGTACCCGGACTGCGGCAAGTGGGAGTACCGACCCGGACCCGAGTGGAACGCCGTGATGAACTATGTGCACACCGGCCAGAACCGGCCCGTGAAGGTCTATGAAAACGTCGACCAGCGCTTTATCCAGGAGGACTTCTTCGCCAAGCTGGCACGCTTCGCCAGGGGCTTGCGCGAATTCGCCAAATTCGACGGATGACGCCATGCGGCCGGAGCCGATCCTTCGACGGAAGCTCTACCAGGAGGTTCTCGAGCGGCTTCTCGGCCGGATCGAGAGCGGCGAGATCGCGCCCGGCGATCCGCTGCCCTCCGAGCGCGAGCTGATGGAGGCCTACGGGGTCGGCCGGCCCGCGATCCGCGAGGCCCTGCAGTCGCTCGAGCGCTGGGGCATCGTCACCATCAGCCACGGCGAGCGGGCGCGCCTGGTCGTGCCCTCCGCCGACAACCTCATCGCGCAGATCCAGGAGGGCGCCCGCCACCTGCTGCGCTCGGAGCCGCATTCGCTCGGGCACCTGAAGGACGCCCGGCTGTTCCTGGAGACCGGCCTCGCCCGCCTGGCGGCCGAGCGCGCCGACGAGGCCGGCATCGCGGAGCTTCGCGCGCGCCTCGACGAGCACAAGGCGGCGCTGGCGCGCCTCGACGAGTTCATCGACCGCGACATGGCCTTCCACCGGCAGGTGGCCCGGCTGACCGGCAATCCGATCTTCCCGGCCATCATCGAGGCCATGTTCAGCTGGCTGGCCGCCTACTACCGCTCGCTCGTCCGCGCCCCCGGCGCCGAGATGCTGACCATCGCCGAGCACGAGCGCATCCTCGCGGCGATCGCGGCCCGCGATCCGGATGCCGCCGCGGCCGCCATGCACGATCACCTGAGCCGCGCCAACGCGCTCTACCGCCGCTTCGAGGCCGGCGGCGAGGACGCGGGCGAGGACGGCCGGGGCGGCGGCGGGCCGCCGTCGTGACGCCCGAGCGGCGCCTCGCGCTCTTCGGCACCGCCGAGCCCCCGCCGGCGACCCTGTCCCTGCAGGCCGGCGCGCTCACGCTCGATCTCGTCGACGGCGCCGTCGGGACCGTCACGCGGAACGGCGTCGAGATCCTGCGCGGCATCGCCTTCCTGATCCGCGACGAGGCCTGGGGGACGCCCGCCGCGGAGTTGGAGCCGCTCGCCGTCGAGACCCGCCCGGACGGGTTCCGGGTCGCGTGGCGCGGGCGCATCGCGGTCGCCGGCGCCGCCTTCGCCTTCACGGCCCGCCTCGAGGGCGACCCCGACGGGCACCTGCTCTTCGCCGTCGAGGGCGCCGCGGACGCCGACCTGAAGACCAACCGGGCCGGCTTCGTCCTCCTTCACCCGGCGGGCTTCGCCGGCCTCCCCGTCACCCTGCACACTGTCGACGGCGGCCGCACCGACGCGGTCTTCCCGACCGTGATCAGCCCCGGCCAGCCCTTCTTCGACCTGCGCGCCCTGGAGGTCCGGCTCGACGGCGTCGGCCGGGTGACCTGCCGGATGGAGGCCTCCCTCCCCGGAGACCCGCTCGGCCGCTTCGAAACCGAGGACCAGCGCAACTGGGGCGACGCCTCCTACAAGACCTACGTCGGCTCCCTCCTCGACCCCTGGCCCTACGTCCTGCAGGCCGGCCGCCCCCTGGCGCAGCGCATCGGGATCACCGTCGAGCCGGAGGCGCCGCAAGCGCGCGTCCGCTCCCGCTCCGCGCCGGCGGCCGCGGCGGTCCCTGCCCCCGTCCGCCTTCCGGTCTTCGGGCTCGGCGTTCCCCACGGCCTGGACCGGGCCGACCCCGCCGACCGCGATCGCGTGGCGGCCCTCGGGCTCCGCCGGCTTGTGGTCGAGGCGGACCTGCGGCGGCCCGGCGTCGAGGGTCACCTGCGCGCCGCGGCGGCCCTCGCGGCCCGGACCCGGGCCGACGTGCAGGTCGAACTGGTCACCCCCGCCGCGTCGCCGGCCCGCACGGAGCTCGAGGCCGCGGCCCGCCTGCTCGCTGCCGCCGGGCTCGCGCCGGAGTCCGTCCTGGTCTGCCCGGCGCCGCTCCTGAAGAGCTACCAGCCGGTCGGCCCCTGGCCCGACATCGAGCCGCTGGAGGCCTGGTACGCCGCCGCCCGGGCCGCCTTCCCGGGCGCGCGCCTCGGCGGCGGCATGCTGACGAACTTCACCGAGCTGAACCGGAAGCGCCCCGACCCTTCCGGCCTGGACTTCATCTCCCACACGACGACCGCCATCGTGCACGCCGCGGACGACCGCTCCGTGATGGAGACCCTCGAGACGCTGCCCCAGATCGCCGCCAGCGTCGCCGTGCTCTGGCCCGGCCTGCCCTACCGGCTCGGTCCCTCCTCGATCGCCATGCGGTCGAACCCCTACGGCGCTACCCTGCCTGAGAATCCGGGCTGGACGCGCATGCCGCTCGCCGACCGTGACCCGCGCCACCGCGCCCTCTTCGGCGCCGCCTGGACGGTCGGGTATGTGGCCGCGCTCGTTCCCTCGGCCCTGGAGGCGATCGCCCTCCATGCGAGCCACGGCCCCCTCGGCCTCGGCGAGGGCGCCCGCCTCTTCCCGGTCTTTCATGTGATGGCCGCCCTCGCGGAGGCGTCGGGCCGGGAGGCGGTCGCGTTGGACCTGCCGAAGTCGCTCGCCGGCCTCGCCTGGCGCGGGCCCGCCGGCACCACGGCGCTGGTCGCCAACCCGACCGCCGAGCCGGCGGACTGGCCCTTTGCGGCCCGGCCCGCCCGGGTCCTCGACGCCGCGAGCCTGGCGCCTGCGGGCGCGGACCCTGCCTGGATCCGGGCCGCGCCCACCCCCGCGCCCGCCCGCCTCGACGCCTTCGCGGTCGCGCTCGTGGCGATCGGCTAGAGCCTTCGGTCGCTCAGTCCCGTTCGGCGAGGACGAGGTAGTCGGCATTGAGCGCCGGCTGCAGGATCGTCGACGCTGCGCCGGGCAGGACCTCCGGCCAGAAGGCGGCCCGCGCCTCCAGGTCGATCGCCGTCACACGCCAGCCGGCGAGGTCGGCCGCGAGGACGAGGTCGGTCGGCGCGGGGCAGTAGACCGCGATCCGGCGGCCGTCCGCCGACGCCATGGCACGCGCCTCGGGACCGCCCGTCGTCAGGAGCCCGGTGGGGTCGAGGGCGAAGAGGGCGTGGGTCTCGAAGAGGTGCCGGGCGAAGCCCATGTCGACGGCCCCGGGAAGCTGCAGGGCGTCCTCCCAGTCGAAGGGCTCCAGCGAGCGCGCCCGGGCCAGGAAGTCGAAGCCGCGCCGGTGGAAGCTCCACACGCCGTGCGCCCCGTAGGCCACGCCCATCTTGGCACCCGACATCAGGCTCTGCCACGCGGCGCGCCGCACCTCGGCGCGCGACCAGCGGCTGCCGTCGGGCGCGATCCGCCCGTGGCCCTCGTAGCAGGGCTCGGAGTTCAGGACCGGGATCGGCTTCGGGTAGGCCCGGAACTTCTCGGCGAGCCGCCAGGCCCGGTCGGCGTGGGCCACGTGGTGCCCGGACTGGAAGGAGTAGAAGTCGACCGCCGTGTCGAAGGGCGGGGGAAGGTCGCCCTCCGGGTGCAGGTGCATGGAGATCGTCGCCTCCGGCCAGACGGCC
Source organism: Prosthecomicrobium sp. N25 (assembly GCF_037203705.1). Lineage (NCBI taxonomy): Bacteria > Pseudomonadati > Pseudomonadota > Alphaproteobacteria > Hyphomicrobiales > Kaistiaceae > Prosthecomicrobium > Prosthecomicrobium sp. N25. Next base: position 122,981 of record NZ_JBBCAT010000001.1, read on the forward strand.
CTTACGGCGTCGAGGGCGGCGCCGTAGTAGGGAGCCTCCATCTCGGACTCGAATCGGGTGTCGCCGCTGATCACCATCACGGGCTCGAAGCGCCGGAACCGCTCCGTCACGTGCCGCGCGTAGGGGGCGACGTTCGCCAGCGCCATCGCGGAGGCGATCGGGCTGCCGCGCGAGCAGCGGGTATCGGGCACGTAGCTGCACCACAGCACCGTGAGCACGGGGAGGAAGCCGGCCTCCACGGCCATGCCGACCATCCGCTCGGCGCGATCGAAATAGGCCGGGTTGGGCCTCGCGAAATCCCAGCGCCCGTCCGGGTGGAGTTCGAAGGGCGGGATCTCGCTCGGCGGCACGCTGCGGTCGTGGGTGATCGGCAGGATGCTGATCTGCAGCGCCGTGAAGCCCTGCCGCCTGCGCACCGCCAGGTAGCGCGCCCATTCGTCGTAGTCGACATTCGAGAAGGTCGCCCAGACGGTATCGGCCAGGTAGAAGAAGGCCTTGCCGTCCTTCAGGAAATGATCGCCGGTGGGCGCGCGCGTCAGACGAGCCATGGGGGCCTCCGGGCCGGACCGGTTGCGCCGACCTATCATGTCATCATACCAGCGCATGGGTCTATGTCCATGGCTGCCCGGAGCTCGGCGCAGCCCGGCGAGATCTCCAAAGGGAACGGGGGCGCTCCGAGCGAAATCGGACGAAGGGTCCCAATCGCTTTGAATCATCCCGAAGTTTTTACCTTAATTTCCGACCCGGTGCAGTCAGACGTGCTACGCCAAGTTGCTGGGGGTGGAACCTCTAGAACGACACCTAAATTCTGATATACTGGCGCAAAATGGCTCAGCTGCAGAATTCCGGTGAACATGGTACCCCGCCCCGTATCCGTGATCGTCCCTGCCTACAATGCATCCCAGTTTTTAGAGAGAACCCTGGACTCTGCGCTCAAGCAGACGATTTCTCCGGTCGAAATCCTTGTGGTCGACGATGGGTCGAAGGACCGGACACCGGAAATTGTTCGGCAATACGAGAAACGCGAGGCCCGTGTACGCCTGATCCAACAAACCAACGCGGGTGTCGCTGCGGCACGCAATACGGGTATACGGCTCAGCCAGGGGGAATACATCGCGCCCCTGGATGCGGACGACCTCTGGGCTCCCCACAAGCTGGAGCGGCAAGTGGCCCGGCTCGAGGCGGGCGGCGCGGACGTCGGGTACGTCTACACCCTGTATCGCCTTATCGAGGCCGACGACACGGTCGTGTTCGACCGCAAGCCCTACCGCCCGGAGGGCTGGGTCTTCCTCCAGCAGGCGATCCAGAACTTCATCGGCTGCGGCAGTTCGGTGCTGATGCGGCGCTCCGCCGTGTTCGAGATGGGCGGCTATTCGAGCCGCCTCCGCGAGGAGGGCCTGGAGGGCTGCGAGGACTTGTTTCTGCAACTCTCGATCGCGGCCAGCTACCGGGTACTCGCGGTGCCGGAGCATCTGCTGGGGTACCGGCGCACGCCCAACAACATGTCGAGCGATTGGTACCGCATGGCCCAGTCGCGCCGGGCCGTTCTGGAGAGCTTCCTCGCCCGGTCGTCCGGCGAGGTCGCCGAGGTTCTGCAGGACGCCCTGTTCCGGACCGACCTCAACGTGCTGCGCGTCGGGCTGAAGCGGATGAAGCTCGCCGCCGTCGCCCGGGTCGTGTCCGACCGCGCCCGGATCCACGACGTCCGCCTCGCCGAGTTCGCGGGTGAGTTGAAGAAGATGACCATGCGCCGGCTCGGCCGCGCCGTCCCGTCCGGGGATGCGGGCCGACCTCAGGGCCGCCGCTTCGAGGACTACGAGCCGGACGAACTGGTCGACGGCGGCCCCGATCCCGACCTCGCCGTCCTGATGGCGCGTGCCCGCGCGGTCGACGCCGTCCGTGGCGGCCGCTACCTGGACAGCCCGCCCGAGCTCGGGCACCTCGCGGCGGATCCGTCGTGAGCGCGAACCCCTCGAAGGTGCTCGTGGCCGGCGGGGCCGGCTTCATCGGCTCGCACCTGGTCGACCGCCTCCTCGGACGCCCCGACGTCGGCCGCCTCGTGGTGGTCGACAACCTCTGGACGGGCGCCCGGGAGAACCTGGCCCATGTCGACGACGGCCGCTTCGCGCTGGCGGTGACGGACGTCGAGCGCTTCGCCACCGAAGAGCGCTTCGACGAGATCTACCAGCTCGCCTCGCCGGCATCGCCGCAGTGGTACATGTCGGACCCGGTCCGCACCATCTCGGCCAACGTCATGGGGACGATGCGCCTCCTCGACCTGCTCGCGCCCGGGGGGCGGATCTGCTTCACGTCGACCTCCGAGGTCTACGGCGATCCGCTCGTCACACCGCAGCCGGAGAGCTACCGCGGGTCGGTCGACTGCACCGGTCCGCGCTCGTCCTATGACGAGGGCAAGCGCTGCACCGAGGCGCTCCTCTCCGAGGTCGCCCGCGTCCACGGCACCGATGTCCGCATCGCGCGCCTCTTCAACGTCTATGGCCCGCGCACCAAGCCGGACGACGGCCGGGCGATCTCGAACTTCATCACCAGCGCGCTCTCCGGGGAGCCCATCACGATCTACGGCGACGGCCTGCAGTCCCGCAGCTGGGGCTACGTGGACGACATCATCGACGGGCTGGAGAAGCTGTTCTGGTCGGTCCCGCACGGCTATGCCGGTCCAGTCAACATCGGCAACGACCGTGAGGTCCCGGTCCTGACCGTGGCCCAATATGTCGCGAGCCTGATCCCCGGCGCCCGCATCGTGCACGGCGAGCCCGCCCCGCAGGACCCGAGCAACCGCTGCCCCGACCTCACCCTCGCCCGTTCGCTCCTGCCCGGCTGGTCCTGCGAGATCCCCTACGAGGAGGGCGTGCGCAGGACCCTCGAGTGGTTCGCGGCCCGCCTGTCGCCCCCCGCGGCCGAGGGAGGCGCGACGCCGGACCCCGGGGCATGAGCGCAGCGGCCAACAGCGCGGCTGTGCCCCCCTGCACGGTGACGGTCGTCGTCGCGACCTACAACCATGTCCGGACCATCGGGGCGGCCATCGAGAGCGCCCTGGCGCAGCGTCTCGAAGAGCCCGTGGAGATCATCGTCAGCGAGGACCGGTCCACGGACGGGACCCGCGAAATCGTCGAGGCCATGGCGGCCCGGTCCCCCGACCGGATCCGCACCCTGCTCTCGACGGAGAACCTGCATTCCAACGAGGTGATCGCCCGGGCGCTGCGCGCCGCCCGCGGCCGTTATGTCGCCCTCCTGGACGGCGACGACCTGTGGACCGATCCCGACCGGCTCCGCCGCCAGGTGGCCTTCCTGGACGCGCATCCGGACTGCGCCGCCGTCTTCATGAACGCCCTCGTGGCGGAGGGCGACCGGGTCACCGACCGGCGCTGGACGCGCGCGGACCTGCCGCCCCGCTTCGGCCCGGACGAGATCTGGGCGGGCAACCCCTACGCCACCTGCGCCGGCCTGTTGCGCCGGTCGGCCCTCCTGCCCGTTCCCGACTGGTATGCCGGCTTCTTCCCGGTCACCGACTGGCCGCTCTATGTCCTCGCCGCCCGGCACGGCTGGCTCGCCTTCCTGGACGAGCCTGTCGGCGTCTACCGGCTCCACGCCGACGGGCTCTACTCGCGCCTCTCGGAAGACGCCAAGCTCACCGCGGTGGAGCGTTTCTACCGGCGCATGATCGCCGAGGCGGGGCCGGATTTCGCCGACCGGGCGCGACGGGGCGGGGCGCGCTTCTTCCTCGACTGGGCGGAAGCCTTCCTGGAGCGCGGCGAGCCGGCCCGCGCCTGGTCCTGTCTCGCCCGCTCGCTCCGCTTCGCCGTCGCCCGCGGCCGCCTGCCGTCGCGTCGGGCCTTCGGGCTCGGCCTCGACCTGGTCCGCCGGGCCGTGAGGTCCGCATGAGCGCGGCGGCGGGCCACCGTGATCCCGTTCCGCCGGTCGCGCCCGGCGTGCCGCGCCCGCGCTGGTCGGTGATGATCCCGGCCTACCGGAGCGCCCGCACGATCGGCGCCACGCTGGAGAGCGTCCTCGCCCAGGCGCCCGGGCCCGACGAGATGCAGATCGAGGTGGTCGACGACGGGTCCGGCGACGAGGCGGAGCGCATCGTCCGGGCCCTGGGGCGGGGCCGGGTCGGCTTCCGCGCCCATGACAGCAATCTCGGCCACATCCGGACCTTCCACGATTGCCTTCTCGCCGCGCGCGGCCAACTCGTGCATCTGCTCCATGCCGACGACCTCGTCCGGCCCGGATTCTACGCGGCTCTCGGCGCCGCCTTCGAGGCCTGCCCCGACCTTGGCGCCGCCTACTGCCGCGCCGTCTACGTCGACGAGGCCGGCCGGGAGCTCGGCATGGTCCCGGAAGCCTTCCCGGCCGCCGGGCCGATCCCGGACGCGGCCGCCTTCCTGGCCGCCGAACAGCGCATCATGACGCCCGCCATCGTGGTCCGCCGCGCCGCCTACGAGGCGCTCGGCGGCTTCGACCGGCGCTTCGACTGCGCCGAGGACTGGGAGATGTGGGTGCGCATCGCCGCGAGTTACCCGATCTGGTACGAGCCGCGGCCGCTCGCCCTGTACCGCATGCACCCGGACTCTAACACCGGCCGTCACGTCCGCTCGGCGGCCGATGCCGCGGCCAACCGGCTGGCCATCTCGGTGATCTCCGGCTATCTGCCGCCCGACCGCGCCGGCGCGGTCGCCCGGAGCGCCCGGCGCACCTACGCGTCGAGTGCGATCGACAGCGCGGCCGCCCTGCTGAGGGCGGGCGATCCCGGCGCCGCGCTGGCGCAGGCTCGCGAGGCGCTCCGCCTTTCGCCCGCCGCCGCGCTCCGCCGCGCCGTCCGCATCCTCGCATCCCGGGGGACCCCTGTTGCCAGACGCTCCTGACCGCCCGGCCGCCCCGCCTCGCCTCGCGCTTGCGGGCTGCGGGGCGGTCGCGCGCCTCTATGCCGGCCCGGCGCTCGCCCGCCTCGCCGGGCAAGGGGTGCTCGCGGTCTCCGCCCTCTACGACCCCGACCCGGCGGCGGTGGACGCCCTGAAGGCCCTGCTGCCGGGGGCCGAGGCCGTCCCGCGCTTCGATGCCCTGCTGCCGAAAGCCGACGTCGTCCTGCTGGCCGGACCGCCGCGGACCCGGGCCGAGCAGGGCCTGGCGGCCCTCGCGGCCGGCCGCGCCGTCTTCGCCGAGAAGCCGCTCGCCGCCGGCGCGACCGCCGCCCGCACCCTGGTCGAGGCGGCCGAAGCAGCCGGCGTGCCGCTGGGCGTCGGCCTCGTGCGCCGCTTCTTTCCCGCAACCGCCGCGGTCCGCTCCCTTCTCGCCGCCGGCGCGATCGGGACCGTCCGCCGCGTGACCTGGTTCGAGGGCGGCCCCTTCGCCTGGCCGGTCGCCTCGCCGGCCTACTTCTCGCGCAGCGCCTTCGGGGGCGGGGTGACGGAGGACATCGGCACCCATGTGGTCGACCTGCTCGCCTGGTGGCTGGGACCCCTGACGCTCGTCGACGCCGCCGACGACGCGATGGGCGGGGTCGACGCCAACGCCCGGATCCGCCTCGCCGCCGGGGAGGCCGCGATCGACGTCCGGCTCAGCCGCGACTGGGCCCGCCCGAACCGCGCCGTGCTGGAGGGGGATCGCGGACGGCTGGTCTGGGACACCGAGGACATCGGCGCGGTCGCCCTCGAGCCGCTGGACGGCCCGCCCGGGCGCCTCGTCCTCGACGGCGCGCCGGATTTCGTCGACGCCTACGCGGCCCAGATCGCCGACTTCGCCGCCGCCGCCCGTGCCGGCCGGCCGCCGCGCGTCCCGGCCCGGGCCGGGCTCGACGCCGCCCTCCTGGTCGAGGCGTGCCGGGCGCGTCGTCGGCTGATGGACATGGGATGGCTCACGGACGGTGAGCGCGCCGCCGCCGCGCGGCTCGCGGAGGCCGCGCCATGACGCGGACCGCGGTCCTGGGCGCGGCCGGGTTCATCGGCAGCCGTGCGGTCGAGATGCTGCATCTGGAGCGCCCGGGCTCGGTCGTGCCGATCGCCCGCCGTCCCGAGCGGCTCGCCGGCGCCGCCCGCTTCGCCCTCGACATGCGGGTCGCCGACGCGCGCGACGAGGGTGCCCTGACGGCCGCCTTCGCGGGGATCGATGCCGTCGTCCATGCGGTCGCGGGCGATCCGGCCACCATCCTGGGCGCGGTCGCGCCGGTCTACCGCGCCGCCGCCGCGGCCGGCGTCCGCCGCATCGCGGTCCTCAGCACCGCCTCGGTGCACGGCCAGGACCCCGAGCCGGGCACCGACGAGACGAGCCCGCTCTCCGACCGCCAGTCGATCCCCTACAACAACGCCAAGGTCCGCGCCGAACGCCTCTGGTTCGACCTCCGGCGCGGCGGGTCCGTGGAGGTCGTGCTTCTGCGCCCCGGCATCGTCCACGGGCCCCGCTCCTCCTGGATCGCCGGCTTCGCGGACGAATGCCTGGCCGGCACCGCCTATCTGGTGGACGGCGGGCGCGGCGTCTGCAACGCCGCCTATGTCGACAACGTCGTCCATGCCGTCCGGCTGGCCCTGGCGGTCCCGGAGGCGGACGGGCGCGCCTATATCGTCGGGGACGCCGAGCTCGTCACCTGGGCGGACCTGCTCTGCCCGGTCGCCGCCGCACTCGGCCGCGAGATCGACGAAATGTCGGTGTCCCTGGAGCAGGCCCGGGCCACCCTGCGCCGGCCGTCGCCCCGCGACGCCATCAGCGCGGCGCTTCACCGCCGCCTGCCCCGGCCGGTCGTCGCCGGCCTGAAGGCGGCCTACCGGGAATGGCGGGGCCGCCGCCCGGCCGCGTCCGGCCCCGGCCGGGAGATCACGGAGGAGCGCATCCTGCTGCACACCGCCCGCACCCGCCTCGGTTTCGACCGCGCCCGCCGCGAGCTCGGCTACGAGCCGCCCGTCGCCTTCGACGAGGCGACGCGGAGGACGCTCGCCTGGCTCGACTTCGCCGGGTATCCGGTCGTCCGAGACTTCGCCGGCTATCCGGTCGCGCTTCCCGGGAGGCGGCAGCCATGACGCGCGTCTCGGCGGTCGTCACCACCTACGACCACGCCCGCTTCCTGGGCGAGGCGATCGACAGCATCCTGGCCCAGACCCGCCCGGCCGACGAGATCATCGTGGTCGACGACGGCTCCGCCGACGACCCGGCTGCGGTGGTCGCCCGCTACGGTGCGCCCGTCCGTCTGATCCGCCAGGCGAATGCCGGCCTGTCGGCGGCCCGCAACACCGGGCTCGCGGCCGCGACGGGCGACATGATCCTGTTCCTCGACGCCGACGACCGGCTTCGCCCGGAGATGATCGCCCGGACGCTGGAGGCCCTCGCGGCCTGCCCGGACTGCGCCTTCGCGTACGGCGCCTATGCGTTCGTGGACGAGGCCGGCAACGACCTCGGCACGGTCCGCCTGAAGCCACCGGGCGACGATGCCTATGCCGACTTCGTCTCCGGCAACATCGTGGGCATGCACGGGACCGTCCTGTACCGGCGCGCCGCGGTGTTGGCCGCGGGCGGCTTCGACCCGAGCCTCAGGGCCTGCGAGGACTACGACCTCTACCTGCGCCTGGCGCGCTCGCATCCGGTCCGGGCCGTTGACGCCGTTCTGGCCGACTACCGCCGCCACGGGACAAACATGTCGCTCGGCATCCCGCGCATGCTGGACGCCGCCCTGACGGTCGTCGGCCGTCACCGGGAGCCGCCGCCGGGCCGCACCGGCTGGGCCGAGCGCCACGCCGCGTCGATTGCGGCCTGGAAGGCCTTCTACGCCGCCCAGCAGCTCGGCCAGCTCGCCGGGGCGCTGAAGCGCCGGAAGGGCGTCGCCGCCCAGCTCGCCGCCAGCGCCCGCATCGCCCGCATCGCGCCGGGCCAGGTCCTCCGCGACCTGCGGCGCCGGGCCGGCGGCCTCCGCCGCAAGCTGCGCCGGCGCCTCCCCGGCGCCCGCATCCGCTTCGGCGACCTCGCCCGGACCACACCGGTCAGCACCGCCTTCGGGTACGACCGCGGCAAGCCGCTCGACCGGCGCTACATCGAGGCCTTCCTGGCCGCCCACGCCGCCGATATCCGCGGCCGCGTCCTGGAGATCGGCGACGCCGCCTATTCGACCCGCTTCGGCGGACCGGCCGTCACACGGCAGGATGTGCTCAACCGCCATCCCGGCCACCCCGCGACGACCTTCGTGGGCGACCTCGCCGACGGCGCCGGCCTACCCGCCGACGCCTTCGACTGCATCGTCCTGACCCAGACCCTGCACCTCGTCTTCGACATGCCGGCCGCGGTCGCCACCCTGCACCGCAGCCTGAAGCCGGGCGGGGTCCTGCTGGCGACCGTGCCCTGGGCGAGCCCCATCGACCGCGGCGAATGGGGGGCGGAATGGTACTGGTCCGTCTCCCCCGCCGCGCTCCGCCGCCTGCTCTCCGGCCCCTTCGCGCCCGAACGGACCGAGGTGGTCCCCTACGGCAACGTCATGGCCGCCGCCGCCTTCCTGTACGGGCTCGCCGAGCACGAGCTCAGGCCGGATCAGCTCGACGTCCACGACCCGCACTGCCCGGTCGTCGTCGCGGGCCGCGCCGTCAAGACCGAGGTGTCGCGGTGAGCCTGCGCGGCAGGGCGGCGGCCTTGGCGCGCCGGATCCGGCTCCTGATCGGGGCGGAGCGACCGATCGTCCTGATGTACCACCGGGTCGAGACGCTGCAGGTCGACCCCTGGCGGCTCGCCGTCGCCCCGGACCGTTTCGCCCGCCAGATCGCGCTCCTCTCCCGCCGCCGCCGCGTCGTGCCGCTGTCCTGGCTGGCCGGCGAACTCGCGGCGGGCCGCCTGCCGCGCCACGTGGCGGCCGTCACCTTCGACGACGGCTATGCCGACCTTTACCGGAACGCCCTGCCGGTGCTGGCCGCGGCGCGCTGCCCCGCCACCGTCTTCGTTACCACGGGCGCGACCGACCGCCCCGACGGCTTCTGGTGGGACGCCCTCACCCGCCTGGTGCTGGAGACCCCGGTCCTGCCGCCCCGCCTCGACCTCGCCGCCGGCGGCCTGCGCGTCGCCGGCGCGGTGCCGGAAGATCCCGCCGGGCGCGGCGCCCTCCTGGCCGCGATCCACGGACCGTTACGTGTCGCCGGCGAGGCCGCCCGCCGCGATGCGATGGCGGCGCTCCACGACTGGGCCGGGCTCGCGCCGGAGCCCCGCCCGCGCGACCGCGCCATGACCTCGGCCGAGATCGCCGCCATGGCGGCGAGCGGCTGGGTCGAGATCGGGGGCCACACCGTCACCCATCCCTCCCTGCCGGCCCTGTCGCCGGAGGCGGCGGCGGCCGAGGTCCGCGAGGGCCGGGAGTGCTGCCGGGCCCTCTCCGGCCAGCCGGTCACCGGGTTCGCCTACCCGTTCGGTGACCAGGACCCCGCCGTGCGCGCGGCGGTGCGCGAGGCCGGCTTCGGCCATGCGGTCACCACCGTGGCCGCCCCCGCCCGTGCCGGCACGGATCCGCTGGCGATCCCCCGCCTCCTGGCCGCCGACTGGGACGAGGAGACCTTCGCGCAGGAGGTGCTCCGCCATGGCTGACCCCGCGGCCGCGCCGGCCGTCACAGCGGCGATCGTGGTGCTCGACGGCGAGCGTTTCATCGGCGAGGCGCTGGCGAGCATCCGCGACCAGACCTTCCGGGACTGGGAGCTCGTGGTGGTGGACGACGGCTCGACCGACCGCACCGCTTCGCTGGTGGAGGCCTTCGGGGCGGAGCGGCCCGGCCGCGTCTGCCTGCTCCGCCACCCGGGCGGCGGCAATCGCGGCATCGCGGCCTCCCGCAACCTCGCGATCGCCCGCGCCCGCGGTCGCTACGTCGCCTTCCTGGACGCCGACGACGTGTGGCTGCCGGAGAAGCTCGCCGAACAGGTCGCGATCCTGGATGCCGACCCGGAGCTCGGGCTCGTCTACGGCCGCAGCCTCATCTGGTACGGCTGGTCCCCCGCCGCGCCCCGCGCCGACCACTACTATCCCCTCGGCGTCGAGGCCGACCGCCGCCACGAGCCGCCGGTGCTGTTCGAGCTCCTGATGCGCAACGAGGCCCAGACGCCGACCACCTGCAACGCCATGATCCGCCGGAGCCTGTTCGACCGCCTCGGGCCGTTCGATCCGCGCTTCCGCACGATGTTCGAGGACCTGACCTTCTTCGCCAAGGCCCTCGCCACCACGCCCGCCTATGTGTCGGACCGGACCTGGGCGAAATACCGCCAGCATCCGGAGAGTTGCACGGCGGTCTCCGCCGCCCGCGGGGCCGACGACCTGCGGCGTCTGCGCTTTCTCCTCTGGCTCGGCCGCTCCCTCCCCCCGGAGGCCCGCGGGCCGCGCGTCCTGGCGGCGCTCGCCGCCGAACGACGCCGGGCCGCCCGAGCCGTGGCGCGGGGCTTCGGCAGGCGCCTGCGCCGGCGGCTCGCCGGCTGGATCCGGTGACGCCGATGCCCCGGGTGTCGATCGTCACGCCGTTCCTCGACGCCGAGCCGTTCCTGGCGCAGGCGATCGACAGCGTCCGGGCCCAGACCGTCCCCGACTGGGAGCTGCTGCTGGTCGACGACGGCGCGCGGGACGGCAGCCGCGCCGTCGCGGAGGCCGCCGCGGCCGAGGACCCTCGCATCCGCCTCCTGCCCGCGCCTGCCGGGCCGGAGGGCCCGGCGGCGGCCCGCAACCGCGGCCTCGCCGCGGCGGGTGGGGAGTTCGTGGCCTTCCTGGACGCGGACGACCGCCTCGAGCCGGCCATGCTGGCCGTCACCCTCGACGTCCTCGAGCGCCGTCCGGACGTCGCGATGGTGTACGGCCCGACCGTCTGGTGGCACCCGGACGACCCCGCCCGCGACTGGACCGAACCGATGGACGGACGCGCCGGACGGGTCTTCCCGCCGCCGCGCCTCCTCGTCGACGTCCTCCTGCTGCAGGACGGCCAGGTCCCCTGCATCGGCTCGGTCCTGGTCCGCCGCACGGCCCTGGAGGCGGTCGGCGGCTTCGAGGAGAGCCTGCGGCTCTACGAGGACCAGACCCTCTGGGTGAAGCTCTTCCTCCGCTTCCCCATCGCGGTCGTGGCCGAGCCGCTGTCGCGCTACCGCCAGCACCCGGCTTCCGCGTCGGCGGCGGCCGCCGCCGCGGGCCTCTACCGCCGGACGGGCGAGCACCCGGCCCGCGCCGCCTTCCTGGACTGGGTTGGCCGCCACCTGGAGGAAGCGGGGGACGTCGCCCCGGCGGTCCGCCGCGCCCTCGCCCTCGCCAGGTCCCCCTATCGCGAGGACGCGAGCCTCGCCGGCCGGCTGCTCCGGTTCCGGTTCCGGCTCCTGCGGGCGTGGCATCGGCGGCGGCGCCGGCTCCGCCGCCGCCTTGGCTTTGGCTGAGTCGGTCAGGCCCTCAGCGTCCAGACATGCGGGATCACGGCGGCGCCGAAGCCTGCGGCCGCCCTCACCGGCCGGTCCCCCACGTGCCCCTCGGCGATGTCGAGATAGGCCGCCGCCTCCACGTGGTCCTCCACCCCGTGGTCGGCGATGAGCGCCACGTCGAGGCGGTAGCGGCCCGGCCGGATCAGCAGCGCCGGCAGGTGCAGCGCGAATCCCGCCCCGCCGCGGTCGGCCTCCGAATGGTCCTGCGTGTCGAAGGTGACGGCCGGGTCGCCGTGGTCGTCGATCAGCGTCAGCTGGCAGCGGCAGGGGCCGCGCGGCCCCTCCGCCTCGACCCGGATCGTCGCCGGCGCCCCGGCGGCGAGCGGCGCGCCCGCCTCGCCGGACGCGTCGATCGCCCGTACCCGGAGCCTTCCCCGTCCCGCCCGATCCGTCCGCTCGCCCACCGGCGTGCCGGTCCGTGACTCCAGGCCGGCGAGGTAGCGCGCCACGATCTCGCCCGTCGCCCCGTCCGCCGTCAGCCGCCCGCCCTCCAGCAGGATCGCGCGACCGCAGACCCGCTGGACGAGCGACATCTGGTGGCTGACGAACAGGACCGTCCGCCCGCTCCGGGCGCTCTCCTCCGCCTTGGCGATGCACTTGCGCTGGAACGCCGCGTCGCCGACCGCCAGCACCTCGTCGATGATCAGGATGTCGGGATCGAGGTGCGCCGCCACCGCGAAGGCGAGGCGCAGATACATGCCGCTCGAGTAGCGCTTGACCGGCGTGTCCAGGAAGGCCCCGACCCCGGCGAAATCGACGATCTCGTCGAGCTTGGAGCGGATCTCGGCGCGGCCCATGCCCAGGATGGCGCCGTTCAGGAAGATGTTCTCCCGTCCCGTGAGTTCGCCGTGGAACCCGGTCCCGACCTCGATGAGCGCGCCGAGGCGCCCGTGGATCTCGGCCCGCCCGGTCGTGGGCTCGACGATGCGCGCCAGGATCTTGAGGAGCGTGCTCTTGCCCGCCCCGTTCGGCCCGATGATGCCGAGCACCTCGCCGGTGCCGACCTCGAAGGAGACGTCGCGGAGCGCCGTGAAGTCGAGCGGCGTCGCGGCGGGCGGCCTCGGCGACGGCCCGCGTCCGAGGAGGCGGCCGGGGAGGCCGGCGGCGAGCTCCCGCAGGCTTCCCGGGCCGGACCGGTCAACGCCCAGCCGGTAGGTCTTGCCGAGGCCCTCCGCCCGGATCGCGATCGCGCCCATGCTCAGACCACGTCCGCGAAGGTCTTCTCGGCGCGCGCGAAGACCGCGAGGCCGGCCGCCAGCAGGACGGCGCCGATCGCCGCCGAGCCGATCGCCAGCGCCGGGTCGAGCGGCGTGCCGAGGAGGCACCAGCGGAACCCCTCCACGACCCCGACCATCGGGTTGAGGCCGTAGACGAGCCGCCAGCTCGCTGGCAGCAGGCTGCCCGGATAGACCACCGGGGTCAGGAACAGCAGGATCTGCAGCCCCATCGGGACAAGGTGCCCGACGTCCCGGTATCGGGCGTTGACGGCCGCCAGGATCAGCCCCAGGCCGACCAGCACGGCCAGCAGCACGACGAGGACGACCGGCAGAAGCAGCACCTGCGCGGAAGGCGCATGGCCGGTCGCCAGGATCGCCAGCAGCACCAGGCCGAGGCCGACCGCGAGGTCGACCAGGCACGATCCGACCGCCGCCAGCGGGATGGCGAGGCGCGGGAAGTAGACCCGCTTGACCAGGTCCTGGCTGCTCACCAGGCTGCCGGTCATGTTGGTCAGCCCGCGCGCGAAGAAGGTCCAGGGAACGAGGCCGCAGAGCACGAAGAGCGCGTAGGGCGCGCCCTCCGACGGCACGCCGACCAGCCGGCCGAAGACGAGCGTGAAGACGGCGGTGCCGGCGAGCGGCTGCAGCACCGCCCAGGCGACGCCCAGGAGCGTCTGCCGGTACCGCACCTTGAGGTCGCGCCAGACCAGGAAGTAGAGGAGTTCGCGGTAGGCCCAGAGCTGGGCAAGGTCGATCACCGGGCGCGTGCTGGCTTCGATGACGTGGACCGGCCTCGGCGAGGCGGGCGCGCCGGTGTCGGACAGGCTGGACGGCAACGGGGATCTCCTCGGTCGCGGTGCCGCCACCCTAGACCATGCCGCTGCCCTGCGCACGCGTCTCGGGGACCGTCGTCCCTCGACCGGCCGGGCCGCCCTTGTTATGGGGAGGGCCCGCCGCTTCCCACCCGGCCCCGCGGCGGGACCCGATCCTCGATGCGCGAAGCCCGGTGACCCCCATGACCGACGCCAACCTGTTCTCCCGCCTCGCCGCCACGGTCCGCGAGCCGGGCCGGCCGGCGATCGAGCGCCCCGGCCGCCCTGCGATGACGTATGGCGACCTCCTCGACGGCACGGCGCGCCTCGCCAACCGGCTGGTGCGCCTCGGCCTCCGGCCCGGCGACCGGGTCGCGGTGCAGGCCGAGAAGTCCGTCGAGGCGCTCCTGCTCTATCTCGCGGTCGTCCGCGCCGGCGGCGTCTACCTGCCGCTCAACACCGCCTACACGCTGCCCGAACTCGCCTATTTCCTCGGCGACGCCGAACCCGGCATCGTCGTCTGCGATCCGGGGCGGCGCGACGGCGTCGCCGGAATCGCCGGTCCGGTCGGCGCCACGGTGGAGACGCTCGGGCCGGGCGGGGAGGGCAGCCTTCTCGACGGGCTCGACCGCGAGCCGGCCGATTTCGCGACCGTGCCGCGGGCCGGCGACGATCTCGCCGCGATCCTCTACACGTCCGGAACGACGGGCCGCTCGAAGGGCGCCATGCTGACCCACGACAATCTGGTGTCCAACGCCCTGACGCTGATCGACGTCTGGCGTTTCAACGCCGCCGACGTGCTGATCCACGCCCTGCCGATCTATCACACCCACGGCCTCTTCGTGGCCTCCAACGTGGTGCTCTTCGCCGGCGCGCGCATGATCTTCCCGGCCCGCTTCGACGCCGCCGAGGTGCTCGCCCTGATGGACCGCGCCACCACGCTGATGGGCGTGCCGACCTTCTACGTCCGCCTCCTGCAGCAGCCCGGGCTCGGCCGGGAGACCACCGCCGGCATGCGCCTCTTCGTCTCCGGGTCCGCGCCGCTACTCGCCGACACGCACCGCGAATGGCAGGCCCGCACCGGCCACGCCATCCTGGAGCGTTACGGCATGACCGAGACCGGCATGAACACGTCGAACCCCTACGAGGGCGACCGCGTGCCCGGCGCCGTGGGATTCCCGCTGCCCGGCGTGTCGCTGCGCATCGCCGACCCCGAGACCGGGGCCCCGCTCCCCTCCGGCGAGATCGGTATGATCGAGGTGAAGGGCCCGAACGTCTTCACGGGCTACTGGCGCATGCCTGAGAAGACCGCCGCCGAATTCCGTCCGGACGGCTACTTCGTCACCGGCGACCTCGGCCTCGTCGACGAGCGCGGCTACGTCCACATCGTCGGCCGCGGCAAGGACCTGATCATTACCGGTGGCTTCAACGTCTACCCCAAGGAGATCGAGGCGGAGATCGACGCGATCCCGGGGGTGGTCGAGAGCGCCGTCATCGGTGTGCCGCACGCCGACTTCGGCGAGGCCGTCACCGCCGTGGTGGTCCTCGCGCCCGGCGCGGCGGTCGACGAGGCGGCCGTGCTTGGCGCGCTGGCCGGCCGTCTGGCCCGCTTCAAGCAGCCGAAGCGGGTCGTGTTCGTCGACGACCTGCCGCGCAACACCATGGGCAAGGTGCAGAAGGCCGTGCTGCGCGACACCTGCGCGAGCCTCTACGGCGCGCCCGCGCCGCGCTGAGCGGGCCGCGCCGGAAGGGGCGGGCGGAGCCCCCCGAGGAGGCCCCGCCCGGTCTCTCGTCAGCCCGGAAGCCGCCGGTCGTACTCGGCCTGCAACCGCGCCCAGCCGTCCCAGAAGGGCTCGGTCCGCCCCTCCGACAGGCGGGCCGCCATGATGTCGAGATGCATGTGCCAGCCGGCCGCGATCTTGAGCATGTTGGGCCGGTCGGAGATCCGGCGGTGCGTCACGGTGAGCAGCACCTTGGCGCCGCGCGGCTCCAGCTCGAAGGAGACGCTGCCGCTCTCGCCCCACGTGAAGGCGAGCCTGCGGGGCGGGTCGAGATCGGTGATGCGGCTCATCATCCGGTGCTCGTCCGGGAAGCCGGCCGGCCGCCGGCCCGGCGGGTCGGTCAGCTCGTCGTTGCGCCAGACGAACTCGAACGGCGCCCCGACCCGCATCTCCATGTCACCCGCGGCGAGCCACTGGCGGCGCAGCTTGCCGTCCGTGAGGTAGGCCCAGACCCGCTCGGCGGGTCCCGGCAGCAGCCGCTGGATGGTGAGCGTGGCGGGCTCCGACAGGGTCCCGTAGGCGTCCAGCGTGGCGGTCTCGGTCATGGGTCGTCTCCTCTCTCGGGGTTGGTCGGTGGGCGCGCGTCCTCCTCGCGGAGCAGGCGCTCGAGCACGTCCAGACGCTCGGTCCAGAAGCGTTCGTAGAAGCTCAGCCAGTCATGTGCGCTGGCGAGCGGTCCGGGGTCGAGACGGCACAGGTGGGTGCGGCCCCGGACTTCGCGGCGGATCAGCCCGGCGCTCTCCAGCGCCTTGATGTGCTTGGAGGCGGCGGCGAGCGAGATCGCGAAGGGCTCCGCGAGCTGGCCCACGCTGCGTGCTCCGCCGGCGAGCTCGCGCAGCATCCGCCGCCGCGTGGCGTCGCCGAGGGCATGGAAGACGGCGTCGAGCTGGGGTGCGTGAAGTTCAACCATGTGGTTGAATATGCCCCGAGCCCGGCCGACTGTCAACCGATTGGTTGAATATTCGTCGAAGGGCCTGCCGACGTGCGCGAGGCCCGGGACGCGGAGCGCATCCCGGGCCTCGCGTGGTTCTGGAGCCGTCGGCCGGTCAGGCCTTGAGCTGGTCGCCGAGCGGCAGTCGGCGGATGCGCTTGCCGGTGGCCGCGAAGATCGCGTTCATCAGGGCCGGGGCGTAGGGCGGCACGCCCGGCTCCCCGATGCCGCCCGGCGGCACGTCGTAGTCGGCGGCCTTGAGATGGACCCGGATCTCGCGCGGCGCCTGGTCGATGCGCGGGATCAGGTAGCTGTCGAAGTTCGACTGCTTCGCGGCGCCTTTCTCGAAGGTGATCTCGCTCAGCGTCGCCAGCGCGTGCCCCATGATGCAGGCGCCTTCGATCTGCGAGCGGATCCGGTCAGGGTTGACCCAGGCCCCGCAGTCCACCGCCACGTCGACCCGCGGCACCGACAGGGAGCCGTCCTCCCCGATCTCGACCTCCACGACGGTCGCCACGTAGGTGACGAAGCTGCGATGCACCGCGAGACCCAGCGCCCGACCCTTCGGCCGCGGCCGACCCCAGCCGGCCTGCTCGGTGGCGACCTCGACGACGCCCCTGAGCCGGCCCGTGTCGATCGGGTAGATCGAGAGGTTCTCGCCGTAGTTCCAGATCGTCGACACGCCCGTGAGGTCGATGTGCCGGGGCGGGCCGATCAGGTCCAGCAGGTAGTCGCGGTGGTCCCGGCCCGCCGCCGCGGCGAGCTCGGCCGCGAAGCTCTGGATCGCGAAGGCGTGCGGGATGTTGGACACGGAGCGGAACCAGCCGATCCGCGTATGGGCGGCGGCCTCGCCGTTTTCGCATTGCAGGTCGGGGATCGCGAAGGGTACGTCGACGAAGCCCATGCCGAGCTCGAAGGGCGCCTCGTGCTTCTGGTCCGGGGCGAAGATCGACGCGATGGTGGGCGCTACGCTCCGGTGCCGCCAGGCCACGGCCTTGCCGGCCTGGTCGAGGCCGCCCTCCAGCCGCTCCACCGAATGGGTGTGGAAATAGGCGTGCCGGATGTCGTCCTCGCGCGTCCAGGTCACCTTCACAGGGGCGCCGTCCATGGCCTTCGACAGGAGCGCGGCCTCGTTGACGAAGTCCGGCTTCGACTTCCGCCCGAAGCCGCCGCCGAGCAGGGTCACGTGGACGGTCACGTTCTCGACCGGCATCTTCAACGTCGCCGCAACCTCGGTGCGGGCGAGCTGCGGCGCCTGGATCGGGCACCAGACCTCGCACTTGCCGTCCCGGATGACCGCGAGCGCCGAGGGCGGCTCCATCGGCGCCTGCGCGAGGTGGGGGATGACGTACTCCGCCTCGACCCGCTTCGCCGCCCGCGCCAGCGCGGCCTCCGCGTCGCCGTCCTTGCGGACGACGGTCCCGGGCTTGGCCGCGGTCCTGCGAAGCTCTTCCGTGTAGGCGGCGCTGTCGTAGCCGCCGTTCGGCCCGTCGGTCCAGACGATCCTCAGGGCGTCGCGCCCCTTGATGGCCGCCCAGGTGTTGCGGGCGATCACCCCGACCCCGCCGAGCGGCGCGAACTTGCTCGGGAGCGTCGGCACGGGCAGCGGCACCACCTTGACGACGCCCGGGACCTTCAGGGCCTCCCTGTCGTCGAGGCTCGCCACGGACCCGCCATAGACCGGCGGATGCGCCACCACCGCGAACAGCATGCCGTCGAGCCTGGCGTCAATGCCGTACTGGGCCCGTCCGGTCGTGATGTCGGCCCCGTCGACGAGCCCGAGCGGCTTGCCGATGTAGCGGAACTCGGCCGGGGATTTCAGTGCCAGCTTGTCCTTCGCGGGCGGCTCCAGGCGCGCCGCCTCAGCCGCCACATCGCCATAGGACAGGGTCCGCCCTGATCCGGCGTGGCTGAGGACGGAGTTCCGCGCCTCCACCTCGCCCTCCGGCACGCCCCAGCGCTTCGCCGCCGCCGCGACCAGCATCATCCGCGCAGCGGCGCCCGCCTCCCGCATCGGCTGCATGAAGTGCCGCGTGGAGCGCGAGCCGTCCGTGTCCTGGTTGCCGTAGCGCGCCTCGTCGCCGTCCGCCTGGACCACCCGCACCTTGGCCCAGTCGGCCTCCAGCTCGTCGGCGGCGCACATGGCGAGCCCGGTGCGCACGCCCTGGCCCATCTCGGCCCGGTGGCAGACGAACCGGACCGTCCCGTCCGGCTCGATGGCGATGAACACGCGCGGGTCGTTGATGACCCCGTGCGGCATCGCGGCCGCCCCGTAGGCGGCCGGCTTCTCCGGATCCTGCGCGAGCGCGGGGAGCCGGGCCGCGAGCACGAGGCTGCCGGCCGCGACGGTGCCGGCCAGGAAGGAACGGCGGGAGACGTTTTCGATGAGCGCGGTCATGGTCAGGCCTCCCCGGCGGCACGCTTGATGGCGGCGCGGATGCGCGGATAGGTCCCGCAACGGCACAGGTTGCCTGCCATGGCGGAGTCGATGTCCGCGTCGGTGGGCTTCGGCGTCGTCTGCAGGAAGGCGGCGGCCTGCATGATCTGGCCGACCTGGCAGTAGCCGCATTGCGGCACGTTCAGCTCCCGCCAGGCCCGCTGCACCGGGTGGTCGCCGGCCGGATCGAGCCCCTCGATCGTGGTGACTTCCTGGCCGGCGACGTCGCCGACCGACGTCTGGCAGGACCGCACGGCCATGCCGCCGACATGTACCGCGCAGGCCCCGCAGACCGCGATGCCGCAGCCGTACTTGGTCCCCGTCAGGCCGAGCTCGTCGCGCAGGTACCAGAGAAGGGGCATGGCGGGGTCGCCCGAAAAGTCGTGGTCGCGACCGTTGACGGTGATCTTGGGCATGGGCTGTCTCCAGGAAGGCGGATGCGGAGGCCGGGCGGCGGCGCTGAGCTCAGCCGGCGTTGCGGGGGGGCATGACCACGTAGACGATGTCCTTGACCGCCAGGTCGGCACCGTCGCGGCCGATGTCGCCGGAGTCCTCCCACTCGAACACGATCACCCGTCCGGCGAGGTTCTGCAGGTCCATCGGCTTGCCGGCCAGGGTGGGGCGGCGCACCGTCCGACCCATCTTCTCCTCGCTCGAGTAGAGGATCTCGATCATGCCGTCCGGCCGGGCGACGGCGATGCCGCAGCGTGCCGCCGGGCACCAGACCACCTTGGGGCAGGGCACCGAGTAGGTCCCCTGGGCGCAGACGGTCTCTTTGATGTCCTCGGCCAGGGCCGGCAGCGACAGGAGGAGGGCGGCCGCGGCACCGGCGGCGGCTATGAAGGTCCTGGTCATGGTCGTGGTCTCCCGGCCGTCTGCCATCGTGGCCCCGCCTAACGCCCCTGCCCGGCGCCGGTTCCGCAGCACACACGCCGCAGCCGCAACCCTGGCGGCCGTTCGGGCATTGGGACTAGGATGACCCCCCGGTCGCGGCGGCCGGTGCGAACGGGAGACGGCCGGTGAACGCGGACTGGGACGTGCCGATCGTCGGGGGCGGAGCGGCCGGGATCGGCGCCGCCCGGCGGCTCGCCGGGACCGCAGTCCGGGCACTCCTGGTGGAGGCGGGCCCCCGGCTCGGCGGGCGGGCCTGGACCGCGGAGCTCGCCGGCCTTCCCCTCGACCTCGGCTGCGGATGGCTGCACTCCGGCGAGCGCAACGCCTGGACGGCGGTCGCGGAGGCCTCCGGCGTGGCGGTCGAGCGCGGTCCGGCGGCCTGGCGCCAGCAATTCCGCGACCTGGGCTTCCCGCCCGACCAGCAGGACGCCGCCGACGAGGCCTTCGCGGCCTGGTACGAGCGCCTTCCGGTGGTGGCGCGGGCGGGCGACCGCGCCGCCGACGCGCTCGCGCCCGGCGGCGCCTGGAACGCCTACGTGCAGGCGATCGTCGGCTATATCAGCGGCGCCCGCCTCGACCGCCTGTCGGCCGCCGACTACGTCGCCTACGACTCGGCCTCGACCGAGCAGAACTGGCGGGTGCCGTCCGGCTACGGCGCCCTCGTGGCCGCGAGCGTGCCGGTCGGCTTTCCGGTGCGGCTCGCCACGCCGGTGCTGTCCCTCGATCTGGACGCCGGCGGCATCGCGGCGGCGACCCCGGCCGGAACCATCCGCGCCCGCGCCGCGATCCTCACCGTCTCGACCGCCGTCCTGGCGCGCGGCGCCCTGCGCCTGCCTGCCGCCCTGGAGCCCTGGCGCGAGGCCGCCGCCTGCCTGCCGCTCGGCGACAACGAGAAGCTCTTCCTCGAGATCGTCGGCCCGTCCCCGTTCGAGCCCGAGACCCACGTCATCGGCGACCCGCGCGACCCGGCGACCGGCAGCTACTACATCCGCCCCTTCGGCCGGCCGGTCGTGGAGGTCTTCCTGGGCGGGGAAGGCGGTCGGCTCGTCGCCGACCGGGGCCCCGCGGAGGCTTTCGCGTTCGCGCAAGACCAGCTGGCGACGCTCTTCGGCGCGCAGGTCCGCCGCAGCCTCCGGCCGCTCGCCGCCTCGTCCTGGTCGCGCACCACCCATGTGGGGGGCGGCTACAGCTACGCGGTGCCGGGGGAGGGCGCCGCGCGGCGGCGGCTCGCGGCGCCCTTCGACGACCGCGTCTTCTTCGCCGGCGAGGCGAGCCACGAGACCGACTTCTCGACCGCCCACGGCGCTCACGACACCGGCCTGCGCGCCGCCGAGGAGGCCGTCGCCGTACTCCGCGCCCGCCGCCCGGCCTGAGCGTCCGGCGCAGAGGCCGGCGCGGACACGGGATCGAAACCTTCTCGCGCTAAGAACGTTGGGAGACAAACGGGAGCATCGCCATGCGGTCGGAGATCGACGTCGTCAAGGGCCAGGAGAAATGGCTGATCCGCCTGGACGGCATACCCGTCCACCAGGCCGCCTCGCTCGACGAGGCCCAGCGCGCCGCCGCCAGCATCCTGCGCGTCGAGAAGCGCCGCGCGGCCGCCCTGCAGGACTATTTCGGCTGATCGGAACGCCGCGCAGCCCGGCGCCCTTCGGAAGGCGCTTGCGGCCCGCCCGCCCCTCGACATAGACCGTCGCGACATCCTGACGACGGCGGCCGTCCCCGGCCCCGGGGAGACCGCGACCTTGACCAACTCCGCTGCCGGCGCGCCCCCGCTGCCCATCGAGGCTGCGCTCCCGGAGCTCGCCGCCGCCCTGGAGCGCTCGGCGAACGCGGTGCTGGTGGCGCCGCCGGGTGCCGGCAAGACGACCCGCGTGCCGCTGGCCCTGCTCGACTCCTCATGGCGCGGCGACGGGCGCATCGTGGTCCTGGAGCCTCGCCGCATCGCCGCCCGCGCCGCGGCCGCGCGCATGGCCGCGACCCTCGGCGAGGACATCGGCCGCACCGTCGGCTTCCGGGTCCGCATGGAGGCCCGCGTCTCGGCCGCGACCCGCGTCGAGGTGGTCACCGAGGGCGTCTTCACCCGCATGATCCTGGACGACCCGGAGCTCTCCGGCGTCGCCGCCGTCCTGTTCGACGAGTTCCACGAGCGCAGCCTCGAGGGCGACCTCGGCCTCGCCCTGGCGCTCGATGTCCAGGCGGCGCTGCGGCCCGACCTGCGCCTCCTGGTCATGTCCGCCACCCTCGACGGCGCCCGCGTCGGCGCGGTCCTGGGCGACGCCCCGGTGGTGGTCAGCGAGGGCCGCGCCTATCCGGTCGACACGCGCTATCTGGGCCGCGCCGCCGGGGCCCGCATCGAGGCGGAGGTGGCGTCCGCCGTTCGCCGCGCGCTCGCCGAGGAGGACGGCTCCATCCTGGCCTTCCTGCCCGGCCAGGCCGAGATCCGCCGCGTGGCGGACGAACTCGCCGGCCGCGTCGGCGCGGATGTCGACCTCGCCCCCCTGTACGGCGCGCTGACGCCCCGCGAGCAGGACGCCGCCATCCGGCCGGCCGCCCCCGGGCGCCGCAAGGTGGTGATCGCGACCGCGATCGCCGAGACCTCGCTGACCATCGAGGGCGTCCGCATCGTGGTCGATTCCGGCCTCGCGCGCGTGCCCCGCTACGAGCCCGCGACGGGGCTGACGCGGCTGGAGACCGTGCGGGTGAGCCGCGCCTCCGCCGACCAGCGGCGCGGCCGTGCCGGCCGGACCGGCCCGGGGGTCTGCTACCGCCTTTGGGACGAACCCCAGACGGCGGCCCTGCGCCACTACGAGCGGCCCGAGATCCTGGAGGCCGACCTCTCCTCGCTGGTGCTCGACCTGGCGCTCTGGGGCGCGACCGACCCGTCCGGCCTGCGCTTCCTCGACACGCCGCCCGCCGCCGCGTGGGACGAGGCCGTGGTGCTTCTGAAGGCCATGGACGCGCTCGACGCGGAGGGTCGCATCACGGCCCGCGGCCGAATCCTGCAGCGGCTGCCGCTGCCGCCCCGCCTCGCCGCCATGGTGGCCGACGCGGCGGCGGGCGGCGGCGCCCGCCTCGCCGGCGAGATCGCGGCGGTGCTGACGGAGCGCGGACTCGGCGGGACATCCACCGACCTGGAGGAGCGCATCCGCCGTTTCCGCGCCGAACGGGGGCCGCGCGCCGACGCCGCCCGCCGCCTCGCCGCCGGATGGGCGCGCGCCGCGGGTCCGCCGTCGGGTCCGGCCCGCTATGCGGACGATCCCGCCGAGGCAGGCCGGATCCTCGCCCTCGGCTATCCCGACCGGGTCGCCGAGGCGCGCGGCCAGCCCGGCGCCTACCGCCTCGCCAACGGGCGAGGCGGCGCGCTGGAGGCGCACGATCCGCTGGCGCGCTCCCGCTATCTCGCCGTCGCGGAGCTCCAGGGCAGCGCCGGTAGCGCCCGCATCCTGCTTGCCGCCCCGCTCACCCGCGAGGACATCGAGGCCGACTTCGCCTCGCACATCGAGGAGGAGGTGCTGATCCGCTTCGACGAGGCGACCGACTCGGTCCGCGCCCGCAAGGTCCGCCGCTACGGCCCGGTCGTCCTCGCCGAGGCCCCCGCCGAGGCGCCGGACCCGGCCGCGGTGGCGGCTGCGCTGCTCGACGGCGTGCGCGGGCGCGGCCTCGCCTGTCTGCCCTGGTCGAAGGCCGCGCACCAGCTCCGCATGCGCGTCGGCTTCGCCCGCCGGGCCGAACCGGACGCCTGGCCCGACCTGTCGGACGATGCGCTCCTCGCAAGCCTCCCCGATTGGCTCGGCCCCGCCGTCGCGGGCCGCCGCTCGATCGGCGAGATCCGGCCCGAGGACCTCTCCGCCGGCCTCGACGGCCTCCTCGACTGGAATGCCCGGCGCGCGCTGGACCGCCTCGCCCCGACCCATTTCGTCGCCCCGACCGGCAACGCCGTGCCGATCGACTACGAGGCCGAGAATGGGCCGGTCCTGTCGATCCGCGTGCAGGAGCTGTTCGGGCTCGACGTCCACCCGGCCATCGCGGCCGGCAAGGTGCCGCTGCTCGTGGAACTGCTGTCGCCCGCCCACCGTCCGATCCAGCTCACCCGCGACCTGCCCGGCTTCTGGCGCGGCTCGTGGAAGGACGTGAAGGCCGACATGAAGGGCCGTTACCCGAAGCACGTCTGGCCGGACGACCCGCTCGCCGCCGCCCCGACCGCCCGCGCCAAGCCACGCGGCACCTGAGAGCCGGTGCAAGACGTCTCGCCCTCATGCGCGGTTTTCGTTCCCGCCATGCCCGGACTGGTCTCCGGCAGCCGAGGGAGGCGTTCGGACCGTCGATGGTCCGCTGTGCGCCTCAGCCGCCGAGGATGTCGGCGAGCCGCGTGTCCGGCCGCTCCGGCTCGACGAGGTCCAGGCCCTGCTCGATCTCGTCCAGATGCTCCACCATCAGCCGCGCCGCCGCCGGCCCGTCGCGCTCGGCGATGGCGGCCGCGATCGCCTCGTGATGGTCCGTGCCGCAGAAATGGGCACGCCGGCTGCGGTACAGGAGGATGATCAGCGACGACCGCGTGATCAGCTCGGCCAGGATGTCGGCATAGATGCCGTGCTGGGCGAGGCGCGCCACGAGCCCGTGGAATTCGCCGGAAAGACGGATCGCCGCCCGGTCGTCGCCCTCGGCCAGCGCCTTGCGCTCCTCCGCGAGGTGCAGGGCGAGGAGGCGGGACCAGTCCCCGGTGAAGCGCTCGGCGGCCCGCATCGCCACCGCCGGCTCGATCAGCCGGCGCGCCTCGAACACCTCGCGGGCCTCCGCGGGCGTCGGGCGGGCCACGAAGGCGCCCCGGTTCTTCTCGATGACCACGATGCCCTCGTGGGCGAGCGCCTGCAGGGCGGAGCGGACGATGGTGCGGCTGGCCCCGTAAATGGCCCCGATCTCGTCCTCCCCGAGCTTCGTGCCGGGGTGCAGGCGGTGCTCCAGGATGGCGGTCACGATCCCCTGGCGGATCTGCTGCCCCCGGTCCTGGGACTGGGCTTTCGCGGCTGCATCCCCGTCGATTGCGCTCATCGCGGCCCTCTCCCGACGCGCGGGGGGCCGCTCCGCCTCCCGCGCTCTCCGGGGCCGAGTATAGGGCGGACCGCCATTGCGCCCACGCCCAGATCGTATACGATCCTAGCGTAAATCGTGTCCATAATGCCTCTTTTTCAGGCACAGCGAGCGGCCTCCCGGCCGGCTCGCCGGGCCCGGCGCCCCGCAAGGCCCTGTAAACGCGAGGGCCGCGGCACTTGGCATGTCGCTTGCCAACCTTTCGGCTTCGCAGCGAGGAGTCTCCCGACGCATGAGCCACCCGGCGGCCCTGGAACTGGTGCGCGTGACAAAGCGCTACGGCGCGACCGTGGCGGTCGACGCCATCGACCTGAAGATCCCGGCTGGCACCTATTGCTGCCTCCTGGGCCCCTCGGGCTGCGGCAAGACGTCGACGCTCCGCATGATCGCCGGCCACGAGGCCGCGAGTGAGGGCGACATCATCCTCGGCCCCGCCAATGTGACGGACCTCGAGCCCGCCAAGCGCGGCACGGCCATGATGTTCCAATCCTACGCGCTGTTCCCGCACTTGTCCGTGCTCGACAACGTGGCCTTCGCGCTAAAGATGCGCGGCGTCGACCGGAAGACCCGTCATGCCCGCGCGATGGAACTGCTCGACCTCGTCGCCATGGCGTCCTTCGCGGAGCGCCTGCCCGCCCAACTCTCCGGCGGCCAGCAGCAGCGCGTCGCCCTCGCCCGCGCCCTGATCACCGAGCCGCAGATCCTGCTCCTCGACGAGCCGCTCTCCGCCCTCGACCCGTTCCTGCGGATCCGGATGCGGGCCGAACTGAAGAAGCTGCAGCGCGAGCTCGGCATCTCCTTCATCCACGTGACCCACGGCCAGGAGGAGGCGATGGCGCTCGCCGACCTGGTCGTGCTGATGAACCACGGCCGCATCGAGCAGCAGGGCAGCCCGCGCGACATCTTCAACCGCCCGCGCACCGAGTTCGTCGCCCGCTTCATCGGCGGCCACAACGTGGTGGCGGTCAATGGGGCGAAGTTCGCCGTCAGGGTCGACCGCCTGCGGCTCGCGCGCGCCGACCGGCCCGTGCTCGGACCCGCCGTGGCGGGCGTGGTCACGGAGGTCGAATACCAGGGCACCTACGTGCAGGTGACCGTGGGAACCGAGGGCGGCGGCGAGCTGACCGCCCAGATCGCGGAATCCGACTTCGACGCCGATCCTCGACAGGTGGGGGCGCCGGTCGTCGCCACCTGGGAGCCGGCGCTCGCGCATCCGATCGCGTGACCGGGATCCAGGACTGCGCCGGTCCCGACGGCCGGCGCCAAAACGGGGAGCATACCAGTATGAACGACAAGACGACTTCCGCCCTCAGCCGCCGTACTCTGCTCAAGGGCGCCGCCGGCGCCGCCGGCCTCGCCGCCGGCTCGGGCGCCATCACGGGATTTCCCTACGTGATGAGCCAGGAGCCGAAGGTGCTCCGCTACCTCGGCACCGCGGTGAACGAGGGCGACGACATCGCCAAGAAGTGCCTGGCCGACACGGGCATCAAAATCGAGTACATCACGGCGACCACCGACGACGTGACCAAGCGCGTCATCACCCAGCCGAACTCGTTCGACGTGCTCGACACCGAGTACTTCTCGCTGAAGAAGCTGGTTCCGTCGGGCAACATCCTGCCCCTCGACGCGAAGAAGATCAAGGAATTCGACAACATAACGCCCGTCTTCACCAAGGGCCAGTTGCCGAACGGCAAGAAAATCGGTGACCAGGGCACCGCGCCTTGGAAGGTCCTGTACCTCGAAGGCAAGGACTCGAAGGTCTTCTCGAAGACCCAGACCGAGTTCGTCACCCTGATCCCGACCGTGTACAACGCCGACACCCTCGGCATCCGTCCGGACCTGATCAAGCGTCCGATCAACTCCTGGGCCGAGCTGCTGAACCCCGAGTTCAAGGGCAAGGCCGCCATCCTCAACATCCCGTCGATCGGCATCATGGACGCCGCGATGGTCGTGGAAGCCACCGGCCAGTACAAGTATGGCGACAAGGGCAACATGACCAAGGCCGAGATCGACCTGACCATGAAGATCCTGACCGAGGCCAAGAAAGCCGGTCAGTTCCGCGCCTTCTGGAAGGACTTCAACGAGTCGGTCAACCTGATGGCCTCGGGCGAGACCGTCATCCAGTCGATGTGGTCGCCGGCCGTCACCAAGGTCCGCTCGCAGGGCATCCCCTGCATATTCCAGCCGCTCAAGGAAGGCTACCGCTCCTGGGCCTCGGGCTTCTGCGTCTCCAAGGGCGTCTCGGGCAAGAAGCTCGACTGGGCCTACGAGTTCGTGAACTGGTTCCTCTCGGGCTGGGCCGGCGCCTACCTGAACCGCCAGGGCTACTACTCGGCCGTCCTCTCCACCGCCAAGGCCAACATGGAGCCCTACGAGTGGGCCTACTGGATGGAGGGCAAGGCGGCCGAGAAGGACATCAAGGCGCCGGACGGCTCGCTCCTCGAGAAGGCCGGGGCGGTGCGCGACGGCGGCTCCTACGACGACCGCATGGGCTCGGTCGCCTGCTGGAACGCCGTCATGGACGAGAACGACTACATGGTCCGCAAGTGGAACGAGTTCATCGCGGCCTGACGCGCTGACCCCGCGGCGCGGCCCCGAGCGGGCCGCGCCGTCCTCCCGCCCACGCGAAAGATCGGGGAACCGGCCGGGACCGGCCCCGCCGACCTCCGCCCCTCCTGTCCGGAGCCCCCATGGCGCTCAGAGACCGCCCGTCCCAGTTCGTCGCGTGGCTCCAGGCCGGGCCGATGATGCTCGTCTTCCTGGCCTTCTTCCTGATCCCGCTCGCCTTCGTGGTGATGGTGAGCTTCTGGGACTACAACGAATACGAGATGATCCCGAGCTTCACGACGCGGGGCTATCATGAGACATTCGAGGGCTGCTGGGACAAGCTTCCGGAGCTCTGCACGATCCTGAAGACCTACATAAAGACCCTGAAGCTCTGCTTCCTGGTCTGGGCCATCACGCTCCTGATCGGCTTCACCATCGCGTATTTCCTGGCATTCCACGTGCGCAGCAAGACCTGGCAGATCGTCCTGTCGCTCCTCTGCACGATCCCGTTCTGGACCTCGAACGTCATCCGGATGATCGCCTGGATCCCGCTCCTTGGCCGCAACGGGCTCGTCAACACCGGCCTGATCGACCTGGGCCTGATCGACAAGCCGCTGGAATGGCTGCTCTTCTCCGAGTTCGCCGTGGTGCTGGCGCTCGTCCACCTGTTCACCTTCTTCATGGTCGTGCCGATCTTCAATTCCATGATCCGCATCGACAAGCGGCTGATCGAAGCCGCCTACGACGCCGGCGCCAGCGGCTTCCAGACGCTCGTCAACGTGGTCGTCCCGCTCGCCAAGCCGGGCATCGTCATCGGCTCGATCTTCGTCATCACCATCGTGATGGGCGACTTCGTCACCATCGGCGTCATGGGCGGCCAGCAGATCGCCGCGGCCGGCAAGATCATCGAGGTCCGCCTCAACGCCCTGCAGTTCCCCGCCGCCGCCGCCAACGCGGTGATCCTGCTCGGCGTCACCTTCATGATCATCGCGATGCTCTCCAAGCTCGTCGACGTGCGCAAGGAGCTCTGACATGCGCGAGGGCCGGCCGAAGTCCTTCTACGTCCTGGCGCTCGTCTTCGCGCTCTACGTCCTGTTCCTGTACGGGCCGATGATCGCCATCTACGTGCTCTCCTTCCAGGGCCCGCAGGGCGGCCTCACCTTCCCGATGGACGGCGTCTCGCTCTTCTGGTTCGGGAAGCTCTTCGGCGGCGGCGGCATCGTCGACATCGGCGCGGCCTTCTGGCGCTCGCTGAAGCTCGGCCTCGTGGTCATGCTCGTCACGGTGGTCCTGTCGGTCGCCGCCGGCATGGCCTTCCGCAAGCGCTTCGCCGGCTCCGCGCTGCTCTTCTACACGGCGATCGCCAGCCTGATCGTGCCCTCCATCATCACCTCGCTCGGCATCGCACTGGAGTTCCGCGTCCTCGACGACGCGATCAAGAAGCACGCGGGCGACTGGGGCTTCCAGGAGATCGCCGACGGCTGGACGACCGCCATGGGCCTCTTCACCTCCGGCCTCGGCGCGCACCTGACCTGGACGCTGCCCTTCGGCCTCCTCATCATGTTCGCCATCTTCAACCGCTTCGACCCGCGCCTCGAGGAGGCCGCGCGCGACCTCGGCGCCACCCCCTGGCAGACCTTCCGGCACGTGGTGCTGCCCATCATCCTGCCGAGCGTCGTCGGCATCGGCCTCTTCGGCTTCACCCTCTCGTGGGACGAACTCGCCCGCTCGTCCCAGGCGATCGGACCCGTCAACACCCTGCCGCTCGAACTGCAGGGCCTGACCACGACCGTCACCAAGCCGGACATCTATGCGC
Source organism: Prosthecomicrobium sp. N25 (assembly GCF_037203705.1). NCBI lineage: Bacteria > Pseudomonadati > Pseudomonadota > Alphaproteobacteria > Hyphomicrobiales > Kaistiaceae > Prosthecomicrobium > Prosthecomicrobium sp. N25. The sequence goes on from NZ_JBBCAT010000001.1 coordinate 151,922, forward strand.
TGGGGACGGTGGTCAGCGCGGTGTCTTTCGTGGTCATCTTCGTCGCCCTGTTCGCCATCCGCATCCTGCAGAACCGGCAGGCCCGCTTCGGCTCCGACGCCGGCAAGGGAGTGTGACGTGCTGATCCACGTGGTCAATCCGAACACCACGCGATCGATGACCGACAAGATCGCGTCGGCCGCCCGCGCGGTGGCGGGCGGCACCGCCGAGATCCTCGCGACCCAGCCCGACATGGGGCCGGTCTCGATCGAGGGCTACTACGACGAAGCCTACGCCATCCCGGGCATGCTGCAGCGGATCCTGGAGGCCGAGGCGGCCGGCGCCCGGGCCCACGTCATCGCCTGCTTCGACGACACCGGCCTCGATGCCGCCCGCCAGGCCGTCGCCTCCCCGGTGGTCGGCATCGGCGAGGCCGCCTACCACGTGGCGAGCCTGGTGGCCGGCCGCTTCTCGGTCGTCACCACCCTGCCGGTCTCGATCCCGGTCATCGAGCACAACCTCGTCCGCTACGGCCTCGCCGCCCGCTGCGCCCGCGTGCGCGCCGCCGGCATCCCGGTCCTCGCCCTCGAGGATCCGGCCTCCGCCGGCCGCGCCCGCATCTCAGCCGAGATCGAGGCCGCCCTGCGGGACGATCACGCGGAGGCGATCGTGCTCGGTTGCGCCGGCATGGCCGACCTCGCCGCCGACCTCGCGGCCCGCCACGGCCTGCCGGTGATCGACGGCGTCGCGGCCGCGGTGGCGCTGGCCGGCGGCCTCGTCCGCCTCGGCGTCAGGACCTCCAAGCAGGGCGGCTACGCCCCGCCGCCGCCCAAGCCCTATGCCGGCAGCTTCGCCGCCTTCGCGTTCCCGCCCGCGCGCTGACGGGCGCGCCCGATCATTCCGAGGAGAGCCTGATGCCCGAGTTCGACCTGGTCATCCGCGGCGGCACGGTCGTGACCGCCTCCGACACGATGCGCGCCGACGTCGGCATCCGGGGCGGCAAGATCGTCGCGATCGCCGAGGCCCTGGCGGACGGCGCCCGCACCATCGACGCCGGCGGCCTGCTCGTCATGCCGGGCGGCATCGACAGCCACGTGCACCTCGCCCAGCCCGCCTTCGGCGGCCCGAAGATGGCCGACGGCTTCGAGACCGGCACCCGCTCGGCCATCGCTGGCGGCAACACCACGCTGATCCCCTTCGCGCTGCAGCCGCGCGGCGCCTCGCTCCGGGCCTCGGTGATGGACTATCACAAGGAGGCCGACGGCCAGTCCTACTGCGACTACGGCTTCCACCTGATCATCTCCGACCCGTCCCCGACCGTGCTGGGCCAGGAGCTGCCAGCCCTCGTGGAGGACGGCTACTCCTCCTTCAAGGTCTTCATGACCTACGACGACCTCGTGCTGAACGACCGCCAGCTTCTCGAGGTCTTCGACTGCGCGCGCGGCTGCGGCGCGCTCGTCATGGTCCACTGCGAGGGCTACGACTCCATCAAGTTCATGACCGAGAAGCTCGAGGCGGCTGGCAAGACGGCGCCCTACTACCACGCCGTCTCGCGTCCCCAGGTGGTCGAGCGCGAGGCGACCCACCGGGCGATCAGCCACGGCGAGCTACTCGACGTGCCTATCATGATCGTGCACGTCTCCGGCCGCGAGCCCATGGAGCAGATCCGCTGGGCGCAGCAGCGCGGCCTCAAGGTCTACGGCGAGACCTGCCCGCAATACGTCGCCCTAACGGCCGACGATCTGAAGGGCCTCAACATGGACGAGACGGGCGGCAAGTACGTCTGCTCGCCGCCGCCGCGCGACCAAGCCTCCTGGGACGCGATCTGGGAGGGCATCCGCGGCGGCGTCTTCCAGACCTTCTCGTCCGACCACTGCCCCTTCTTCTACGAAGGCAGCGAGGGCAAGCTGAACCCGAAGGCGCGGACCTCCTTCAAGTGGGTGCCGAACGGAATCCCGGGGGTCGAGACGCGCCTGCCGATCCTCTACTCCAAGGGCGTCGCCGAGGGCCGCATCACCGTCAACGAGTTCGTGGCGCTGACCTCGACCAACCACGCCAAGATCTACGGCCTCTATCCGGAGAAGGGGTCGATCGGCATCGGCTTCGATGCCGACATCGTGCTCTGGGATCCGAACCGCAAGGAGGTGATCCGCCAGGAGATCCTGCACCACGGCTCCGACTACACCCCCTACGAGGGCCTCGCCGTGACCGGCTGGCCGGTGATGACCATCCTGCGCGGCGAGCCCGTCTGCGAGGAGGGCCGCATTCTCGGCGCCCCGTCCGACGGCCGCTTCCTGAAGCGCAAGCTCTCCCCCTACGCGGTGCCGCGCGGCGGTCCCGGCCCGGCCTGACCGCCGCTCAGGCCCCGATCAGGTAGCGGGAAAACCCACCGAGAAGGCGCCGGCTCACGCCGATCACCGCCCAGCACGCCACCAGGGACAGACCGAACACGAGCGCGATGGCGAGCGGATCCGAGAGCGCGCCCGGCTCCGGCCGAAGACCCATGCGCAGGAGCGCGACGAACCCTCGCTCGATCGGAGCATGCAGGAAATAGAGCCCGAACGCGGTGGCACCGGCCCTGTCGAGAAGGGCGGCGGCGAACCGGTTGGGCGCGCGGTCTGCGTGGAAGGCCTGAAGCACCAGACAGCCGGCCGAGACCTTCTGGACGTAGAACAGCGCCTCGCGGATCGATACGGGCCCGAGATGATCGATGCCGTCCAGGTGCACGACGACGAGCGCGACGGTGGCGATCCCGGTACAGGCGAGGAGCCAGGTCCTCGCGTCCCGGACCCTGCCGATTTGGCCCTCGAGATCGGCCCCGATCCACAGCCCGAGGACATAGGGCCCGAGGAAATAGAAGAAGATCGGGACGCTCAGCTCGGTACCGGTGCGGGAGAACACCAGCGGCAGCGCGACCAGGGTGACCAGCACCAGGTTGCCCGCGCGGCGGACGAGATCGAGCAGGAGCGGGCTGAGCACGTAGAAGGCAAGGATCAGCGGAACATACCACAGCGTGTACCACGCCTCGCCGGTCGCGAGATTGACGGCAAGCTCCCGTGCCATGTCGCCGGGCGGCCGCCACGTCCCCGAGCGGAGCCGGTCCGCGATCCAGCCCCCGCCGGTGAGGACCACGCTGACGAAGACGTAGGGCGGAACCAGCCTCCCCACCCGCTGCCGGAGGAAGGTCCGATAGGGAAGGGGCGCGAAGAGGCGGGCGTACAGGACGCCGGAGATCAGCGTGAAGAAGATCGTCGCGCCGTGGAAGACAACGTCCAGCACGACCAGGCCGGCGTAGTCGGGTGCCGCCGGCGGAACCAGCCCGCGCAGCATGTAGGTTCGGCCCGCATGGTAGAGGACGATGCACAGGATCGAGAAACCGCGAAAGCGATGGATGTAGTCGAGATACGCCTTTCGCGTCTCCGGCCCGGGGGCTCGGACGGCGGAGGCGGCCGCGCCCCGGCCGGCATCGTGCATGGCGCTATGCCCCGGGACGGAGCATGAGGGCGATCGCGAGCATGACGGCGGCCGCCCGTGTCACGAGGAGGTCCAGCCATGGAAGCCGCCCCATGCGCCGGTCACCCGTACAGGCGGTGCATGAAGTCGGGCGCATCGCGGTCCTTCTCGGAGATGACCAGCGGCTCGAACGGCCATTCGATCGCGAAGAACGGATCGCAGTAGCGGACGACCTGTTCGAGGCTGGGCCGATACGGCCGGGAGGCGGTGTAGATGACCTCCGTGTCGGCCTCGAGCGTCATGTAGCCGTGGGCGCAGCCGGCGGGAACGTGGACCATGCGGCGGTCGGCCGCTGCGAGTTCGACCGCGACCCACCGGCCGAAGGTCGCAGATCGCGGTCGCAGGTCGGCCAGGACGTCGTAGACGCGTCCGCGGACGCACGAGATCGTCTTCGCTTCGGAAGCCGGGTGCCGTTGCAGATGCAGTCCCCGGAGGGTGCCCCGATCCGGCGAATGGGAGGCGTTCACCTGCGCGACGCGGGCGTCCAGACCATGCTCCAGGAAGTCCTCCGCCGAGAAGAGCTTGGTGAAGCTTCCCCGCGTGTCCGTCCGATGGTGGGGGGTGATGATCCAGGCGCCCTCGAGGGCCAGGGGCGTAAAATCCATAGGGTCCTCGATCGAGGGGATACGCGACAGCTCAGCCCAGGCGGGCTTCGGGGCCGGCCCTGTCACGCACCGTGCCCGCATCGCTGCAATCGAAAAACCCTTACAGGATTCCCGCGATCGCTCCTATATGCCGGGAGATAGAGGCAGTTCGCGCTGACCCGGCCGAAGCACGGTCCGGGGCTGTGAGGCCCCGTCGCTCGACAAGCCGGCGCGACCGCGGCCGTGTCGGCTCGGCCGCCTGCGTGGCCGCAAGGCCGCTGAGGGAAAATGGCTCGGCGGCCTCGGCACACCGCCCCTGTCCGCTGCCCGCATCGGCCGGGCGGTCAGAGGCGCAATCGCGAGACCGTGACCGAACAGGACGAGGGCTGAGGGCGTTGTAGCCCGGTGTGGGTGGGGCCTGTCCGGACGGGCCCCGAGGCCGGGGTTCCGATGCAGACCGAAAAGCGCAACGCCGCCGTCGACTTCTGGCGGGGCTTCGTGCTCATCTCCATTTTCATCAATCACATACCGGGCAACGTCCTCGGCTATGTGACGCCGCGCAACGTGGCCTTCTCGGATGCCGCCGAGGCCTTCGTGTTCCTGTCGGGCGTGTCGGTCAGCATGGCGTACGGCGCCCGCATCGCCGGCGCCCCCGGCCGGACCGCCGCGACCCTCTGGCGCAGGGCGGGCAAGCTCTACCTCGCCCACGTGGTGCTCACGCTGGTGGGGCTCGCGCTCTTCGGCCTCGCCTACGAGGCGACCCGCAACCTCGCCTTCCTGATCGACGACGGTCGCGACGTGGCCCTGATCGAGCCGGTGGTCGGCCTGGCCGGCGTGCTCTCGCTCGGCCACCAGATCGGCCACTACAACATCCTCCCGCTCTACGTGCTCCTGCTCGTCGCCGCGCCCGCCTTCCTGCTCGCGGCGACGCGCAGCCCCCTCGGCATGCTGCTCGCGTCCGTCGGCATCTATGCCGCGGCGCGCTGGTTCGCCCTCGCGCTGCCGTCCTGGCCGACGCCGGAGGGCGGGTTCTTCTTCAACCCCTTCGCGTGGCAGCTCGTCTTCGCCTTCGGGCTCTACGCCGGAAGCTGGATGCGCGCCCGCTCCATCCCGCTCGTCGGACCGGCCTACGCGGTCGCCTTCGCGGTCGTGCTCGTCTCCGCCGTGCTCAACTCCAACGTCTTCGGACTGCTGCCCGGGCTCGTCGACGCCGCGGGCCTCTATCTCGATTGGGACAAGACATGGCTCGGGACCGTTCGGCTTCTGAATTTCCTCTCCCTGGCCTACGTGCTATACCATTCGCCGATCACGGCCGCGCTCAGGGCCACGCCGGTCTTCGCACCGGTCGCCCTTCTCGGCCGCCACAGCCTGGAAGTCTTCTGCGCCGGAACGCTTCTGAGTTCGATCGGCCTTATTCTGACCGAAACTCTGCCGCGCTCGATCCTTTTCGACGTGGCCTACGTGGCGATCGGTATCGTCCTGCTTCACCAACTGGCCAGACGTCTCGAATGCTCCGATCAAGCGACCCGCTCCTCCGCGACCGCCGGCGCTCCCGGCTCCGCACCGGCCTCCGCGCGCTCCTGATCGCCGCCGCCGTGATGATCCGCCCGCCCCTGGCGGCCGCCGAAGGCCCGGACGGGTCGGCCGCCCCGCCCGCCGCCGCCCCGTTCAAGTGCGGCGAAGCGTCCGTCCGCCTGCCCCTCGACGGCGCACTGGCGCGCACCGGGCGCCTGCTCGCCGCCCATGCGCATGTCCAGGTCCTGGCGATCGGCTCGTCCTCGACGCAAGGGGTCGGCGCCTCCGCCCCCACCAAGGCCTATCCGGCCCAGCTGCAGGCCGAGCTCCGGCGCCGCTTCCCCGGCGCCGACATCGCGGTCCGCAACGCCGGCATCGGCGGCGAGACGATCGAGAGGACCTACGCGCGCCTGCTGGCCGAGCTCGACACCACGAAGCCCGACCTCGTCATCTGGCAGGTCGGCACCAACGACGCCCTGACTGCCGACGCCGCGGAGGACAAGTTCGCGGCCGTCCTGCAGGCCGGCCTGGACGCCATCCAGGAGCGCGGCATCGACATCGTCGTCGTCGACCAGCAGTTCTACAAGACCGTGCGCGACCCCGCCCGCTACGAGCGCTTCGTCCGCATGGTCGAGAAGGTCGCGGCCGACGAGAAGATCTGCCTCTTCCCCCGCTACCGCATCATGCGCAGCTGGGCGGCGGAGAGCAGCGGCCGCCTGGAGACCATGCTGGCCGCCGACGGCTTCCACATGAACGACAACGGCTACGCCTGCGTGGCCGATCTCCTCGCCGAGCAGATCTACCGGATCGTCAGCGAGAAGCGGTCCTGAGGCCCCGTGCGGCTCAGCGGTCCTTGTCGAGGTAGATCGCCCAGTAGCTGAGCGCCACGCCGCCCGCGCCGCCGACCAGGTTGCCGACCGACACGAGCGCCAGGTTCTCCAGGAACCCGCCTGCCGTCACCGCGCCCCCGGCGAGCCAGCCGGCCGGGATCAGGTACATGTTGGCGACCGAGTGCTCGAAGCCCATCGCCACGAAGCCGGTGATCGGCCAGAGGATCGCCAGAATCTTGCCGCCCACGTCGCGGGCCGCGAAGGTGAGCCAGACGGCGAGGCAGACGAGCGCGTTGCACAGGATCGCCCGCGCGAAGGCGGCTCCCGGCGCGAGCGCGACCTTGGCCTCCGCGATCTTCGCCGCCGTCCGGCCGACGCCGCCGCCGCCGAGCGCCGCGAAGTCGGCCATATGCGCCAGCATCACGACCCCGAGCGCGCCCGCCAGGTTGGCGACGAACACGATCCCCCAGTTGCGCAGGAGCGCCGCGGTCGTGACCTTGCGGTCGACCCAGGCCATGACGATCAGCGCGTTGCCGGTGAAGAGCTCCGCGCCGCCGACCACCACCAGGATCAGGCCGAGCGAAAAGGCCACCCCGCCGAGAAGGCGGACCGGACCGAAGCCGTCCCCGGCCCCGGTGGCGACCAGGGTATAGAACATCGCCCCGAAGGCGATGAAGGCCCCCGCCAGCGTGCCCAGCATGGCGAGCGCGCGGACCGGCAGCTTCGCCTTGGCGACCCCGGCGGCCTCGACCCGCTCCGCCATCTCGGCCGGCCGATAGGCCTCGATCCCGGTCGGCCCGAGCGGCAGGGGGCCGGGAGCGGCGGGGGAGGAGGGCAGGGGCGCGGGCCTGGCCGGCTTGTTCATGCGGGGCGTCTCCGGACGGAATGCGGCGTGAGCCTACCGGCCCGCGGAAGCCGGCCGCAACATGGGAGCCTTGCGGACGGGCGGGGTGCAGACCGCCCGGCCACGCAGGCCTCCCCACTGTTGGCCGCGGTCCGGAAGGCCTATATCGTCCGGACCGCGAGAGATCTGCCGGGAGGCTGCCATGGGCGACGCGCTGGACCTGACCGAGAAGGACGTGCTGGGGATCGCCGAGGGCTGGCGCCGCGACGGCCGTGCCGTGGCGCTCGCGACCGTGGTGGAGACCTGGGGCTCCGCCCCGCGGCCCGTCGGGTCGCATCTGGTGATCGACCGCGAGGGCAACTTCGAGGGCTCCGTGTCCGGTGGCTGCGTCGAGGGCGCGGTCGTCGGGGAGGCGCTCGAGGTGATCGAGGACGGCCGGCCCCGGCTCCTGGAATTCGGCGTCGCCGACGAGACCGCCTGGCGCGTCGGGCTCTCCTGCGGCGGCAAGATCGCCGTCTATGTCGAGCGCGTGAACTGAGGAGCGGGAGCCGCATGGACGCCGCCCTGCTCGCCGCCCTGAACGCCGAACGCCGCGCCCGCCGCGCGGTGATCCGGGTGACCGATATCGAGACCGGCGCCGAGCGGCTCGTGCGCGAGGCCGAGCTCGATCCCGCCGACCCGCTCTTCGCCGAACTCGAGACCCGCTTCCGGACGGCCAAGTCCGGCATGGCCGAGGGCCCCGACAACGTCCGGCGCTTCCTCACCGTCCACGTGCCGCCCCCGCGCCTCGTCGTCATCGGGGCGGTCCACATCTCCCAGGCGCTCGCCCCGATGGCGCGCCTCGCCGGCTTCGACGTCACCGTCATCGACCCGCGCACCGCCTTCGCCACCGAGTCCCGCTTCGAGGGCGTGAGCCTCTTGGCCGAGTGGCCCGAAGAGGTGATCCCGAGCCGCGTCGCGCTCGACGCCTACACGGGACTGGTCGCCGTCACGCACGACCCGAAGATCGACGACTGGCCGATCGCCGAGGCGCTGCGCGCCGGGGCCTTCTACGTCGGCGCGCTCGGCAGCCGGAAGACCCATGCCAAGCGCGTCGGCCGCCTCGGCGCCCTCGGCATCGCCGAGGACAGCATCGCCCGCATCGCCGCCCCGATCGGCCTCGACATCGGCGCCCAGTCGCCGGCCGAGATCGCCGTGGCGGTCCTCGCCCAGGCGATCGAGGCCCTGCGCCGCCGTCCCGCCCATCTCGCGCCGCGCCGGACCGCGGCGCCCGCGGACGTCACCCCGTGAGGTTCGGACCCGTCCCGGTCGACGAGGCGGCGGGGGCGGTCCTCGCCCACGCGGTCGCGGCCGGCGGCCGGACCCTGCGCAAGGGCCACGTGATCACGCCCGAGGACGTGGGGGCCTTCCGGGCCGCGGGCCTGGACAGCGTGGTGGCCGCCGTCATCGGCCCCGACGACCTCGACGAGGACACCGCCGCGGGCCGCATCGCCGCCGCCCTCGCCGGGCCGCATGTGACCGTCGAGGCGCCCGCCACCGGCCGCTCCAACCTCTTCGCCGAGGTCGCCGGCCTGCTCGTGGTCGACCGCGAGGGAATCGAGGCGCTGAACGCCCTCGACCCCGGCATCACCTTCGCGACGCTCCCCGACCATGCCCCGGCCGAGCCCGGCCGCATGGTCGCGACCGTGAAGATCATCCCCTTCGCGCTCTCCCGCATGCTCGTCGACCAGGCCGTCGCGGCGATCCGGGCACGCGGACCGCTCGTCCGCATCGCCCCCTTCGCGCCCAAGACCGTCGCGGTCGTCTCCACGCTGCTGCCGAGCCTCAAGGCCTCGGTGGTCGACAAGACCCTCCGCGTCATGGCCGACCGGCTGAAGCCCGCCGGCGCCCGCATCGTCTCCGACCGCCGCGTGCCCCACGCCGAGGCCCCCCTCGCCGAGGCCATCCGCGCCGGGATCGAGGAGGACCGGGCCGACCTCGTCGTCGTCTTCGGGGCCTCCGCGGTGGTGGACCGGCAGGACGTGATCCCCGCCGCCATCGAGCGGGCGGGCGGCACCGTCGACCATTTCGGCATGCCGGTCGATCCCGGCAACCTGCTCCTCGTCGGCCGGCTCGGCGGCCGGCCGGTGGTCGGCGCGCCCGGCTGCGCCCGCAGCCCGCGCGAGAACGGCTTCGACTGGATCCTGCAGCGCATGCTGGCCGACCTGCCGGTGGCCAGCCGCGACATCGTCGGCCTGGGCGTCGGCGGCCTCCTGATGGACATCGTCTCCCGCCCCGCCCCCCGTGCGGCACCGCAGGAGGCGGAGGCGCCGGCCGAGCGCCGGATTGCGGCCGTCGTGCTCGCCGCGGGCCGGTCGACCCGCATGGGCGGCCCTAACAAGCTGCTCGCCACGATCGACGGGAAGCCCCTCGTCCGCCGGGCCGCCGGGGCCGCCTGCGGCAGCCGCGCCGCCTCCGTCACGGTGGTGACCGGCCACATGGCCGAGGCGGTCGCCGCCGCGCTCGAGGGGCTCGACGTGACGATCGTCCACAATCCGGACTACGCCGAGGGCCTCTCGACCTCCATGAAGGCCGGCATCGCCGCGGTCCCGGCGGACGCGGAGGCCGCGGTCGTGCTCCTGGGCGACATGCCGCAGGTCACCGCCGCCATCGTGGACCGCCTGATCGCCGCCTACGACCCGGCCCGCGGCGCCCTGGCGGTCGTCGCGACCGCGGAGGGCCGGCGCGGCAACCCGACCCTGATCTCCCGCCGCTTTTTCCCCGACCTGATGGCCGTGTCCGGGGATGTGGGGGCCCGGCAGGTGCTGCAAGGCTACCCGGAAGCCGTCGTCGAGGTGGAACTGGGCGAGGCCGCGGGCCTGGATCTCGACACGCCCGAGGCCTTGCGGAGGGCGGGCGGCACGCTCGTCTGACCTGCATTGCGCGGGACTCTGCCACCCGGTCACGGGTTTGCCGCGACTTGGGCTGGAGAAAGCCTTCGTGTCCATGTATGAAGCCCGTCATGAAGATGACTGTTGACCTCGCGGACCGCCGCAAGAACGCCGCCGAAGCCAAGGCCCTGCTGCTCCAGAAGTTCAAGGCCGGCATAGACCCCAACGATCCCGCCGCCATCGCCCGCGCCGCCGAGCGCAAGGCCGTGGCCGAGGCCCGCGCCGTGCGCGAGGAAGCCCGCCGTCGCGAGCGCGAAGCCGCGGCGGCAGCCAAGGCCATCGCGGACGAGGAGGCCCGCAAGGCCGCCATCGCCGAAGCCGCCGCCGCGGAAGTCCGCCGCGAGGAGGCCGAGCGCCTGGCCGCCGAGGAGGCCGTCGCGGACGAGGCCCGCAAGAAGGCGGCCCGCGACGAACGCTACGCCGCCCGCAAACTGCGCAAGCAGCAGGGCGACCAGCACTACCAGCCGGGCCGCAAGTCCGGGCGGTACTGAGCGGGGCGGCTTTCGAGCCTTCCAGGGATTTCGATCGATAAGGGCCGGGGCCTGCTCCCGGCCCTCGTTGTCGTGCGGGCGCGCCTGGACGGCGCGAGGACCGCGCCTAAGCCTCCACCTTCAGCACCTGGATGAAGGCCTCCTGGGGGATCTCGACCTTGCCGAACTGGCGCATGCGCTTCTTGCCCTCCTTCTGCTTCTCGAGGAGCTTGCGCTTGCGGGTGGCGTCGCCGCCGTAGCACTTGGCGGTCACGTCCTTGCGGAGCGCCCGGATCGTCTCGCGGGCGACGATGCGGCCGCCGATCGCCGCCTGGATCGGGATCTGGAACATGTGCGGCGGGATCACGTCCTTCAGCTTCTCGCAGATCGCCCGGCCGCGGCTCTCCGCGCGCGTCCGGTGCACCAGCATGGCGAGCGCGTCGACGGGATCGCCGTTGACCAGGATCTGCAGCCGCACGAGGTCGGACGGGCGGTAGTCGGTGATCGTGTAGTCGAAGGAGGCGTAGCCCTTCGAGACCGACTTCAGCCGGTCGTAGAAGTCGAACACCACCTCGTTGAGCGGCAGGTCGTAGACCACCATGGCCCGGTTGCCGACGTAGGAAAGGTCCGCCTGGATGCCACGCTTGTCCTGGCATAGCTTCAGGACCGAGCCGAGATACTCGTCGGGGGTCAGGATCGTCGCCCGGATCCAGGGCTCCCGGATCTCCTCGATCTTGACCACGTCCGGCATGTCGGCCGGGTTGTGCATCTCCAGCTCGGTGCCGTCCGTCAGGGTCATCCGGTAGACGACCGACGGCGCCGTGGCGATCAGGTCGAGGTTGAACTCGCGCTCCAGCCGCTCCTGGATGATCTCCAGGTGCAGGAGGCCCAGGAACCCGCAGCGGAAGCCGAATCCGAGCGCCGCGCTGGTCTCCATCTCGTAGGTGAAGCTCGCGTCGTTGAGGCGGAGCTTGCCGACCGCCGTGCGCAGGTCCTCGAAGTCGGCCGCGTCGACGGGGAAGAGCCCGCAGAAGACGACCGGCTGCGCCGGCCGGAAGCCCTCGAGCGCCTCCGCGGTCGGCTTGCGGTCGTCCGTGATGGTGTCGCCGACGCGCGTGTCCGCGACCTCCTTGATGGAGGCGGTGATGAAGCCGACCTCGCCGGGGCCGAGCTCGCCCATGTCCTTGAGCTTGGGCGTGAAGACGCCGACCTTCTCGACGTCGTAGGTGGCCCCCGTGCCCATCATGCGGATCTTCTGGCCCTTCCTGAGGGTCCCGTCGATGACGCGGACGAGCACGACGACGCCCAGGTAGGTGTCGTACCAGCTGTCGACCAGCATGGCCTTGAGCGGCCCCCCGACGTCGCCCTTGGGCGGCGGCAGGCGCTTGACGATGGCCTCCAGGACGTCCGGGATGCCGAGGCCGGTCTTGGCCGAGATCGGGATCGCCTCGGAGGCGTCGATGCCGATGACCTCCTCGATCTGCTCCTTGACGCGGTCCACGTCCGCCGCCGGCAGGTCGACCTTGTTGAGGATCGGCACGATCTCGTGGTCGTTGTCGATCGCCTGGTAGACGTTGGCGAGCGTCTGCGCCTCGACGCCCTGGGAGGCGTCGACGACCAGGAGCGAGCCCTCGCAGGCCGCCAGCGACCGCGAGACCTCGTAGGCGAAGTCGACGTGGCCGGGCGTGTCCATCAGGTTCAGGACGTAGGTCTCGCCGTCCGCCGCCTTGTATTCGAGCCGGACCGTCTGCGCCTTGATGGTGATGCCGCGCTCGCGCTCGATGTCCATGCTGTCGAGCACCTGCTCGACCATCTCGCGGCTGTCGAGGCCGCCGCAGGACTGGATCAGCCGGTCGGCGAGCGTCGACTTCCCGTGATCGATATGGGCGATGATCGAGAAGTTGCGGATGTTCGCGAGCGGCGTGGTCATCGGGATCCGGTCTGGTCGTGGGGTCGGGCGGGTAGATAACACCGGAACCCCCCGAGGCAAAGCGTGGAAGCCCCGAATTCGGCCGCGCCCGGCCCGCTTCGGGGCTCCGGCCGCCGCCGTGGCGCCGGCGGAGCGCCGCCGCGACCGGCTAGCCCGTTGAGATCGCTCGCCGAACGGGATGGATCCGCCGCCGGCTCCGTGCCGCCGCCTCCGACGCCGTCGTCGCGCTGCCGGCCGGTGCCGTCGGGCGTCCCGCGCCGCGGTCCTGTCCGCCTCTCGATCCGGAATGTGCGCGACCCGCCCGCCCGCCTCGAGGGGCGCCGGGACGGAACCGACGGCGGCAGGGTCGGGGCCCTGTTCCGGTGACGGCCCGCTGGACGCCGCGGCCCGGGCGTGGAAGGATCGCGGCCCTTTCGAACGGAGGCGAACAGGCAATGAGCAAGGGCTACTGGATCGCGCGCGTCGACGTGACCGACGCGGAGGCCTACAAGCGCTACCTCGCCGCCAACGGGATCGCCTTCGCCAAGTATGGCGGGCGCTTCCTGGTCCGCGGCGGGCCCTTCGACAACCCCGTCGGCACCGCGCGCGAGCGCAACGTCGTGATCGAGTTCGACAGCCTCGAACAGGCCCGCGCCTGCTACGCCTCGCCCGAATACGCCGCCGCCATAGAGGCCCGCAGCGAGGGCGCGGTGGTCGACCTGATCATCATCGGCGGCTACGACGGCCCGCAGCCCGGCGCCTGACGGATTCCCGGATACAAACCCACGGATCCGCTTCGTCAGCGCCGCCCCGGGCCTTGCCAAGGTGGCCGTGACGATCCAAGTTTCGAAGTCCCGGTTCCCACACCTGGGACCGCCCACCCGACCGGCCGGAGACCTGCCCGGCCCAGCATCAGAGTCCGGAGATCATGAAAGTCACCGTCGAGCGGGCGCACCTCCTGAAATCGCTCAACCACGTCCACCGCGTCGTGGAGCGCCGCAACACGATCCCGATCCTCTCCAACGTGCTCCTGCGCGGGGAGGGCGGCGAGCTGAAGCTCAAGGCGACCGACCTCGACCTCGAAGTCTCCGAAGCGATCCCGGCTCTGGTGGCGGAGACCGGCGCCACCACGGTGCCGGCGCACATGCTCTACGACATCGTCCGCAAGCTGCCGGACGGCGCCCAGGTGGAGCTCGCCACCCGCAACGACGGCGCCACCCTGGACCTGAAGTCGGGCCGCTCGAAATTCTCGCTGCAGATGCTGCCCGAGCAGGATTTCCCGGACCTGACCGCCGGCACCTTCACGCACCGCTTCGCGCTGCCCGCCGCCGACCTCAAGCGGCTCGTCGACCGCACCCAGTTCGCGATCTCCACCGAGGAGACGCGCTACTACCTGAACGGCATATTCTTCCATGCGGTGGAACGCGGCGGCGACCTGCAGTTCCGTGCCGTCGCCACGGACGGCCACCGTCTGGCCCAGGCCGAGATCGTCGCCCCGCACGGCTGCGAGGGCATGCCGGGCATCATCGTGCCGCGCAAGACCGTCGGCGAGATCCAGAAGCTCGTCGAGGACCCGGACGCGCAGGTCGGCATCGAGCTCTCCGACACGAAGATCCGCTTCACCTTCGCGGGCAAGGGCGAGGGGGAGGCCGGCGCGGTGGTGCTCACCTCCAAGCTGATCGACGGCACCTTCCCGGAATACGGCCGCGTCATCCCGCAGGCCAACGACAAGGAGCTGAAGGTCGACCGCGACGAGTTCGCCGCCGCGGTGGACCGAGTGTCGACCATCTCGTCGGAACGGGGCCGCGCCGTGAAGCTGACCGTCGGCGACGGCCGGCTGGTGCTCTCCGTGGTCAACCCGGATTCCGGATCGGCCACCGAGGAACTCGGCGTCGAGTACGAGTCCGAGCCGCTCGACATCGGCTTCAACAGCCGATACCTCCTCGACATCGCCAGCCAGCTGGAGACCGGCACCGCCGTCTTCCGTCTCGCCGACCCGGGCTCCCCGACCCTCATCCACGACTTCGGCCAGACCAACGCCCTCTATGTGCTGATGCCCATGCGGGTGTGAGCCGAACGGGCTAGCGTGCCGGCCGCTCCGCCTCCCCGGCACGCCCCCGCAAGGACGCCAGGGCGGACTCCGCCGCCTCGGCGTTCGCCGGGCAGGCCAGGCGCCGGCGCATCTCCTCGACCTGCCGCAGGTTGCCGGCCCGCGCGGCATTGTCCAGGTCGCGGCGCTCCCGTTCGCAGGCCTCGGTCGTCACCCGCCGCTTGCCCTCCTCGCCGCGCAGCCGCTCCACCTCCCTGAGGCCGGTCTCCACCCGCCCGAGGCTCGCCGGACAGAGGATCTGGTTGCGCAGCGCCGCGAGCCCGGCGGCGTCGCGCGCCGCCACCAGGGCATCGATCCGTTCCGCCTCCGTGCCGCAGGCCCGGTCCTGCCGCGCCCGCACCTCCCGGTCCAGGACGTCGAGCCGGAAGCGCGCGTCGGCGGCGTAGTCGGAGCGCGGGAAGCGGGCAAGGAAGTCACGCAGGTCGTCGCTGCGGCTCGAGAAGCGCAGCCGTGCCCAGGCCGTCCCGTCCGTCTCCGCCGGGTTCAGCACGTAGGCGGCGTCGAGCGTCCCGGCGACATCGGGCACCTGCCGGCCGGCGGTCGCCTCCCGGACGTCGGCGGAAACCCGCCGGAAGAGGTCCGCGATCTCCAGATTGGGTTCGCGCAGGCGCTTGAGGAAGGCCCGGGTGAAGGGGCTGTTGCGGCTGCGCCCGTCCTCTGCGACATCGAGCGGCGCCGTCGCGTAGACGGTCAGCAGGCCGCGCGGCGCGGCGGCGCGCTGCAGCCCCCGCGGCACCGCCCCGGGTCTGGCCTCCGGGCGGGTCGACGGCGGCGGTCGACCTCCGAACGGATCGTTGCGGCAGGCATCGAAGATCATGATGCGCAGCCCGGGCACCCGGTCCTGCAGCAGCGCGCGGACGTCGTCGGCCGGCATGGCGTCGAAGCGGAGCGCGTCGGCGTCGTCGATCTTCACGTCGACGGGCATGAGGTAGTAGCGGCCCTCATGCTCGAGGGCATGCCCGGCATAGTAGACGAGGGCCACGTCGGCCCCGGCGGCCAGGCGCGAGAAGTCCCGGAGCACGTCGCGGGCGCCCGCCCGCTCCACGTCGAGGCGCGTCATCACCTCGAAGCCGAGGTCGCGCAGGGCCGCCGACACGTCCTCGGCGTCCGCGCGCGTATTCTTGAGCGCCACGATGGAACGGTAGGCGGCGTTGCCGATCACGAGCGCGACGCGGCGCTCGGACGCGGCCCAGGCGGCCGAGGACCACAGGCACGCCACGAGGGACAGGAGGACCGCGAGGGTCCGCAGAGGGCCGGGCCGGGGCCTCGGCGTCATTCACGCGACTCCGACGGAGAGGCCGCGATCCCGCGGCCGACCCTCAACCAATAGCCGGAGCCCCCGGCCGCATCAATCGCCGGGGTCGCTTGCGACGCCGGCGTGATCGCCCGGGGCGCCGGCGGGACGGTCAGGTGAAGACGAAGTCGGCCGCCGAGAAATTCGCCGCCGTGAGCGTGCCGTTCGGGTCGTCCACCAGGATGTTGATGACATGGCCGGCCGAATCGATCGCCTTGATCAGCACGTCCCCGTCCGCCCTGTTGGTCGCGAAGGCGGTCCCGGGCGCCCCCGAGCTCGAATAGCTGGTGATGCCGAGCTTCTCGAGCACGATCCGGTCGAGCCCGTCCTGCCAGTCCATGATCGTGTCCTGGCTGCCGAGTGCGCCCGCACCCTTGAACACGAACCAGTCCCCGTCGCCGCCGCCCCACAGGTTGTCGTTGCCGCCCTCGCCGAGCAGCCGGTCGAACCCGATTCCGCCATTGATGGTGTCGGCCCCATTGCCGCCGTAGAGGATGTCCCGGCCGTCCCCGCCCCACAGCTTGTCGTCGCCGTCCTCGCCGCTGATGAAGTCGTCGCCCGCATCCCCGTAGGCGAGATCCGCGCCCGAGCCGACGGAGATCCGGTCGTTGCCGTTGCCGCCGTGAGCCTCGTCCATCCCGTACTCGGAATCGAGGATGTCCGTGCCGTCGCCGCCGTCAAGGAAGTTGTTGCCGTCGCCGCCGTCGACGCTGTCGTCGCCGATGCCGCCATAGACTCGGTCGTTGCCGGACTGGCCCTTCAAGGCGTCGTTGCCGGCTTCGCCGTAGATCGTGTCGTTGCCGGCCCCCCCGCCGACCGCCTGCTGGGTGAGGACGCCGGTCGCCGGGTCGATGCGGTTGTTGAAGCCGTCGTTGCCGTCCCCGGCATAGATGAGGTCGTCCCCGTAGCCGCCGACGATGTAGTCCTCGCCGGCGCCGGCGCGAATGGTATCGTTGCCGGCCCCCGCCAGGATGTGGTCGTGGCCGTCCCCGGCGTCGATCAGGTCGAACCCGTCGTAGGTCACCAGGAGGTCGTTTCCGAGCCCGCCGTTGAGCTGGTTGTTGCCCGCGCCGCCGTCGAGCGTGTCGTTGCCGTCGAGGCCGAAGAGCGTGTCGTTGCCGTCGGACCCGGAGAGGCTGTCAGCCAGCAAGGTGCCCGTCAGGTAATCGTTCAGCAGCGTTCCCTTCAGGATCATCGAGTTCCCTCCCCCGTTCCAACCGGCGCCCGATGATCCGGCCAATTGAGGCTTCTTCGCGACCGTCCTGTGTAGTCCTGGTCGGGCCGCGGATCTGCTTTATCTGTCAAGCACGATGCCATTCTATTACCCGATTTCGACGAAGAGAACTGAAGCGGATCATCGACATCTGGACCGCTGCGCCGCGGGGGCGGCCGCTCGAACGGAGGTGATTCGGCTTCGGCCCCGTGGTGACGCCGGCCGGGATCTCCGGCGACCGGCCCCCTTGCCCGCGTCGCCGCGCCGGCCGCCGCGGCAGGTGGCGGGCAGCCCGTCGGGCGTCAGTCTATCGTCAGTCTAGACAGGCCGGCCGGCGCCGACCGACCCCTGTATTGCTCGTATTCTTGACTATCGCGGCGATCTCACTAAAATTTTTGATATGCACGATCTGTCTCGCGTTCTGCGCATCATCCGATTGAACCTGACGGCCGACCTCCGCCGTGCCTTGCGGTCCCTGCGCAGCTTGCGGCAGCCGCCGCCGCGACGGCGATACCGTTAGGGTTCGATCGGACAGAACCAGAGTCTTCCCGAAAACTCCTTACATCCGCTGGGCAACAGCGAGGTCAGGCGTTCCGTCTTGATCGGAACGTACGTCAGCCCCGACCCGCGGCGGTCGCATCCGGCCCGTAGGCTTCGCTCGCGGCCAGGAGTTCGCGCGCATAGTCGTGCCGCACGTCGCCGCTGCGCAGCGCATCCGCCGCGAAGGCGTCGACCACCTGCCCCTGCCGCATCACGGCGACCCGGTCGCACATGTGCGCCACCACGGCGAGGTCGTGGCTGACGAGCACGTAGGTGAGCCGCCGCTGCTCGCGCAGATCCGAAAGGAGATTCAGCACCTCGGCCTGCACGGAGACGTCGAGCGCCGAGGTCGGCTCGTCGAGCAGCAGCACCTCCGGCTCCAGCATCAGCGCCCGCGCGATGGCGACTCGCTGCCGCTGCCCGCCCGACAGCTGGTGCGGATAGCGGAAGCGGGCGGAGCGCGGCAGGCCGACCGCGTCGAGCGCCGCCTCCACGGCGCCGGGCGACCGGGCGAGGCCCTGGTTGTGAAGCGGCTCCAGGAGCTGCGCCTGGATGGTCTGGCGCGGATGCAGCGAGCCGTAGGGGTCCTGGAACACCATCTGGACCCGCTTGAAGAACCCGCGCGGCCGGTGCGGCGGCAGTGTCGTGCCGTCCAGCCGGATCTCCCCCGTGTAGTCGGGGTTGAGCCCCGCTAGCGCCCGCAGCACGGTGGACTTGCCGCTGCCGGACTCGCCCACGAGCCCGAAGGCGCTGCCGCCCTCGACCGTGAAGCTCACCCGGTCGACGGCCGCCGGCCCGTCCGGGGCGAAGCGGACCGTCAGGTCCCTGACCTCGATCACGGGCCCGCCTCCCCGCCGGTCAGCCAGGACGGGTCGCGGACCATCACCGGCAGGCGCCGCTGAGGGTGGCGGATCGACGGCAGCGACGCGAGGAGCGCGCGGGTATACGGATGCCCGGCCCGGTCCAGGTCGGCGGCGGCCAGCGTCTCCACGATGCGGCCGGCATACATGATGATCACCCGGTCGCAGAAGCGGCGCACCAGGTTGAGGTCGTGGCTGATGAAGATCAGCCCCATGCCGCGACTGGCGATCAGGTCGTCGAGCAGCGCCAGCACCTCCAGGCGCACCGTCACGTCGAGCGCCGAGGTGGGTTCGTCGGCGATCAGCAGGTCGGGCCCGGAGACCAGCATCATGGCGATCATGACGCGCTGCCCCATGCCGCCCGAGACCTCGTGCGGATAGAGGCCGGCCACGCGCGCCGGGTCGCGGATCTTCACCGCCTCCAGGATTGCCAGCGTCCGCTCCCGCGCCTCGCGCGCCGCGGCGCGCCCGGGATGGTGCAGCCGCCAGGACTCCGCGATTTGCTCGCCCACCGTCATGACCGGGTTCAGCGAGTATTTCGGATCCTGCATGATGAGCCCCATGCGGCGCCCGCGCAGGTCCATCATCTGCCGCTCGCTCGCCGCCACGAGGTCCACGTCCCGGAAGCGCAGCCGGTCGGCCGAGAGCTGCGCGGCCGGCGGCAGCAGGCGCATGACCGCGCGGCCGACGGTCGACTTGCCGGCCCCGGATTCGCCCACGATGGCGACCTTCTCGCGCCCGACCGTGAAGGACACGTCCCGCACCACCGGCACGGGGTTCGCGCCGCGCCCGAAGGCGATGCGCAGGTTGCGGGCCTCGACGAGCGGCGCCTCCGGCATCACGACCCCCGCGGGTCGAGGACGTCGCGCAGCGCGTCGCCGACCAGGTTGAAGGCGAGGCTCACGGCCGCGATCGCCAGGCCCGGGGCCATGACCACCCAGGGGCTGTCGATCATGAACTCCCGACCGGTGGAGACCATCGCGCCCCATTCCGGCATCGGCGGCTTGGCGCCCAGCCCCAGGAAGCCGAGCCCGGCCGCGGTCAGGATCACGCCCGCCATGCCGAGCGTGACGCGCACCACCACGGACGGCAGGCACATGGGCACGACGTGCCGGACGATGATGCGTGCCGGGCTCGCCCCCTGCAGCCGCACGGCGGCGATGAAGTCGGCCTGCCGGAGCCCGAGCGCCTCGGCGCGGGCGAGCCGCGCGATAGGCGGCCAGGCGGTGAGCGCGATCGCGATGATGGCATTGGTGATGCCGGCCCCGAGCGCGGCCGCGAAGCCGAGCGCCAGGACTAGGCCGGGCAGGGCGAGGAAGACGTCCGTGATGCGCATCAGGATCTCGTCGGCCCAGCCGCCGAGATAGCCGGCGCAGACGCCGACTACGAGCCCGATGGGGGCGACGATGACGGTGACGAGGACGATGATGGTGATCGTCGTGCGGGCCCCGTAGACGAGCCGGGCGAAGATGTCCCGGCCGAACTCATCGGTGCCGAGCCAGTGCGCCGCGGAGGGTGGCGCGAGCCGGCCCATCATGTCCTGGACGGCGGGATCGTAGGGGGTGAGCCAGGGCGCCGCCGCGGCGGCGAAGACCAGCAGCAGGATCACCGCCAGCCCGACGACCCCGAGCGGGTGCAGCGCGAACTGGACGGCGCCGCGCCAGGCCTGCTGGGCGGCGGCCTGCAGGACGCCGTCCGGCGTCTCCGACCGGAGCCAGGCCGAGAGCCCGGTGGGCGGCGGGGTGGCGTCGGTCAGCATCAGCGCGTCCTCGGGTCGAGGATCCGGTAGAGCCGGTCCGACACGATGTTGATGACGAGGACCAGGATGCCGGTGAGCAGGACCGAGCCCATGACCACGTTCATGTCGTTCATGGTGAGCCCGCGGGTGAGATACTGGCCGAGGCCCGGCCAGCCGAACACCGTCTCGATCAGCACCGCCCCCTCGATCAGCCCGCTGAAGGTCAGCGCCAGAACGGTCAGGAGCTGGACCCGGATGTTGCGGAAGGCGTGACCCCAGATCATGCCCCGCCGGGACACGCCCTTGGCCCGGGCGGCGACGATGTATTCCTGGCCGAGCTGCTCCAGCATGAAGCTGCGGGTCATCCGGCTGATATAGGCGACCGAATAGTAGCCCAGGATGGAGCCCGGCAGGACGATGTGCCCGAGCGCGTCCCGGAAGATCTCCCATTCGCGGGCGAGCGCGGTGTCGACCAGCAGCAGCCCCGTCACCGGCTCGACCAGGCCCTCGTTGAGGACGTCGATGCGGCCGGAGGCGGCGACCCACTGCAGCTTCGAATAGAAGACGAGGAGGCCGACGAGGCCGAGCCAGAAGATCGGCACCGAATGTCCGGCGAGCCCGACGACGCGCGCCACATGGTCGACGAGGCGGCCCCGGTTCGCCGCCGCCGCGACGCCCAGCGGCACGCCCAGGAGGGCTCCGACCGCGATCGCCACGAAGGCGAGCTCCAGCGTCGCCGGGAAGACCGCCATCAGGTCGGTCAGCACCGGACGGCCGGTCGTCAGCGAGTTGCCGAGATGCCCGGTCAGCACGTTGCCAACATAGGAGAAGAACTGCTGCCAGACCGGGCGGTCGAGGCCGAGCTGCTGGTAGACCCGGTCGTAGGTCGCCTTGTCGACCTCAGAGCCCGTCACGGCCAGCACCGGATCGGCCGGCAGGAGGCGGCCCATCAGGAAGGTCAGCAGCAGGAGCCCGGCGAGCGTGACGGCGACCGACGCCGCCTTGCCCGACAGGGCCCTGAGGCCGGGCGCACGCGCGGGGCCGGTGAGGGCCGTCGCCATGGTGAACCTCCCTGCGCGGGCCGCGTCAGTTCTTCTTCACGTCGAACCAGCGGGTCGACCAGGTCGGATGCCCGACGTAGCCGGTGACGCCCTTCTTCAGCACGTAGGGGTCGGTCCGCTGCATCACCACGATGATGGGCGGCTTCAGGGCCTTGAAGTCCGTGTCAATCTTCTCGAACAGGGCCTTGCGCTTCGCCGGGTCGGTTTCGCCCTTGCTCTGGTCGACCAGCTTGGTCAGCTCAGGCGCGTCGAAGGCGGAGCGCCAGAGATAGTAGCCACCGAGCTTCGCCTCGTCGCGGTTGTCCGGGTTGTAGGCATACTGGCTGAGCGTGCCGAACGGGTCCGGCAGCCGCGAGCCGGAGTTGCCGACCAGGACCTGGTACTTGCGGGCCCGGTAGTCCGGCACGTGCTCGCCGGGCACCACCTCGAAGTCGACGCCCGCCTTCCTGGCGCTCGCCTGCAGGGCCACCGCCATCTTGAGGAGCGGCTCGCCGGACGGGAACAGCACCTTCTTGAGGCCGTCCGGGTAGCCCGCCTGGGCCAGCAGGGCCCGGGCCTTCTCGGGGTCGTACTCGTAGCCGGCCGGCTCGCCCGCGGGCGCGCCCGGCATGCCCTTCGGGATGATCGACTGCCAGGGGAAGCCGTTGTACTTCATCGTGGTGGCGGTCAGCGCCTTCCAGTCCAGGATGTGCTGGAAGGCCTCGCGCACCAGCGGCTTTTGCAGGTCGGGGTCCTGCATGTTGAGCGCGATGTAGTAGAAGCCGAGGCCCGGGCCGGGATCGACGGTCGCGCCCTTCGCCTCCAGGGCCTCCACGTCGCCGCTCGCCACGTACTGGCCGACGTCGACGTCGCCGGCCTCGAGCTGCAGGCGCAGGTTGCCGGACTCCGGGATGTGGCGCATGACCACCCGCCGCATCGCCGGGGTCCCGCGCCAGTAGTCGGTGCGCGCGTCGCAGAGCAGGATGTCGTTCGGACGCCACTGGGTCAGCTTGTAGGGGCCGCTGCCCGCGCTGTTGCTCTTCAGCCAGTTCTGCGCCAGGTCGCCGTTGGTCTCGTTCTTGAGCGCCGTCTGCTTGTCGATGATGCCGAGCGAGGCGCCCGCCAGCGAGAAGAGGACGAGGTCGATCGCCACCGGCTGGGGCAGCTTGACCACCAAGGTCTGCGGGTCGGGCGCCTGCACCAAGCCCTCGACATTGTCCTTGGTGAAGCCCCAGAGCATGAAGTCGGCCGCCCCGACCCCGCCCATCCTGACGGCCCGCTGCAGCGTCCAGGCCGCGTCCTCGGCCGTCACCGGGTTGCCGGACGAGAAGGTCGCGCCCTTGCGCAGCTTGAAGGTGATCGTCCGCTTGTCGTCCGAGACCGCCCAGGACTCCGCCAGCATCGGCCGGATCTGCGTCAGGTCGCCGGGCGGCACCTCGACGAGGTTGTCGTAGAGGTTGGACAGCACCTCGGAGGGCGTGCGCGCATTGATGGCGGCGGGGTCGAGCGACGGGACCGCGCTGAGCGTCGTGCCGATCACCAGCGCGTTCGGGGGCGACGCCGCGGAGGCGGGCGACGCGGAAAGGAGCGCGGCCGCCGCCGCGCCGGCCAGGAAATGGATCTTCAAGGGGTATCCTCCCGATGCTCCGCCCCTCGGGCGTTGTTCGCGCCGGATCTCCGCCCGGCTCGACGGTACGGACCGGCCCAGCCGCTCCCCACCCGGGACAACTTTCCCGAACCCCGCAAAGCTGTCAATAGTTGACTGGCCTGTCAATTGACGCCGATACTCGATGAGATCAACAAAAACACCATAAAACAGATACTTAAGAGAATATCGAACCAGCCGCCAAGAACAGCTTATGACAAGTGAATGGCGCGGGTCGGCACCCGCCGCGGGTGGATCGGCCGGGTCCGGCGCACCGACGCCGCGCGGACCCGGCCTTTCGGCCTCAGCCCCAGACCTCCCGGGCGATCTCGACGATCATGGCGAGCTTCGCCCACTGCTCATCCTCGGCCAGCACGTTGCCCTCCTGGGTCGACGCGAAGCCGCACTGGGGCGACAGGCAAAGCTGGTCGAGGCCGACATACTTCGTCGCCTCCTCGATGCGGCGCTTCACGTCGTCCTTGTTCTCCAGCACGCCGGTCTTCGAGGTGACGAGGCCGAGCACGACCGTCTTGCCCTTCGGCAGGAACCGCAGGGGCTCGAAGCCGCCGGCGCGGTCGGTGTCCCACTCCATGAAGTAGCCGTCGACCGGCATGGTATTGAAGAGAATCTCGGCGACCGGTTCGTAGCCGCCCGACGCGATGAAGGTCGAACGGAAGTTGCCGCGGCAGAGATGCATGGTGATCGTCAGGTCGGCGGGCTTTTCCGCGAGCGCGGTCCGGACCATGCCGGCATAGATCTCCGGCTGGTGCTCCGGGTCGTCGCCGCGGGCGCGCAGCATCTCGCGCTGCTCGGGGTCGCAGAGATACGCGAAGGAGATGTCGTCGAGCTGCAGATAACGGCAGCCGGCGCCGTAGAAGTCCTTCACGGCCTTGGCGTAGGCGGCGCCGACGTCGCCGTAGAAGGCGTCCATCTCCTTGTAGACACCGGCGTTGATCATCTTCCGGCCGCCCCGGTAGTGCAGCATGCTCGGGCCCGGAATGGTCATCTTCGGCGTCGAGCCGGCCGAAACGTTGTCCTTCAGGAACCGGAAGTGCTCGATCATCGGATGGCCGGAATAGCCGACCTTGCCGGTGATGCGCAGGGCCTTGGGGACGCCGACGCCGCCCTTGAAGTTCATGCCGCTGTCGCCGTCGATGGAGACGACGCCGTCGAGCTGCTCGAGGAAGTCGAAATGCCAGTAGGCACGGCGGAACTCGCCGTCCGTGATGCCCTTCAGGCCGATCTCCTCCTGGCGGCGGATGATCTTGCGGATCTCCTCGTCCTCCACGGCCTTCAGCGCCGCGGCGTCAATCTGCCCGGCGGCGCGTTTCTCGCGCGCCTCCTTGAGCGGGGCGGTGCGCAAGAGACTGCCGACCATGTCGGCGCGGAACGGCGGGCGGGTGCGTTGCATCGGGTTTCCTCCCTCGATGGGTTCAATGGGCGGCGGCGCGGGCCGGCCCCTTGCGGGCCGCCACGCCGAGGTGCAGTTCCAAGGGCGCCGGATCCTCGATCAGGGCGCGGCTGGAGCTCGCGTGCACGATCGTCCCGCGGTCGAGGATGACGGCGTCGTCCGTGACCCCGAGGATCTTCTGCGCGTGCTGCTCGACGACGATGGCCGACAGCCCCTCGTCGCGGATGATCCGCTTCAGCGCCCCGAGCAACTCCTCCACGATGATCGGCGCGAGCCCCTCGGTCGGCTCGTCGAGCAGGATCAGCCGCGGGTTCAGCACCAGCGCCCGGGCTACCGCCAGCATCTGCTGCTCGCCGCCGGAGAGCTGGTTGCCCATGTTGCGCCGGCGCTGCTCGAGCCGGGGGAAGAGGCCGTAGACCCGCCGCACGTCCCACGGACCCGGCCGGGCGACCGCGGTCAGATTCTCCTCGACGGTCAGCGACTTGAAGATGTTGCGCTCCTGCGGCACCCAGCCGATGCCGGCCACGGCCCGCCGGTCCGGCCGGACGCCCGTGATGTCGCGGCCGTCGAGCGCGATCGTCCCGCCCCGGTGGCGCGTGACCCCGATGATGGTGTTGAGGAGCGTCGTCTTGCCGGTGCCGTTGCGGCCGAGGACGGCCAGCGACCGCCCCGGCGCGAGGGCGAGGTCGATGCCGGAGACGACCACCGCCTCGCCGTAGCCGGCCGAGACGCGCGAGAGCGTCAGGAGATCAGGCATCGACCGCCTCCCCGAGATAGACCGCCTTGACGCGCGGGTCGGTCGACACCGCCGCGACCGTGCCCTCCGTGAAGAGCCCGCCGTTGACCAGAACCGAGATCCGGTCCGCAAAGGAGAAGACCAGGTCCATGTCGTGCTCGATCAGGAGGACGGAGACGTCGCGCGGCAGCGCCGCGACGGTCGCCAGCAGCTCCTGCCGCTCCGCCTCCGGAACGCCCGCCGCGGGCTCGTCCAGGAGCAGCACGCGCGGCCGGCACGCGAAGGCGACTGCGATCTCCAGGAGCCGCTGCTTGCCGTACGCGAGCGTCTTCGTGGGCTCGTGCAGGACGTCGGTCAGCCGGAACCGTTCGGCGATCTCGACCACCTCCTCGGTGACGGCCCGCTTGGAGCCGATCACGCGCCACCAGTCCCGCCCGCTGCCGAGCCGCTCCGACACCGCGAGCCCGATCGTCTCGACCGGCGTGAAGGTGGGGAAGAGCTGGTTGATCTGGAAGGTGCGCGCGATCCCCCGGGCGACGCGCCGCTCCGGGCCGAGGCGCGTGATGACCTCGCCGTCGAGCAGGATCTGACCGGCGCTCGGGGCCAGCACGCCGGTCAGGAGGTTGATGAAGGTCGTCTTGCCGGCCCCGTTCGGACCGATCAGCGCATGCCGCGCGCCCGTCTCGAGGCGGAACGACACATTGTCCGTCGCCGTGATGCCGCCGAAGCGCTTGATCAGGCCGCGGGTCTCCAGGACGGTCGTCATGCCCGCGCCCTCTCGGGCTCGTCGGCGGCGGTCCGGCCGCGGCCGGTGCGAAGGCCGCCCGCCAGCCCCCGCAGCCTCTCGGTAATACCCTCCCGGCCGGCGAGCACCAGCACGACCAGGATCAGGCCTATCCAGAATTGCCAGTATTGCGGCGTCCAGCCCGACAGGACGTCCTGCAGCACCTTGAAGACGATCGCCCCGACGAGCCCGCCGTACAGATAGCCGACCCCGCCGATCACGAGCACCAGGAGCACGTCCGCCGACCGGTGGAACGCGAGAACGTCGAGGGACACGAAGGCCGTCGTCTGCGCCAGCAGGCCGCCCGCCACCCCCGCATAGGCGGCCGCCAGCGTGTAGACGGCGACGAGCCGCCGGTTCACCGGAATGCCGACCGCCCGGGCCCGCAGTGGATTGTCCCGGATGGCCCTGAGCGACAGCCCGAACGGGGACGCCACGATCCGCCGGGCGAGCACGAACAGCACGAAGGTGACCGTCAGGCTGTACGCGAACGCGACCGTGCCGAAGATGTCGAACTCGAAGCGGCCGAGGATCGGCCCCATGGCGATCCCCTGCAGCCCGTCCGCGCCGCCGGTCAGCCAGGACTCGCGGTTGGCGACCTCGGCGAGGATGAGCGCTACCCCGAGCGTGACCATCAGCTTGGTCAGGTCCGCCCCACGCAGCACCAGGAAGCTCGTCAGGAGCCCGAGCACGGCGGCCGCCGCCGCGGCGACCAGGAGCCCGACGACCGGTTCCCCCACCCCGTGCTTGGCGAGGAGCCCGGCCACGTAGGCGCCGAGCCCGAAGAAGGCCGCGTGGCCGAGCGACACGATCCCGGCGTAGCCGAGGATCAGGTCGAGCGACACCGCGAAGAGGCCGATGATGGCGATCTCGTTCAGGATCAGATGGCGGTCCGGGAGGAGCCACAGGGTCGAGGCGGCGGCGAGCCAGAAGAGGACCTCCAGCACGCCCCACCGGCCCCTGCGGGCGAGGGCGCGGCCGACGGCGGCGACGGTGTCGGAGGGCATGCGCGGTCCTCGGTCTAGCGGGCGCGGGCGAACAGGCCCTGCGGACGCAGGACCAGGACGACGATCATGAGCGAGTAGATGACGAAGCCGCCGAGGCCCGGCACGTAGTACTTGCCGGCGACGTCGGCGATGCCGAGCAGGAGCGAAGCCAGGAAGGGGCCCGTGATGCTGGTGGTCCCCCCGACCGTGACGACGATCAGGAAGTAGATCATGAACTTCAGCGGGAAGGTCGGGTCGAGCCCGAGGATCTCGGCCCCGAGGGCGCCGCCGAGGCCGGCGAGCCCGGACCCCACCGCGAAGGTGGTGGCGAAGATCATCGAGACGTTGATGCCCAGCCCGCGCGCGACCCGCGGGTCGTCGACGGCCGCCCGGAGCCGGCTGCCGAACCGGGTCTTCGACAGCACGAGCTGGAGGAGGACGACGAGCACGCCGCAGACCGCGATGATGAAGCTGCGGTAGAGCCCGACCTGGATGCCGAGCACCTCCACCCGGCCCTGGAGCCAGGACGGCAGGGTGATAAACTGCTGCTGCGATCCCATCGTCCAGTCGACCGCCGCGACCGCCATGAAAACGAGCCCGATCGAAAACAGCACCTGGTCGAGGTGGGTGCGGTTGTAGAGCCGCACGTAGAGCGTCCGCTCCAGCACGAGCCCGATCGCCGCCGGCACCAGGAACGCGAAAGGCAGGGTGGCGAGGAACGGCAGCCCGCCCCGGTTCATCAGGATCGCGGTCACGTAGCCGCCCGCCATCGCGAAGGCGCCGTGCGCGAGGTTGACGAAGTTCATGAGCCCGAGCGTCACCGCGAGCCCCGCCGCGAGCACGAAGAGCAGCATGCCGTAGGCCACGCCGTCGAACAGGATCGTGAGCACGCTCGGACCTTCCTTCTTTCCGCCCCGTCCCCGGCCGGGCCCGCCGGTCAGTTCGCCTTGGCGGCCTTGACCGGGTCCTTGACGTTCGGGATCGTCGCGAATTCGACGTTGAAGAGCTCGCCGCCGACCCGTTCCACCTTGCGCACGTAGATGTTCTGCACGATGTCGCGCGTCTGCGGGTCGATCGACACCGGCCCGCGCGGGCTCGTCCAGCTCATCCCCTTCATGGCCTCGACCAGCGCCTCCCCGCCGGCGCCGTTGGTCTTCTTCAGCCCCTCGTAGACGAGGTGCATGCCGTCGAAGCCGCCGACCGCCATGAAGTTCGGCCGGAACCCGGCCGCCTTCCGGAAGGCCTCCACGAAGGCCTTGTTCTCCGGGCTGTCATGGGCGGCGGAGTAGTGGTGGGTGGTGATCGCCCCGAGGGCCGCGTCGCCCATGCCGTTGAGGAGGTCGTCGTCGGTCACGTCGCCGGGGCCGATCAGGCGGATGCCCGACTTGTCGAGGCCGCGCTCGACGAACTGGCGCATGAACTGCGCGCCGACGCCGGAGGGCACGAAGACGAAGAGCGCGTCCGGCTTGGCGTCCGCCACCTTCTGGAGGAAGGGCGAGAAGTCCGGGTTGGCGAGCGGCACCCTCAGCGTCTCCACTTGGCCAGTCTTGCCGAAGCTCCCCACGAAGGCCTTCTCGGCGTCGATGCCCGGGCCGTAGTCGGAGACCAGCGTCACCACCTTCCTGATGCCGTTCTGCGCCGCCCATTCGGCCATCGGCTGGGTCGCCTGCGGCAGCGTGAAGCTCGTCCGCACGATGAAGGGCGAGGCCTCCGTGATGGTGGCGGTGGCGGCCGCCATGACGACCTGCGGCACCTTGGCCTGGGTGGCGAGCGGCGCGGTGGAGAGCGCCAGCGGGGTCAGGCCGAAGCCGGCCAGCACCGACACCTTGTCGTTGACGATCAGCTCCTGGGCGAGGCGCTTGGTGACGTCCGCCACCCCGGTGTCGTCTTTGACGATGAGCTGCACCTTGCGGCCCGCGACCGTGTCGCCCTTCTGCGCCATGTAGAGCTTGGCGGCTGCCTCGATCTGCCGGCCGGTCGACGCGAAGGGCCCGGTCATCGGCAGGATCAGGCCGATCTTCAGGGCGTCCTGCGCGGCCGCCGGGCCGGCGAGGCCCGCCACGAGCGCGGCGCCGGCCAGGGTCATCAGGGTCCTGCGGTCCATGGTCATTCCTCCCGTGCTGGTCGGCCCTCTCGCGTGGCCGTTTCGGATGCCCTTCAGCGCTCGGCCCCGCGCCGGATCAGCGCGGCGCCGGGGACGAGGTCGAGGGCGCCCTCGCTGGTGAGCGCCCGTTCGAGATTGCGATGCGCGATCCGCGCGTGCTCGCGCATGATCGCTTCCGCCCGCGTGCCCTCGCGCCGCTCGATGGCGGCGAGCACGGTGCGGTGCTGGTCCTGCGCCACGGTCAGGATGTGGTGCGATTCCGGCGAGCGCGTCTGCACTGGCACGAGAGCGCTCGGCGACGCGAAGGGGAGCGCCCCGGCGAGCTCGATCTCGCGGGCGAGCGTCCGGCTCTGCGCCATGGCGATCACGCCGGCATGGAAGCGGGCGTTGAGCTCGACGTAGCGCTGGATGTCGACGTCGACCGTCTCGCGGCGGACGACGCCGTCGATCTCGTCCAGCACCTCGCGCGCCCGGCGGATCTCGGCGGCCGGAACCCCCCGCTCGGCGGC
Source organism: Prosthecomicrobium sp. N25 (assembly GCF_037203705.1). Lineage (NCBI taxonomy): Bacteria > Pseudomonadati > Pseudomonadota > Alphaproteobacteria > Hyphomicrobiales > Kaistiaceae > Prosthecomicrobium > Prosthecomicrobium sp. N25. Next base: position 181,466 of record NZ_JBBCAT010000001.1, read on the forward strand.
GAAGCGGGCCGCGAGCCCCTCGAGCGTGCCGCGGATCTCGATCGCGACCATCACCTCGCGCTCCGAGAAGGCCTTGACGGCATAGCCGCCGGACGCGATCGCCTCGACGAGCCCCTCCTGTTCGAGCCGGACCAGCGCGGCGCGCACCGGCGTGCGCGACACCCCGAGCCGGTCGACCATCTGCAGCTCGGAGACGCGCTCGCCCGGCTTCAGCGCGCCCTTGACGATCAGGTCGCGCAGGAGGAGCAGCGTCTTCAGGGTCTGCGACGGCGATTTGTCGCCCGCAGGTACGGGGCGGGCCGTCGGGGCTTCGGCGACCGGCCGGCTCATGGCGCCGCCCTGTCGCCGGTGTCGAGCACGAGCGCGCCGCCCGAGGCCCGCGACACGCAGGTGCACAGCTTCCGGTTCTCGGCCTTCTCGGCCTCCGAGAAGAACACGTCGCGGTGGTCGACCCGGCCCTCGGCGGCGAGGATGGGCAGGGCGCAGAGCCCGCATTCGCCGCGGCGGCAGTCCGAGATCATCTCCACGCCGGCCGCCTCCAGGGCCTCCAGGAGCGTCCGGTTGGCGGGCACCAGGATCTCGCGGCCGAGCCGTGGGATGCGCACCGTAAAGGCCTCGGTGGCGTAGCGCCCGCTGTTGCCGAAGGTCTCGAAGCGGAGTTGGTCCGCCGGCCGGCCGCTCGCCGCCCAGGCCTGCTTGGCCGCCTCGAGGAGCCCGATCGGGCCGCAGACGTAGAACTCGCCCCCCGGCACGAGCCGCGCGATCTCGGCCGAAAGGTCGACCCGCCGCCCCTCCGCGTCCACGAAGGTCTCGAGGCGAGTCCCGATGCGGGCGCGCAGGTCGTCCGCGAAGGCGAGGTCGCGGTTGGCGCGCACCGCGTAGAGGAGGCGGAAGTCCGCGCCGGCTTCGGCGAGCGCGAGCGCCATCGAGTAGATCGGCGTGATGCCGATGCCGCCGGCGAGCAGCAGGTAGCCCGGCCGGTCGCGGCCGAGCTCGAAGTGGTTGCCGGGCGTCGAAACCGTCATCCGGGCGCCCGGTGCGAGGGTCCACATGTAGGCGGAGCCGCCGCGGCTCTCCGGCAGGCGCTTCACCGCGATGCGCCAGCGTCCGTCGCGGCAGGGCCCAACGGTGGAATAGGAGCGCATGTCGGCGCGCTCCCCGATCCTGACCGTCACATTGACGTGGCTGCCGGGGGTCGGCGCCACGAAGGGACCCGCCGGCTCGATTTCGAAGAGCCGGATGTCGGGGGTCAGGTCCCGTGTCGCGATCAGCCGCGCGTCGCGCCAGTCGAGCCGCTCCGCCATCGCCGCCTCACTCGGCCGCCTGGCTCGGCACCAGGGCCGGCCCGCCGCCCTCGCGCTCGAGCATCCGGTCGATCAGCCGCCGGGCCCAGAGCGCGCCCGCGTCGATGTTGAGGTTGTAGAAGGGCAGGCGCGGATTGCGGTCGATCGCCTTCTGCTGCGCCTCCAGCACCGTGAAGTCCTGGTCGTAGACGCCCTCGCCGTCGTTGACATGGGCGCGCTGGATGGCGCGGGTCAGCGCCTCGTCGTCCGTCCTGAAGGTACGCACGAAGTTCCAGAAATAGTGGCAGGTCGTCTCGGTCTCCGGCGTGATGGCGGCCAGGAACGTGCCGTTGACCCCCTGCGAGCGGTCGCCCTCCGGTGCGCCCGTGCCGGTGACCGCCACGCCGACGTCGCCGGCGATGACCGACGGGGCCTGGAAGTGGATGATCTGCCAGCGGTCCACCTTCGCGCCCGGCCGGTCGAGCTGCTTGGCCCAGAAGGGCGGCGGGTCGATGCCGATCATCCAGCGGGTGACCGTCGCGGTCCTCTCCGTGTGGGTCACCTCGAAGGGCGTGCCCGTGATCGCCTCGTCGCCGATGGAGCCGGCATGCACGTAGGTCTCGTGGGTCAGGTCCATCAGGTTGTCGACGACGAGCCGATAGTCGCATTTCAGCGAATAGGCGGTCCCGCCCTCGCCGACCCAGTCGGTGCCGTCGTTCCAGTGGAAGTCCGGGACCAGCGCCGGATCCGCCAGCGCCGGGTCGCCCGGCCAGATCCAGACGAGCCGGTGCCGCTCGACCACCGGGTAGGCGCGCACGCAGGCCGAGGGGTTGATGGTCTTCTGCGCCGGCATGTAGGTGCAGCGGCCGGCCGCGTTGAACACGAGCCCGTGGTAGCCGCAGACGACCTCGTCGCCCTGCAGATGGCCCATGGAGAGCGGCAGCAGCCGGTGCCAGCAGGCGTCCTCGAGGGCCGCCACGATGCCGTCCTGCCGGCGGTAGAGCACCACGTCCCGGCTGCACACGGTGCGGGCCGCGAGGCTCCGGCCGATCTCGTGCCCCCAGGCGGCGGCATACCAGGCGTTCAGCGGAAACGTCTTCGCGTCGGGCATGGGTGGATCCTCCTGGCCGGCAGGATGTATACAGGTCCGGGCCGTTTCAAGCCCCGTCTACGTGATTTTCGTGCTGCAGGGCAGCATGGAGCCGCACCGGCCACAAGGCTGTGTACAGCGACTGTCCGGTGCGGCACGCAAGCCAGAGGCCGCCGGGCCACGGGAGCCCGGCGCCGCGTCGTCATCAGCGCCCCCGGGGGAAACCGAGGTCCGGGCGTCAGTTCGCCTTGGCGGCCTTGGCCGGGTCCTTGACGTTGGGGGTGGTGGCGATCTCGACGTTCCAGAGTTCGCCGCCGACCCGCTCGACCTTGCGGATGTAGATGTTCTGGATCGGCTCGCGCGTCTGCGGGTCGATCGACATCGGCCCGCGCGGGCTCGTCCAGGCGAGGCCCTTCATGGCGTTGACGAGCGCCTCGCCGCCGGCGCCGTTGGTCTTCTTCAGCCCCTCGTAGATCACGTGCATGCCGTCGTAGCCGCCGGCCGCCATGAAGTTCGGCCGGAAGCCCGCCGCCTTCTTGAAGGCCTCTACAAAGGCCTTGTTCTCGGGGCTGTCGTGGGCGGCCGAGTAGTGGTGGGACGTGATGGTGCCGAGCGCCACGTCGCCGACGCCGTTGAGCAGGTCGTCGTCCGTGACGCTGCCTTCCGCGATCAGGCGGATGCCCGACTTGTCGAGGCCGCGCTCGACGAACTGGCGCATGAACTGCGCGCCCACGCCCGACGGCACGAAGGCGAGCAGCGCGTCCGGCTTGGCATCCGCGACCTTCTGCAGGAACGGCGCGAAGTCCGGGTTGGCGAGCGGCACGCGCAGGTTCTCGACCTTGCCGCCGGCCTTCGTGAAGGTCTCCGTGAAGGCCTTCTCGACGTCGATGCCCGGGCCGTAGTCGGACACGATGGTGACGACCCGCTTGATGTCGTTCTTCGCCGCCCACTCGGCGAGCGGCACGGTCGCCTGCGCGGCCGTGAAGCTCGTCCGCACGATGTAGGGCGAGGCCTCCGTGATGATGGACGTCGCCGCCGCCATCACCACCTGCGGGGTCTTGCCCTGGGTGGCGAGGGGCGCGGTGGCGAGCGCCAGCGGGGTCAGGCCGAAGCCCGCCAGCACCGTCACCTTGTCGTTGACGATCAGCTCCTGGGCGATGCGCTTGGTGACGTCGGCGGTGCCGGTGTCGTCCTTGACGATGAGCTGCACCTTCCGGCCCGCCACCGTGTCGCCGTTCTGCGCCATGTAGAGCTTGACGGCGGCCTCGATCTGGCGGCCCGTCGACGCGAAGGGCCCGGTGAGCGGCAGGACGAGGCCGATCTTGACGGCGTCCTGCGCGGCTGCCGGGCCGGCGCCGAGCGCGAGCGCGAGTGCGGCCATGCCGGCCTTCAGGGCTGTTCTGCGCTGCATGTTTCCTCCGTGTCGGTTCGTCTCTTCGGGGACGTCTAGGATGCGAATGGCGGCGTCATCGGGTCGATCCGATGCGCCTGGAACTGGGCCGGCAGCGCCGTGATCTCGATCGTCTCGACGAGGCCCGCGAGCGCGTAGGGGTCGGTCGCCGCGAAGGCCTCCACGGCCTCCCGGTTCGCGGCCTCCATGACGCCGAAGTTGCCGACCGGCGTGGTCCCGTCCTCCCCCACGAGCGCGCTGCCGATCAGCACGCGCGCCAGGCCGTTGCCGCCCGTCGCCACGTGCCGCCGATGCGCCTCGCGGTTCGCCTCGCGCACGTCCTGCAGGCCCGCCCGGTGCCGGCACACCATGAGGAAATGCGCCGTCATGCCGCCGCCCGCGCGGCGTCGGCGGCGTTCTCCATCACGATCATGCCGGCGCCCGTCATGGAGGCGGGGACGAAGTAGTGGGTGTGGCGGACGACCACGTCCCGGTCCATCGCGCCGCGCATGACGAGCCACATCATGAGCTCCGCGCCCTCGCTGCCGAAGGTCGCCACGTAGTCCTCGCGCGACAGGGCGGCGAGCCGGTCCGGGTCGGTGGCGATGTCCTTCAGGAAGGCCCGGTCGGCCTCCGGGTTGACGAAGCCGGCCCGCGCGCCCTGGAGCTGGTGGGAGAGGCCGCCGGTGCCGAGCACCACGACCCGCTCGTCGCCCGGGAAGCTGTCGATCGCCTTGCGCAGCACCCGGCCGAGTTCGTAGCAGCGGCTCGGCAGCGGGATCGGGTACTGGATGACGTTGACGAAGATCGGCACGACCTTCACGGGCCAGGCCTTCGGCCGGCCGAAGAAGAGCTCCATCGGCACCTGCAGGCCGTGGTCGACCTCGATCTCCTGGATGATGGTCGGGTCGAACCGGTTCTCCACCATGGTGTCGACGAGATGCCAGGAGAGGTCGGCGGCACCCTCGAAGGGCGGGATCGCACGCGGGCCCCAGCCCTCGTCGACCGGCCGGTACTCCTCGGCGCAGCCGACCGCGAAGGTCGGCACCCGGTCGAGGAAGAAGGAATTGCCGTGGTCGTTGAAGATCACGACCGCGATGTCGGGCCGCGCGGCCTTCATCCAGGCCTTGGCGGGAATGTAGCCGTCGAAGAAAGGCTTCCACGCCGGCGTCTCGGCGAGACCCTTGTCGATCGCCGCCGCGATGGAGGGCACGTGCGAGGTGCCGAGGCCGCCGATGAGCTTCGCCATGCGCTAGTTCTTCCCCAGTCGCTCGCGCAGGAACGCGTCGTGGTCCATGCCGGCCTGGTGCGCGCCGATCTCGGTGATGCGCACCGGGTCCACGGCCGAGATCTTCAGGATGAAGAAGAGGTTGCCGCCGAGCCGCACCATCTCGCGCCAGTCCCGGCCCATGACGGCCCGCTTCTCCTCGGCCGAGAGGCCGAAGCGGTCCAGATAGGCCTCCTCGTTCTGCAGGAACGCGGCCCGGTTCTCCGGCCGCGACAGGCCCATCGCCATCTTGTTGATGCGGTAGCCGCGGCGCGACCGCGCGCGGTCGAAGAGCGGCACGTCCGGGATCCGGTCCCGCTCGGCGAAGCCCAGGAAGCCGAGGAGCGCCGCCGTCACCTGCTCGGGGCGCTCGACCGGCGACATGTGGCCGCTGTCCTCGATCACCACGAGTTCGGCGCCCGGGATCGCGGCGGCCATCTCCTCGTGCTGGGCGAGCGGACTCCAGCGGTCCTGCCGGCCGACGGCGACGAGCGTCGGGCAGGTGATGGTCGGCAGCAGCGGGCGGGCGTCCGGCCGCTCCAGGAGCGCCTTGATCTGCCGGTGGTGCAGGGCGGGATCGGCGCGCATCACCATGGCGCGCAGCGGCGCCATCAGGGCCTCGTCCGCGACCCGGGCCTCGTGCACCATCGGGGGCAGCCACTTGTCGGCGAGCGCCGCCATGCCGTCCCGGTCGGCGAGGTCGAGCATGGCCTGCCGCCCGGCCGCCTCCCCGTCCCGCGCCGGATGCGCGCCCGTGTCCAGCACGGCGAGCCTGACGATCCGCTCGGGCGCCGCGCGGACCATCTCGAAGGCGACCCGGGCCCCCATCGAATGCCCGACCACCGCGATCGGTCCCGGCCGCAACGCCAGCGCGTCCCGGGCCATGGCGACGATCGAGTCCTGGGTCGTGCAGTCGGCCACCACCACGTCGTCATGCGGCCTCAGCGCGGCGATCTGGTGCGCCCAGACGCTCGCGTCGCAGAGGAGGCCTGGGATCAGGATGATCGGCAAGGTCGGGGCCCGTCGGTCTGGCGGCATGCGGTCCCCGTCAGATGTTCGTAAGCCCGTATGTGAAGCAAATGGTTTCTTTGTTGCCTTTCATGAATTAGTTTCATGCACCGAGGCCGCACCTGCCCGCGCCGGCCGATCAAGGACGCCCGCCTTGCGCATCGATTTCCTCGGTCTCCACGCCTTCGTGGCCATCGCCGAGCGCGGCAGCTTCCAGCAGGCCGCCGCGCACCTGAACCTGTCGCAGACCGCGCTCAGCCACCGGATGAAGAAGCTCGAGGACGACCTCGGCGTCCGCCTCCTGTCGCGGACCACCCGCGAGGTGGCCCTCACCCCCGCCGGCCTGGAGCTCCTGCCGAAGGTGAAGGGCATGATCGAGGGGCTCTCGGCCTCCCTGCAGGATCTCCGGCAGCACGGCAAGTTGCGCCAGGAACGGCTGGCGATCGGCTGCCTCCCGACCATCGCGGCCGGCCGGCTGCCGGGCGTGCTGGCGCGCTTCCGGGCCGCGCACCCGGACGTCACGATCCGGGTCTTCGACAATTCGGCGACCGAGATCGCCGACCTTGTCGACCAGGGGACGGCCGAGTTCGGCATCACGCTGCTCGCCGCCCACCGCTGGGACTTCGAGGTCGAGCTGCTCGCCCGCGAGCCCTTCGTGCTGGTCTGCCCCGCCGGCCACCCCATGGCGGCCGCCGCGGCCGCCGGCTGGGCGGAGCTCGAGGGTGTGCCGCTGATCCGCATCAGCCCGCACACCGGCAACCGCATGATGATCGACGACGCGCTCGGCAGCCGCCGCGAGCAGCTCTCCTGGCGCTACGAGGTCCAGCATGTCCACACCGCCGTCTCGCTCGTCCGCGCCGGCCTGGGCATGACGGTCGTCCCCCGGCTCGCCCTCGACACGGTGGAGCGCGAGGGCCTCGCGGTGCTGACCTTGCGCAACCCGCAGGTGGTCCGCCAGATCGGCATCGTGTCGAAGCGCAGCGCCCCCCTGTCGCCCCTCGCCGACGAGCTCCGCCGTCTGGTCATCCAGGCCTTCGCGGCCGCCGAGGTGGCTCATTCCTGAATGCGGCTCATGAAAGACGTCAAACAAAGCATTTGATGCATGGCGGCCGGCCGGTCAGAACTCGTACCCGACGAAAGACAGCCGAGACCGGGAGGCGAGCCATTCAACCGCGTGTCCCCTGCATGGTGCTCCGGGGCGGGACGTCCAAGGGCGCCTACTTCCTCGCCTCCGACCTGCCCGCCGACCCGGCCGCCCGCGACCGGCTGATCCTGTCCATCATGGGCTCGCCGGACGCCCGCCAGATCGACGGCATCGGCGGCGCGCACCCGCTGACCAGCAAGATCGCCATCGTGTCGCGCTCCGCGAAGCCGGGCAGCGACATCGACTTCCTGTTCGGCCAGGTGGTCCTCGCCGAGCCGCGCATCGACTACACGCCGAATTGCGGCAACATCCTCGCCGGAATCGGCCCCTTCGCGATCGAGCGTGGCCTCGTCGCCGCCGAGGACGGTGTGACCCGCGTGCGCGTCCACACCGTCAACACGGGCACGCTCGCCGAACTCGCCGTCGAGACCCCCGGCCGCCGCGTCCGCTACGGCGGCGACGCCCGCATCGACGGCGTGCCCGGCACCGCCGCCCCGATCGCCATCGACTTCATGGACGCCGAGGGCTCGGTTTGCGGCACTCTCCTGCCGACCGGCAACGCCGTCGACCGGGTGGCCGGCGTCGACGCGACGCTCATTGACAACGGCATGCCGGTCGTGGTCCTCGCCGCCGCGGACCTCGGCCGCACCGGGCGGGAGCCCCGCGACCAGCTCGACAAGGACACCGCCCTGAAGGCCCGCCTCGAGGAGATCCGCCTGGAGGCGGGCCGGCTGATGGGGCTCGGCGACGTGTCCGCCAAGGTCGTGCCGAAGATGTGCCTGGTCGCCCCGCCGGTCGCCGGCGGCACCCTGTGCACCCGCAGCTTCATCCCGCACGAGTGCCACGCCTCGATCGGGGTCTTCGCCGCCGTGACGGTCGCCACCGCCGCCATGCTGCCGGGCTCGCCCGCCGCCCGCGTCGCCGCGATCCCGCCGGGCCGGGACAAGACCCTGTCGATCGAGCATCCGACGGGTGAGTTCAGCGTCATCCTGCGGGTCGGGGGCACGCCGCAGGAGCCCGTCGTCGAGCGCGCCGGCCTCCTGCGGACCGCCCGGCTCCTGTTCGACGGCGTCGCCTTCGCCCGCGAGGACCTCGCCGAGGTGGCCGAAGCCGCGCGCGACGCCGCCTGACCCTTGAAGAACTCCCGAACCGCGAAGGTCGCGCCCATGTCATCCGGAAAGTCCGGTCTCGTCGTCACCGCCCACCCGGGCGACTTCGTCTGGCGCGCCGGGGGCGCCATCGCGCTGCACGCCCGGCGCGGCTACCGCATGAAGATCGTCTGCCTCTCCTACGGCGAGCGCGGCGAGAGCCAGTGGGCCTGGAAGAAGGGCGACATCGGCCTCGAGGAGGTGAAGGCGCAGCGCCGGGACGAGGCCGAGCGCGCCGCCGCGACGCTCGGCGCCGAGATCGAGTTCTTCGACGCCGGCGACTATCCCCTCCGGCCGACCGCCGAGATGCTCGACCGGCTGGTCGACGTCTACCGCGCGCTGAAGCCCGCCTTCGTGCTGACCCACTCGCTCGAGGACCCCTACAACGTCGACCACCCCGAGGCGACCCGCTTCGCCCAGGAGGCCCGCATCATCGCCCAGGCCGCCGGCCACAAGCCGAGCCCGGACCTCGCCTACGCGGCCCCGCCGGTCTTCCTGTTCGAGCCGCACCAGCCCGAGCAGTGCAATTACAAGCCCAACGTGATCCTCAACATCGACGAGGTCTGGGAGACGAAGCGCGCCGCGTTCGAGATCCTCGCCGCCCAGAAGCACCTCTGGGAGTACTACACCCGCGTGGCGCTGAACCGCGGGGTCCAGGGCGGCCGCAACTCCGGCAAGGCCATGACGTATGGCGAAGCCTACCAGCGCATCTTCCCCGAGATCGTCGAGGTCCTGGCATGAAGCCCGTCGTCGTCACCGGCTGCCCGCGCACCGAGGAGGACCTGGTTGCCCGCCTCGGCGCGCTCGGCGTGGCCACCGCCCACGAGGCGCTCGGCCGCTCCGGGCTGATGAAGCCCTACATGCGGCCCGTCTGGCCGGGCGCCGCGATCGCCGGCAACGCCGTCACGGTGCTCGCCCAGCCCGGCGATAACTGGATGATCCACGTGGCCGTCGAGCAGTGCCGCCCGGGCGACGTCATGGTGGTCGCCTGCACGGCCGACAACACGGACGGCATGTTCGGCGACCTGCTGGCGACCTCCCTGAAGGCCCGCGGCGTGGTCGGGCTCGTCATCGACGCCGGCTGCCGGGACGTGGCGACCCTGCGGGAGATGGGCTTCCCCGTCTGGTCCCGCGCCGTCTCCGCGAAGGGCACCGTCAAGGCGACGCTGGGCGCCGTCAACGTGCCCGTCGTTTGCGCGGGCGCCCTGGTGCGGCCCGGCGACGCGGTGGTGGCGGACGACGACGGCGTGCTGGTGGTGCCGCGCCGGGACGCCGCCGCGACCGTGCAGGCCGGCGAGGACCGGGTCGCCAACGAGGGCGCCAAGCGCGAGAAGCTCGCCGCCGGCGTCCTCGGCCTCGACCTCTACGGCATGCGCGAGCCGCTCGCCAGGGCGGGCCTCCGGTACGTGGCGTACACGGGCGAGGAGTGAGCGGACCGGCGCCCGCCGGTCCGGGAGGAGCGGGAATGACCCTGAGCATCGCCATCATCGGCTTCGGCGAGGTCGGCCAGCTGTTCGGCCGGCAGTTCCGCGAGCGAGGCGCCCGCGTCGCGGTCCACGACCGCCTCTTCGACGATCCCGGCCGTGGCCCCGCCCTGGCGGACCGTGCCGGCACCCTCGGGCTGCGGGCCGCGGCGAGCCACGGCGAGGCGGTCCGCGGGGCCGGGTTGGTGATCTCGGCGGTGACCGCCGACCAGGCCGTCGCGGCCGCGCAGCAATGCGCCCCGTACCTCGAGCAGGGGCAGGTCTACATCGACCTCAACTCGGTGTCGCCCGCCACCAAGGGCAGGGTCGCCGCCGCCCTGCCGCCGACCGGGGTGCACTTCGTCGAATGGGCCGTGATGGCCCCCGTCGCCGAGCCCGGCATCGCCGTGCCGATCCTGGCGGGCGGACCCCGGGCGGCGGCGCTCGCGGCCGACCTGAACCGGCTCGGCATGCGCATCGACCCGGTCGGCGAGGAGATCGGCATCGCCTCCGCCACCAAGCTCTGTCGCTCGATCGTCATCAAGGGCATGGAGGCGCTGATGGTCGACCTGTCGCTCGTCACCGCCCGGAACGGGGTCCTGCCCGCCGTGCTGAAGAGCCTGTCGGCCTCCTACCCGGGCATGGACTGGGCCGAGGTCGTCAAGGTGATGCCCGGCCGCGTGCGCCGGCATGGGCGGCGCCGGGCCGCGGAGATGCGCGAGTGCGCCGCGATGCTGCGCGAGGCGGGCCTGGCGGGCGACCTCGCCGAGGCCATCGCGGTGCGGCACGAGACCTTCGCGGGCGCCCCAGCCCCCGAAGGCAAAGCCTAAGCTGCTGACTTGAAAAAGTTTTCTACGCAATCGTCCGGATCGGCGGGTGCGTTTTCCGGGCGAATCGTGTGAGCCTCCGGGGCGTGCCAACCGGGAGTGCCGCCGTGGACCTCGCCCCTCCTCCGCCGGCCGTCGTGATCCAGATGGATCCGGGCGGCCGCATCGACTCGCGCATGCAGGAGATCGCCCGCCTGAGGGCCAACGGGACGAGGGTCGTCATCGACGGCTACTGCGCCTCGGCCTGCACCATGTACCTCATGCTGTCGGGCCAGATCTGCGCCACGAAGCGCGCCGTCCTCGCCTTCCACGCGCCCTATCGGTGCCGGACGGGGGGAGCGCCCTGCCCGGAAGACCTCAAGGTCTTCGATCCGGCCGTCACCTATGCGCAGCTGAGGTCCAGTCCGGCGCCGGTCCAGCGCTGGATCCTGGCCCGGGGCGGCCTCACCGCCCAGAACCTGACCATGCCGAACCGGGATGTCCTGCGCTTCGTTCCGCTCTGCGGGGCGTGACCGGCCGTCCCGCCCGGTCCGGGCTCAGTAGCCCGCCGCCAGCGTGCCGCGCTGGCGCGGGTCGGCGGCGCCGAGCAGGCCTTCCGGGGTCACGTGGATCGAGTTGGCCGAGCCCGAGGTGGTCCCGACCACGACCTTGTGGCCCCGTCCCTTCAGGATCTCGATCGTGTCGGGCGACAGCCCGGCCTCGGTCAGCAGCGCGTCCGGCCGCCACTGGTGGTGGACGCGCGGCGCCGCGACCGCCTCGGCGACGTTCATGCCGTTGTCGACGACGTTGACGATCACCTGCAGGGTCGTGGAGATGATCCGGCTCCCGCCCGGGCTGCCGGTCACCATGGCGAGCTTACCGTCGCGGAACAGGAAGGTCGGCGTCATCGAGGAGAGCGGGCGGGCGCCCGGAGCCACGCTGTTGGTGTCGCCGCCGACCAGCCCGTAGGCGTTCTGGGCGCCGGCCTTGGCCGAGAAGTCGTCCATCTCGTTGTTGAGCATCACCCCCGTGCCCTCCGCCACGAGCCCGAGCCCGTAGGTGAAGTTGAGCGTGTAGGTGTTCGCGACCGCGTTGCCGTCCCGGTCGACCACCGAGAAGTGGGTGGTCTGGTCGCTCTCGTACGGCAAAGGGTCGCCCGCCCGGATCGCGTCGGCGGGCCGCGCCGCGGCCGGGTCGATGGCGGCGCGCAGCTTGGCCGCATAGGCCTTCGAGGTCAGGCCCTTGACGGGAATCTTGACCCGGTCCGGGTCGCCCAGGAACTCGGCGCGGTCCGCGTAGGCCGGCTTCATCGCCTCCGCCAGCAGGTGGATCTGCTGGCCGCTGCCGGCCCCCGCCTTGGCGATGTCGAAGCCCTCCAGGATGTTGAGGATCTGGATCAGGTGGACGCCGCCCGAGGACGGCGGCGGCATGGAGACGACGTCGTAGCCGCGGTAGGTGCCGCGCACCGGCTGGCGCGTCACCACCTTGTAGCCGGCGAGGTCCTCGGCGGTCATCACGCCGCCCGCGCCCTTGACCGCGGCCGCGATCCTCTCGGCGACCGGTCCCTTGTAGAAGCCGTCCGGCCCCTGGGCGGCGATCGTCTTCAGCGTCGCGGCCAGGTCGGCCTGCACCAGCGTCTCGCCGCGGCCGAGCGGCTGGTCGCCCCGGTAGAAGATCGCCCGGGTCGACGGGTACTGCTTCAGCCGGGTGGCGGTCGGCAGCGAATCGGCGAGGTCCTCGGCGACCGGGATGCCGTCGGACGCGAGCGCCACCGCGGGCGCGATCAGGTCGGCGAGCGTGAACTTGCCCGAGCCGTAGCGCCGGTGCGCCTCGGCGAGGCCCGCGACCGTGCCGGGCACGCCGACCGCGAGGCCGGAGTCGCGCGACTTCTTGGGATCCGGCTCGCCCTTGGCGTCCAGGAACATGTCCCGGAAGGCGGCTGCCGGGGCGGTCTCGCGGTAGTCGATGGCGACGGTCTCGTTGCGGGACGCCATGTGGACCATCATGAAGCCGCCGCCGCCGAGGTTGCCGGCGCGCGGCAGCGTCACCGCGAGCGCGAAGCCGACCGCCACCGCCGCATCGACCGCGTTGCCGCCGCGCTTCAGGATCTCGACGCCGACCTTCGTGGCCGTGCCCTCCTGGGAGGCGACCATGCCCTTGGTGCCGATCACCGGCAGGAGCCGGCTCGCCGCGGACTGGATCGGCTGGCCGGGCTGGGGCATGCCGGGAGGCGCACCCTGAGCGAAAGCCGCATTCTGGAGCGAGAGGCACAGGGCCGCCGCGGCGGCGAGGCGGATCGGACGGGCGAGGCGTTGCGGCATGGGAGGCTCCTCCTGAGCCCGGCATGATGGCGCGGGACGCCGCTCCGCGCCAGCCCGCCGTCCTTCCTTGGCGTCAGCCGGGGGCTGGTCCGGGTTGCCGGGGAAATCTGCGGGAAAACACGCACTTACCGCAGTGCACCGCGTCCCACCAAAGTCGCACGACCAAGTACGGGGTCCAGCCGGCGGTCACGATCGGTTAAATCTGGCCTCCAGAGCGGCGGACCTCGGGCCCGCCGGTCGGGTCGGCGGGAGCGACACCCGGACAAGCGGAAGCGGCGATCGGCGTGCCGGCGGGCGGAGGGCCCGGGGCGCGAACGGGCCGTCGCGTGTCCGCTCGCCCGCCCCCGGCACCTGTCAGACGCGGGAGGTCGAACGTGCAAAGCGATGTGGTCGAACGGGTTCGCGCGAATCCGAAATTCCAGGAGCTCGTCTCCAAGCGCACCAGCTTCGGCTGGCAGCTGACGATCCTGATGCTGGTCATCTACTACGGGTTCATCCTCGTGGTGGCCTTCAAGAAGGAATGGCTCGCCGTGAAGCTCGGCGCCGGCGTCATGACCGTCGGCATCCCGGTGGGCGTCGCCGTCATCCTGTCGGCCTTCGTGCTGACCGGCATCTACGTGGCCCGGGCCAACCGGGACTACGACGCCCTGATCGCGTCCATCAAGGAGGAGGCCACGAAATGAGCCGCACCCAGACCATCCTCGCGGGCGGCCTCGGCCTCGCCCTCCTGTCCGGCGCCGCGCAGGCCGCGGGTCCGGACATCGGCGCCGTGCAGCAGCAGGCGACCAACTGGACCGCCATCGGCATGTTCCTGGCCTTCGTGCTCATGACGCTCGGCATCACCAAGTGGGCCGCCGCGCAGACCAAGTCGGCCGCCCAGTTCTACACCGCCGGCGGCGGCATCACCGGCTTCCAGAACGGCCTGGCCATCGCGGGCGACTACATGTCGGCCGCCTCCTTCCTGGGCATCTCGGGCCTCGTCTACACCTCCGGCTACGACGGCCTGATCTACTCGATCGGCTTCCTGGTCGGCTGGCCGATCATCATGTTCCTGCTCGCCGAACCCTTGCGGAACCTCGGCAAGTTCACCTTCGCGGACGTCGCCTCGTTCCGCCTCGGCCAGACCCAGATCCGCACGCTCGCGGCCTGCGGCTCGCTGGTCGTGGTCGCCTTCTACCTGATCGCCCAGATGGTCGGCGCCGGCAAGCTGATCCAGCTCCTGTTCGGCCTGCCCTACAGCTACGCGGTCGTGATGGTCGGCCTCCTGATGATCGTCTACGTCACCTTCGGCGGCATGGTGGCCACCACCTGGGTGCAGATCATCAAGGCGGTCCTGCTCCTCGCCGGCGCCTCCTTCATGGCCTTCATGGTCATGGCGCAGTTCAACTTCTCGCCCGAGGCCGTCTTCGCCAAGGCGGTCGAGGTCAAGAAGACCGACGCCATCATGGCTCCGGGCGGCATGGTCAAGGATCCGATCGAGGCGATCTCGCTCGGCATCGGCCTGATGTTCGGCACCGCCGGCCTGCCCCACATCCTGATGCGCTTCTTCACGGTCGCGGACGCCAAGGCGGCGCGGAAGTCCGTCTTCTACGCGACCGGCTTCATCGGCTACTTCTACATCCTGACCTTCATCATCGGCTTCGGCGCGATCGTGCTGGTCGCCACCAACCCGCAGTTCCTCGACGCCAAGGGCGCGATCATCGGCGGGACCAACATGGCGGCCATCCACCTCGCCAACGCGGTCGGCGGCAACCTCTTCCTGGGCTTCATCTCGGCGGTCGCCTTCGCGACGATCCTGGCGGTCGTCTCGGGCCTGGCGCTCGCCGGCGCCTCGGCGATCAGCCACGACCTCTACGCGTCGGTGCTCGCCAAGGGCAAGGTGAGCGAGGAGAAGGAGATCAAGGTCTCCAAGATCTCGACCATCTTCCTCGGCATCCTGGCCATCGGCCTCGGCATCGCCTTCGAGAACATGAACATCGCCTTCATGGTCGGCCTCGCCTTCGCGGTCGCGGCCTCCTGCAACTTCCCGGTCCTGCTGATGAGCATGTTCTGGAAGGGCACGACCACGACCGGCGCGCTCGTCGGCGGCTTCGTCGGCCTGATCGCCTCGGTCGCCATGGTGGTGATGGGCCCGGCCGTCTGGGAGGGCGTCCTCCTCAACCCGAAGGGCTCGGCGCCGATCGCCTACAACAACCCGGCGCTCTTCTCCATGACGCTCGCCTTCGCGATCATCTGGCTCGTCAGCCTGGTCGACCGGTCGCGCCAGGCGGCGGCCGAGAAGCAGGCCTTCGACGCCCAGTATGTCCGTTCGCAGACGGGCATCGGGGCGGCGGGCGCCAGCGCCCACTGATCCGGAGGGGCTCCGGCTCCAACCCCGAGGGCCGGGCCGCCGACGAGGTGGCCCGGCCCTTTCCCTGTCCGCTCCGCCGGCCCTTGATCGAGCGCATGGCGGCGCCGGTCCCCGCCGCCGAGGATGCCCCATGCCGAAGGCCTTCGACGCCCACAACCCGCCCTTCGACCGCCTCGCCCACGCCGAGGTGGAGGACCTGCGCGCCCGGCTCGACATCGGCTATGCCGGCCCGGGGACCACGATCGTGGCCGCCGGGAAGGCCTCCGAGAGCCTCCACGTTATCATCAAGGGCGCGGTCGAGGAGCGCGACCCGGCCGGCGAGCTCAGCGCCGTGCTGGGCCCCAAGGACAGCTTCGACGCCCGCGCGGTGGTGCACGGCGCTGCGGATTCCGACTTCGTCGCCGCCGAGGAGACGCTCTTCTACATGATCCCCCGCGAGGTCGTGCTCGACCTCGTCCGCCGCAACCGCGGCTTCGCGGCCTTCTTCTATTCGGAGATCTCCCGCAAGCTCGAGGCGATCGCCCGCGAGGAGAAGACCGGCGGCGTCGACGCGGTGCTGCGCGCCCGGGTCAGCGACGCCCGCCCGCGGCCCGCCGCCTTCATCGACGGGCAACGGACCATCGAGGAGGCCGGGCACCTGATGCGCGAGCGGGACGTCAACGCCCTCTTCGTGCGCGACGGCGACCGCACCGGCATCGTCACCGGCATGAACCTCTCCAAGGGCGTGGTGCTCGGCCGCCTGCCGCTGGAGACCCCGGTCCGCGAGGTCACCCGCTTCGACCTCGTCGCCGTCGAGGAGACGGACTTCGTCTTCGAGGCGCTGATGCGGATGACCAAGGCCAACAAGCGCCGGCTCGCCGTCACCCGCGGCGGCGAGATCGCCGGCGTCCTGGAGGACATCGACATCCTCGGCCTGTTCGCCGGCAACTCCCAGCTGATCCCCGGCCGGATCGACCGCGCCCACGGGCTCGACGACCTGCGCATCGCGGCGCGCGACATCCAGAGCCAGGTCGACCTGCTGCACCGCCAGGGGGTCAGGGTCGAGGACATCGCCGAGATGACCTCCGACCTCAACCGCCAGCTCTTCGCCCGCCTGTTCGACATGATCGCCCCGCCCTCGATCCGCGAGGCCGGCTGCCTGATGATCATGGGCTCGGAGGGCCGCGGCGAGCAGACCGTGCGGACCGACCAGGACAACGGCCTCATCCTCGCCAGGGCCGTGCCGGCCGACGACCTCGCCCGCTTCCGCCGTGACTTCTCCGGGGCGCTCGCCGACTTCGGCTTCCCGCCCTGCCCCGGCAACGTCATGGTGTCGAACCCGGTCTGGTCGCAGACCGTCGACGACTTCCTGGCCCAGATCCGCCAATGGGTCCTCGCGCCCGACGCCGAGAGCCCGATGAACCTCGGCATCTTCTTCGACGCGGTCGCGGTCGCCGGCGACGGGAGCCTGCTCGCCCGCGCCAAGGCGCAATTCGTCTCGCTGATGCGCGGCGAGACCGCCGCGATCGCCCATTTCGCCAAGGCCATCGACCAGTTCCCGGGACCCGGCGGCGTGATCGGCACCATCATGGCGACCGTCGGCCGCGAGGAGGTCATCGACATCAAGAAGTCCGGCACCTTCCCGATCGTGCACGGCATCCGCAGCCTCGCGATCGAGGAGGGGCTGACCGAGACCTCGACGGTGGAGCGGATCGCGCGCGTCCGCCAGACCGGCATCTTCGGCGAGGCGTTCGCCCGCGAGCTGGTCGGCGCCTTCCGGTACTTCTCCGAGCTGCGCCTGCGCGCGCAGCTGGACGCGGTGCGCCGCCGGGAACCGGAATCCGAGCGCCTGGTCCGGCCCTCGCAGCTCTCCTCCCTCGACCGCGACCTGCTGCGGGACGCGCTGCGGGTGGTCCGGCACTTCCGCGAGATCGTCCGCAACCACTACAAGCTGGGGCTCTTCTGATGGGGATCCTCGGCGCCGTCACCAAGCTCGTCGACCAGCAGCGGCTGTGGGACAAGCAGTGGCTCTGGATGTTCGAGCCGGACCGGACCGGCGAGGTCGTGTCGGTCGACTGCGAGACGACCGGCTTCGACACCCGCAAGGACGACGTCGTGTCGATCGCCGCCATCCCGATCCGCGGCAGCCGCATCCTCACCAGCGAGGCCTTCCGGGCGGTGATCCGGCCCGAGGCGGCCATGCGGGCGGAGGCCATGAAGGTGCACCGCCTGCGCGGCTCGGACGTGGCGGACGCCCGCGTCATCCGCGAGGTCCTGCCCGACTTCCTGAAGTTCGTCGGCACGCGGCCGCTGGTCGGCTACTGGATCGACTACGACGCCACGATGCTGAACCGCTACACCATCGAGTATTACGGCCTGAGGCTGCCCAACCGGCGCATCGAGGTCTCTCGGCTCTACTACGACCGGAAATACGCCAAGGCCCCGCAGGGGACCGAGGTCGACCTGCGCTTCGCCTCCATGATGGCGGATCTCGGCCTGCCCGAGCGCGAGGCCCACGATGCCTTCGAGGACGCGCTGGCGGCCGCCGAGATGTATGTCGTGCTGAAGGACATGATCGCCCGCGGCGCCTACATCCCGCGTCGCGACCGCGTCCGCGCCGAAGTGGCCGTCGGGGTGTGAACGCCCGGCCGCCCCGGTCTCACCACATGGCTCGCCCGTGCCGCCCGGGCGCCAGCCCCAGATGCGCCGCCAGCGTCTCGCCGACGTCCGCGAAGCCCCGCCCGCCCAGGGCGGCCGGCCCGAGGCCGGGGCCGAAGGCGAGGATCGGGACCTGCTCGCGGGTGTGGTCCGTGCCCCGCCAGGTCGGATCGCAGCCGTGGTCGGCGGTGATCAGTGCCAGGTCGCCCGGCCTGAGCCGCGCCTCGAGGTCCGGCAGGTCGCGGTCGAAGGCCTCCAGCGCCGCCGCGTAGCCGGGAACGTCCCGTCGGTGTCCGAAGAGCATGTCGAAGTCGACCAGGTTGGAGACCACCAGGTCGCCGTCCGGCGCCTCCGCGGCGGCCGCCAGCGTGGCGGCGAAGACCTCGGCGTTCGGGCCCGCCTTGACCTTCCGGGTCACCCCCGACCCCGCGAAGATGTCCGAGACCTTGCCGATCGCCGTGACGCCGCGTCCGGCAGCCTGGGCCCGGTCGAGCAGCGTCGGCTCGGGCGGCGGCACCGCGAAGTCTCGCCGGTTCGCCGTGCGCGCAAAGGCGCCGCGGCGCTCGCCCGTGAAGGGCCGGGCGATGACCCGGCCGATGTTGAGCGGATCGCACAGGGTCCGCGCCGCCTGGCACACCTGGTAGAGGCGCTCCAGGCCGAAGCGCGTCTCATGGGCGGCGATCTGCAGGACGGAATCCGCCGAGGTGTAGAGGATCGGCCGGCCGGTCGCCAGGTGCGCCTCGCCGAGCCGCTCGATGATCTCCGTGCCCGACGCGTGGCAGTCGCCGAGGATGCCGGGGATGCCGGTCCGCTCGACCAGGGCCGCGACCAGGTCCGGCGGGAAGGCCGGCACCGTCTGGGGAAAGTAGCCCCAATCGAACGGGACGGGCACGCCGGCGAGTTCCCAATGGCCGGACGGCGTGTCCTTGCCCTTCGAGCGCTCGATTCCGAAGCCCCAGCGCCCGCGTCCCGGCGCCGCAGCGAGCCCGGGCGGACGGCCGCCCGACGAGGCCGCGGCGGCGGCGCCGAGGCCGAGGCCGTCCAGATTCGGCAGGCGGAGCGGTCCCGACCGGAGGCCGGCCCGGTCCCCGGCGCCGGCCGCGCAGGCCTCGGCGATGTGGCCGAGCGTGTCCGCCCCGGCGTCGCCGTACTGGGCCGCGTCGGCGGCGCCGCCGATGCCGAAGGAGTCGAGGATGATCAGGAAGGCACGCGGCATCCGATGTCTCCCGATCAGCCGTCGACGCGGTCGAGCAGCGGCGAGGCCGGCGGCGGCGTCGGCGCGCCGGGTTCGGCGAGCATGTAGGCGCCGCGGATCCGCTCCGCCACTGCGGCGGCCGCGCCGGGGCTGCGCGCATGCACGAGGCAGAGCGGCGCATCCGGCCCGACCGCGGCCCCCAGGCCGGCGAGCGCCGTCAGCCCGACCGCGTGGTCGATCGGGTCGCTCGCCCGCGTCCGCCCGCCGCCGAGCTCGATCACCGCGACTCCGAGCGACCGGGTGTCGATGCCGGCGACCCGCCCGGCCCGGACGGGCAGGATCGGGACGGCGTGCGGTGCGGCCCCGAGATGGGTGCCCGCGCGCTCCACGAAGTCGGCCGGTCCGCCGAGCGCCGCGACCATGCGTCCGAAGATCTCCGCGGCCCGCCCCGAGGCGAGCGCCTCCCGCTGGGCCGCCCGTCCGGCGTCGAGATCCGGCGCGAGTCCGCCGATCACCAGCATCTCGGCGCCGAGCTCGACCGTCACCGCCTCGATGCGCCGGTTCTCCGGCCGGGCATGGCCGCCGGTCAGGAAGTCGACCGCATGCGCGACCTCCACGGCGTTGCCGGCCGCGGGGGCGAGGGGCTCGTTCATGTCCGTGACCAGGGCGCGCGTCGGCAGGCCGGCCCCGTTCGAGACCGAGACGAGGCTCTCCGCCAGCCCGCGCGCCGCCGCGAAGTCCGCCATGAAGGCGCCGTTGCCGCACTTGACGTCGAGGACCAGGCCGCCGAGCCCGGCGGCGAGCTTCTTCGACAGGATGGAGGCCGTGATGAGGTCGATGGACTCCACCGTCGCGGTCACGTCCCGGATCGCGTAGAAGCGCTTGTCGGCGGGCGCCAGGTCCGCGGTCTGGCCGATCACCGCGCAGCCGACCGATCGCACCACTGCGGCGAAGAGGTCGTTTTCGGGCTGGGTGCGGTAGCCGGGGATCGAGTCGAGCTTGTCGAGGGTGCCGCCCGTGTGCCCGAGGCCGCGACCCGAGATCATCGGCACGTAGCCGCCGCACGCGGCCACCATGGGTGCGAGCATCAGCGAGACGTTGTCGCCGACGCCGCCGGAGGAATGCTTGTCGAGCGCTGGCCCGGGCAGGTCCCAGCGCAGCACCGTGCCGGAATCCCGCATCGCCCTCGTCAGCGCCACCCGCTCGGCGAGGGTCATGCCCCGGAAGAACACCGCCATCGCGAAGGCGGCGACCTGGCCCTCCGTCACCGAGCCGTCGGTCAGGCCGCGCACCATGAAGGCGATCTCGGCCTCGCCGAGCTCGTTTCCCTCGCGCTTCCGGCGGATGATCTCCTGCGGCAGCATGGCGGTCCCTCAGTAGGCCAGCCGGGGCGCGGACGGGTCCGGCGCGCCGCCGTCGAGATGGGCGAGGAGGTCGGCGAGGAGCCCGCTGGCGCCGAACCGGAACGTCGCCGGGGTCGCCCAGCCCGCCCCGAGGATGCGGTCCGCCAGTCCGAGGTAGTGGCCCGCGTCCGCCGTCGTGCGGATGCCGCCCGCGGCCTTGAAGCCCGCCCGCCCTCCCGCGTCGCGGATGGCCTCCAGCATCAGGGTCGCCGCCTCCGGGGTCGCGTTGACCGGCACCTTGCCGGTCGAGGTCTTGATGAAGTCCGCCCCGGCCGCGAGCGCCAGGTCGGCGGCGCGGCGGATCGCGTCGGGGGCGGCGAGCCGGCCCGTCTCCAGGATGACCTTCAGCCGCACGGGCGCCGCGCAGGCCTCGCGCACTAGGCGGATCTGCGCGTCGGCCACCTCCGGCTGCCCCGCCAGGAAGGCCCGGTAGGGCATGACCAGGTCGATCTCGTCCGCCCCGTCGGCGATCGCCGCCCGGGTCTCGGCCAGCACCGCCGGCGTGTCGGTCCCGCCCGCCGGGAAGTTCACCACCGTGGCGACCCGGACCGGCGTGCCGGCGAGCCGCGCCTTGGCGAGCCGCACGAAGCGCGGCCACAGGCAGACCGCCGCCACCGGCCCGTGCGGCGTCACCGCGCGGGCGCAGAGGTCGGCGACTGCCGCCTCCTTGCAGTCGTCCGCGAGGTCGGTCAGGTCGAGGAGCGGCAGGGCGCGGGCCGCGGTTGCGCGGCGCGCCGCCTCGGCGAGGGGAAGCAGGGGGTCCGACATGGTGCTGGCTCTCACGCGTCGCCGATCTCGGCCAGGATGCCGAGCAGGAGGTCCCGGAAGCGGGCCGCACCCCGCGCCGCCTCGTCCTTGGTCTCCTGGTGGCTGAGGGGCCGGCCCGTCATGCCGGCGGCGAGGTTGGTGATCATCGACAGCGCCAGGACCCTGAGGCCGTGGTAGCGGGCGAGGATGACCTCCGGCACGGTCGACATGCCTACCGCGTCGGCGCCGAGGACGCGCGCCATGCGGATCTCCGCCGGCGTCTCGAAGGAGGGGCCCGAGAACCACATGTAGACGCCTTCCGGCAGCGCGATCCCGAGGTCCGCCGCCACGCCGCGCGCCACGGCGCGGAGCGCCGGGTCGTAGGCGTCCACCAGGTCGACGAAGCGCCCGTCGCCCTCCCGCCCGATCAGCGGGTTCATGCCCGACCCGTTGATGTGGTCGGCGATCAGCATCGGGCTCGCGGGCGGGACCTCCTCCCGCAGCGATCCGGCCGCGTTGGTGAGGACCAGGATTCCCGCGCCGAGGCCCTTCAGGGTCGCGATCGGCATCTCCATGGCGCGCGGGTCGCCGCGCTCGTAGGCATGCACGCGGCCGGCCATCACCGCCACCGGCGTGCCGGCCAGCCGGCCGAGCACCAGTTCGCCGCGATGGCCCGAGACGGCCGCCTGCGGGAAGCCGGGCAGGTCGGCATAGGGGATGCGCACGGCTTCGGCGACCTCGTCGGCGAGGCCGGAGAGGCCCGAGCCGAGCACGACGCCGACGCGCGGGGCCGGCGCGGCCGGCGCCCATTCGCGGATGACGGAGACGAGGTCCCGGACGCTCATGATGCTCCTTCGGGCGGTTCGGCGGCGATCTTAGCCGGTCCGGGGGGCACCGCGCCACAGGGGAGGGGCGGTCGCCGTCCGACCCGCCGTTCGTGCGGGCCGGCGCGGCTCCGCGCGCCGTTGACAGCGAGGCCGCGCCCGGTATGGTCCCGCGCGCCTCTCGTCAGCTTCCGGAGCCCGTCCATGTCCACGACCGCCGACCTCGCCCAGCTCGAACGCGTCATCGAGGCCGCCTTCGAGGCGCGGGCGACCGTGGACGTCTCGACCCGGGGCGAAATCCGCGACGCGGTCGAGACCGCCCTGGCGCTGCTCGACGCCGGCGAGGCGCGCGTCGCCGTGAAGGGCCCGGGCGGCTGGACCGTCAACCAGTGGCTCAAGAAGGCGGTGCTGCTCTCCTTCCGCCTGAACGACATGAGCCTCGTCCCGGGCGGCCCGAACGGCGCCCCGTGGTGGGACAAGGTGCCCTCCAAGTTCGAGGGCTGGGGCGAGAACCGCTTCCGCGCCGCCGGCTTCCGCGCCGTCCCGAACTGCGTCGTCCGCCGCTCCGCCTACATCGCGCCGGGCGTGGTCCTCATGCCCTCCTTCGTCAACCTCGGCGCCTATGTGGACAGCGGCACCATGGTGGACACCTGGGCGACGGTCGGCTCCTGCGCGCAGATCGGCAAGAACGTCCACCTCTCGGGCGGCGTCGGCATCGGCGGCGTGCTCGAGCCGCTGCAGGCCGGGCCGACCATCATCGAGGACAATTGCTTCATCGGCGCCCGCTCGGAGATCGTCGAGGGCGTCGTCGTCGGCGAGGGCTCGGTCGTCTCCATGGGCGTCTTCATCGGGGCCTCGACCAAGATCGTCGACCGCGAGACCGGCGAGATCCACATGGGCCGCGTGCCGCCCTATTCGGTCGTGGTCTCGGGCTCGATGCCCGGCAAGCCCTTCCCGAACGGCACGCCGGGTCCCAGCCTCTACTGCGCGGTCATCGTCAAGAAGGTCGACGAGAAGACGCGCTCGAAAACCTCCATTAACGAACTTCTGCGCGACTGACGCGCCGTTAAATCCACGGTAGGCGCTCCCCGGCGAGGCTCTTCGCGTCGCGCGACGGGCCCGGGAGCGCCGCCATGAACGTCTTCGACTACCTGTTCTCCTATGACGGCCGCATCGGCCGGCTGTCCTTCCTGGGCGGCACGATCGTGCTCGCGGCCGTGCAGGGCCTGATCACGGCCGCCGTCGATCCGGTGCTGGAGAGCGGCAGCGCGATCGGGATCGGCGGGCTGGTGGTCGGGGCGATCCTGGCCTTCTGGGCCAACCTCTGCCTCCAGGTGAAGCGCCTGCACGACCGCGACCAGTCCGGCTGGCGGCTGGTCGTCTCGGTCATCCCCCTGATCGGCTGGATCTATCTCCTCGTCGTCCTCTTCCTCCTCCGCGGCAGCGACGGCGCCAACCGCTACGGCGAGCCGGAGTCCGGCGGCCTCTTCGCGGGCGGTTTCGCGGCCGATCCGGGCGGCGAGGAGGCCTGGTCGAGCCGACTGGCGGAGCGCGTCGCGCCTCCCGCCGAGCCCGCCCCCACGGTGCTGCGCAAGCCGGCCGTCGACCGCCGGCCGTCCGGCCCGCGCGGGTTCGGGCGACGCGGCCAGGCCTGACGTCCCCCGCCCGTTGACCCGGCCTCGACCCTGCGGCACCCTGCCGCTCCGCCCGCGCTCTTCACCCCCGTGACCTGACCATGGCCGCCGAAACCCTCGATCCCGCGGCGCTGATCCGCACCGCCGAGCAACTCCGCGCCCGCATCGAGGCGCGCTTTCCCGGCGCGAGCCTTGCGGGAATCGCCGGCGAGGTCGTCGCCCTGATCCGGGAGACCGCCGAAAAGGCCGAACGCCTCGCCCGCCCGGACTGGGTGATCCGCCTTCTCGTCGCCGCGGTCCTGCTCGGCGGCGGCGCGCTCGCGGTGGCGGCCGCGCGGAGCGTCGACTACCAGGCCGAGACCAGCAACCTCTTCGCCCTGGTCCAGAGCATCGAGGCCATCTTCAACATCGTCATCCTCGGGGGCGCAGCCGTCGCCTCGCTGGTCACCGTGGAGGCCCGGCTGCGGCGCGGGCGCGTGCTGGCGGCCCTGCATCCCTTCCGGGCGGTCGTGCACGTCATCGACATGCACCAGCTCACGAAGGATCCCGCCATGGTCGGCGACGACGGGCACCGTACGCCGGTCTCCCCGAAGCGCGACATGTCGGCCTTCGAACTGTCGCGCTACCTCGACTACTGCTCCGAGCTCCTGTCGCTGACCGCCAAGGCCGCCGCCCTCTATGCGCTCGCGAGCCGCGACCCGGTGATCGCCACCAGCGTCGCCGAGGTCGAGCGCCTGACCGCCAACCTCAGCCAGAAGATCTGGCAGAAGATCATGATCGTGGAGGCCCGCCGGTCCGACACCGCGCTGGCCCAGGCCCTGGCGGCGGGCGGCCCGGCGCCGCTCCGCCCCGTGCCGCCCGCGCCCGCCGCACCCCCGACGAGCGTCGCCGTCGATTGACGTGGCCTCGGCCGGGACGCTAAACCCCGCTGATGGCCCGCTCCTCCGCTCCCGCAGACCCCGTCGCGATCGCCCGCGATCTCATCGCCTGCCCGTCCGTGACCCCGGATGCCGAGGGCGCGATCGACCGGCTGGCGGCGATCCTGGACGGCGCGGGCTTCGCGGCCGAGAAGATCGTCTTCTCGGAGCCCGGCACGCCCGATGTCGTCAACCTCTATGCCCGCATCGGCCAGGGTGCCCCGCACCTCACCTTCGCGGGTCATGTCGACGTGGTCCCTCCCGGCGATCCGGCGCGGTGGCGCCACCCACCCTTCGCCGCCGCGATCGAGGACGGGGAGCTTTACGGCCGCGGCGCCGTCGACATGAAGGGCGGCATCGCGGCCTTTACGGCCGCGGCCCTCGACCACCTGGCCGAGGGCGGCAACCGCGGCACGATCTCGTTCCTGATCACCGGGGACGAGGAGGGCCCGTCGATCAACGGCACCGTCAAGCTGCTGCGGTGGGCGCACGACCGCGGGGAGCGCTTCGACGCCTGCATCGTCGGCGAGCCGACCAATCCGGAGAGGCTCGGCGACGCGATCAAGGTCGGCCGCCGCGGCAGCCTGTCGGGCACCGTCACGGTGACCGGGCGGCAGGGCCACGTCGCCTATCCGCACCTCGCCGAGAACCCCGTCCCGGGGCTGGTCCGGCTGATCAGCCGCATCCTGGCCGAGCCGCTCGACGCCGGCAACGCGCGCTTCCAGCCGTCCAATCTCGAATTCGTCTCCGTCGACGTCGGCAACCCGGCCTGGAACGTCATCCCGGCCGAAGCGCGGGCGCGCTTCAACATCCGCTTCAACGACGGCTGGACGCGCGCGTCCCTGGAGGACTGGCTGCGCAGCCGGCTCGCCGAGGCCGCCGCCGGCGCGGTCTCCTGGCGGCTCGACCTGGAATCCCCGTCGAGCGATTCCTTCCTGACCGTCGACGAGGCCCTCGTCGGCACCCTCTCGGGGGCCATCGAGGCCGTCACGGGGCGCTGTCCGGAGCTCTCGACGAGCGGCGGCACCTCCGACGCGCGCTTCGTCAAGGACTATTGCCCGGTCGTCGAGTTCGGGCTGGTCGGCAGGACCATGCACCAGGTGGACGAGCGGGTGCCCCTGGAGGATCTCCGGACCCTGACGGCGATCTACCGGCGTTTCCTGGACGACTTCTTCGCCGGCGGGCGGCCCGCCGGATGATCAGCCTCGGCGAAATGCGCAACGGCTTCGCCGGCAGCTGGCGCATCCTCAAGGGCGACCCCCAGGGGATGCGCTACTTCGACGTCTCGGTGGACGGCTTCTGGCGCTCCTTCGGGCTGATCGTGCCGCTGCTCCTGCCCGTCCTGGTCGGCGTGGCGGCCGAACGCGCCCTGATCCTGTCCCGCACCGGCATGGACGCGCGCGATTTCCCCAATCTGCTCTTCATCCTGATGCAGATCCTGTCCTACGCGGGCGCCTGGTTCGGCTTCCCGCTGCTGCTCGCCGCGGTGGCCGGGCCGCTGGGCCTGGCGACCCGCTACTCGCCGCTCGTTGTGGTGCGCAACTGGTCGAGCCTGCTCGGCATGGTGCCCTTCTTCGTCTCGACGCTCCTCTACGCCGTCGGGCTCGTCTCCACCCAGGCGCTCGCCTTCCTGACGCTCGTCTCCCTGATCTTCAATCTCTACCTCGGCTATCAGGTGACCCGCATCGCCGCGCTGGTCCCGCCCGCCACCGCGGTCGGCATCGTGTTTATGGACCTCGTCTTCACGCTCCTGGTCGCCAACCTGTGCGACCGGCTGGTCGGCGTGTGACCGGCTCACTCGATCCGGAAGGGCAGCCGCGCGCTGGCGGTCTTGCCGGTCGAGACGTCGCGCAACTCGGCGACGAGCACGTAGTCGCCCGCCTGCAGCCCCTCCGGCGTGTAGGCGAAGTGCAGCATGAACTCCCGGTTCCGCCGCCGCGAGGTCAGCGACAGCGGCCCGGAGCGGGGCGGGATGATCTCCGCGCCGGCCGGGCTCGCCACCGACAGGCGGACCTCGAAGGCGATCCGGTTCAGATCGCCGTCCCGCCCGTAGCCGTACCCGAAGGGCTCGCCGTAGACGAGCAGGGTCTCGCCCGCCTTGAACACGTTCGAGGCGCGGGGCTGATAGACGCCGTAGCCCTGCGGCTCGCCGGCGACGAACAGCGTCTCGCGGATCTCGAGCGGCGCCACCGCCCAGACCGCGTCGGCCGCCCGGACCAGGATCTCCCAGGCGGAGCGGTTCTTCCCCGCCTCCGCGAGCCGCTCGGCCTCCGCCCCCGCCTCGGCGGTCGGCCCGGCGAGGGCCGGGCCTGCGGCGAGACCGGCGAGGATGGCGAGCGGGGCGGCGGACGAGCGGAGGCGGCGCATGATTCGGGAGCTCCTGGACCGTGAGCGAGGATAGGCCTCCGCCCGCCCCCGTCCAATCCGGCCCGCCGCCTGCCGGCTTCTTCGAGGCCGGCGCGGTCGCGGTGGCGCGCGCCCTGATCGGCGCCGTGCTGACCGTCGACGGTGTCGGCGGCGTGGTGGTCGAGACCGAGGCCTACGAAGCCGACGACCCCGCCTCGCACAGCTTCCCCGGCCCGACACCCCGCAACGCCGCCATGTTCGGCCCGCCCGGCTGCGCCTACGTGTACCGCTCCTACGGCATCCACTGGTGCCTCAACGTGGTCACCGGCCCGTCCGGCCACGGCGCCGCGGTCCTGATCCGGGCGATCGAGCCGACCCTCGGCCTCGACGCCATGCGGGCCCGGCGCGGCATCGGCGACCCGCGGCGGCTCTGCGCCGGCCCCGGTCGGCTCTGCCAGGCCCTCGGCATCACCCTGGCGCAAAACGGGCTGCCCCTCGACCGCCCTCCCTTCGCGCTCGACCTGCGTCCCGCCGGCGCCCCGGTCCTGGCCGGCCCCCGGATCGGCATCAGCAAGGCCGCCGAGCGGCCCTGGCGCTTCGGCCTCGCCGGCTCGCCCTACCTGAGCCGCCCCCTGCGGCCGGCCGCTCCCGCCTCCGTCGTCGGCCCGAATTGACGCGGGGCGGGCCGGCCGCCACCCTGCCGGCGTCGCCGCGCCGAGGTTTTCATGCGTGTTGTCCGCTGGCTCCTGATCGTCCTCCTCCTGGCCGGCGCCGCCGCGGGAGCCTGGATCTGGCACGACCGGCCGATCGCGGTCACCACAGTGGCGGTCCGCAAGGGGACGGCGGCCGAGGTCGTCTACGCGACGGGGGTCGTCGAGCCGCAGCGCTGGGCGAAGGTCCAGCCGGTCGTGCGCGGCCGGATCGTCGATCTCTGCCGCCATTGCGAGGGCGATACCGTCAAGGCCGGCGAGGTGATCGGCCGTCTCGACGACGGCGTGGCGCGGGCGAGCCTGAAGGAGCTGCAGGCCCGCGAGCAGTTCGCCCGCGGCGAGCTCGACCGAAGCGTCGAGCTCCTGGCCCGCAAGGTCGTCAGCCAGCAGGCCTACGACCGGGCCTCCAGTGAGCTCTCCGCCATCCAGGCCGCGATCGCGGCCCAGACCGCCCGGCTCGACGACTTCATCCTGCGCGCGCCCATGGACGGCACGATTCTGAGGCGCGACGGCGAGATCGGCGAGGTGGCGGACACCGGCACGGTGCTCTTCTGGATCGGCCTGGAGAAGCCACTGGAGGTGGTCGCGGAGGTGAATGAGGAGGACATCCCCCGGGTCGAGGCCGGCATGACGGCTCTGCTGCGCTCCGACGCCTTCCCGGGGCGCGGCATCGAGGGCACCGTGGCGCGGATCACCCCGAAGGGCGACCCGGTCGCCAAGACCTACAGAGTGCGCATCGGCCTGCCGGACGACACGCCGCTCAGGATCGGCATGACGGTCGACGTCAACGTGGTGGTCCGGCGCGTGGCCGACGCGGTGGTTCTGCCCCGCATCGCCCTCGACGGCGACCGCGTGTTCCTGGTCGGCGCCGACGGGCGGGCGGTGCTGCGGCCCGTGAAGGTCGGCATCCGCAGCGCGTCCGAGGTCGAGATCCTCGAAGGCGTCGGGCCCGGCGAGCGCGTCGTGGCGCCGGTGCCGGCCGGGCTCGCGGCCGGGCGGCGGGTCACCGCCGATGGGGGAGGCGGATCGTGAGGCTCCTGCTCGACATCGCCTATACGCACGTGGCCGGCCGCCTGCGGCAGACCCTCGTGTCGATCGCCGGGGTGGCCCTCGGGGTCGGCTTCTCGATCGCCATGGCGGCGCTCATGCAGGGCTCGCAGGAGGACTTCGTCACCCAGCTCATCGACGCGATGCCGCATGTCAGCGTCTCCGACGAGAGCCGCGAGCCGCCGCGCCAGCCGGCCGAAGACCGCTTCGACGTGGTCGAGATCCAGGGCCTCCGGCCCGAGGACGACCGGCGCGGCATCCGCAACCCGACGCTCGTCATGGCGGTGCTGAAGGCCCTCGTGCCCGGTCGGCTCGCCCCCGCGCTGACCGGCCAGGCCGTCGTCCGCTACGGCGGCGGCGATGTCGGGCTGGCGCTCTCTGGCGTCGATCCTTCCGCCGAGCCGCGCGTCTCCAAGATTGCCGAGGACATGCGCGAGGGCTCGCTGGAGGCGCTGCAGGCGGACCAGAACGGCATCCTGGTCGGCGACGGCGTCGCCAAAAAGCTCGGCGCCGGCCTCGGCGACCAGATCGCCGTGACCTCCAGCCGCGGCCTCCTGAAGCGCTTCAAGATCGTCGGCCTGTTCCATACCGGTGTCACCAGCCAGGACGACGCCTCCGGATTCGTGAACCTGAAGGCCGCCCAGATCCTGTTCGAGCGGCCGAACGTCATCAACCAGATCAGGATCCGCCTCGACGACGTCGACCAGGCCCGGGCCGTCGCGGCGCGGGTCGAGCGGGAGACCGGCTACAAGGCGGTCGCCTGGGAGGAGGCGCACGAGGGCCTTCTGGAGGCCTTCCGGGTCCGCAACGTCATCATGTTCACGGTCGTCGGCGCGATCCTGCTGGTCGCCGGCTTCGGCATCTACAACATCGTCTCCACCATCGTGCACGAGAAGGCGCGCGACATCGCGATCCTGAAGTCGCTCGGCTTCGCCGAGTCGGACATGCGGCGTATCTTCCTGCTGGAGGGCCTGATGATCGGGGTCGTCGGGTCCGTCGCCGGCTGGCTGCTCGGCTTCGGGCTGACCGAGCTGCTCGGCACGATCAAGTTCGAGTTCAAGGCCGGCGTCACGGAGGTCACCCACCTGCCCGTGGCCCGCGATCTCCGCCACTACCTCGTCGCGGCCGCCTTCGCGCTCGCCTCGGCGGGCGTCGCCGGCTACCTGCCGGCCCGCAAGGCCGCCAAGGTGAAGCCGGTCGACATCATCCGGGGGGCGACGTGAGCGCGGACGCCGGGCCGGCGCTGATCGAGGCGCGGCGGGTGACCCGCATCCTGCCGGGCGTTGTGCCGACCACGCTCGTGCGCGACATCGACCTGGCGATCGGGGAGGGCGAGTTCGTCGCCGTCACCGGGCCGTCCGGATCGGGGAAATCGTCGTTGCTCTACCTGCTCGGCCTGCTCGACCTGCCGACCGAGGGCGACGTCCTGATCCGCGGCCGGTCGACCCTCCTCATGGACGAGGCGGAGCGGGCCGCCACGCGGCTGTCCACCCTCGGCTTCGTGTTCCAGTTCCACTTCCTGTTGCCGGAGTTCACCGCGCTCGGCAACGTCATGATCCCCATGCGCAAGCTCGCGCGCCTCTCGGACCGCGCAATGCGCGAGCGCGCCGCCGAACTCCTCGAATCCCTCGGCCTCGCCGGGCAGCTCGGCAAACTGCCGGACCAGCTCTCCGGCGGTCAGCGGCAGCGGGTCGCGATCGCGCGGGCACTCGCCAACGATCCGCCGGTGGTGCTCGCCGACGAGCCGACCGGCAGCCTCGACACCAGGTCCTCCGCCCAGGTGCGCGAGATCCTGGCGCGTCTGGTCGCCGACCAGGGCCGCACCGTCGTGGCCGTGACGCATGACCTGACTTTCGCGGAGGCCATGCGCCGGCGCATCCACCTCGTCGATGGCCGGATCGTCTCCGACGAGCGCCGGGCCGCGGGCGCGCCCGTCAGCGTGACGAGCTGAGCGCCCGCGCCGGCCGGCTCACGCCGCCGCCGCCACGTCGTAGCCGGCGGCCTCGACCGCCGACACGACCGCGTCGCGGCCGAGCTTCGTGTCGACCTCGACCTTGCCGGTCTCCAGGTCGACCGAGACGGCCGCGGCCGGGTCGGCCGCCCCGATGGCGTTCTTGACGCTCTTGACGCAGCCCATGCAGGTCATGCCTTCCACCTTCAGCGTAATCATGTGCGGATCTCCGGTTCGCAGTCCCTGCCGGACGATATGGACCTTCCCCTCGGGGCAAGGTCAATGGGTCGCCGCCCCGGAAAATCACGGACCCGGTCGGGCCCGCGAAGGGCACCGGCCGGATGGCGCGGCGGGCCCAGATCGCGCATAGTCGGCGAGGTGATTCTCGAGGAGCCTGGCCAAAGGACCGCGCACCCACCGATGAGGCGCATCGCCGATCTCTACATCGCGGGCTGCATCGTGGCCGTCGCGCTCTCGGCCGGCGCGGTGATGCGCTTCCAGCTGGGTTTCGGCTGGGACACCACGGGGCTCCTGTCCCTCGGCCTGCTCCTCGCCCTCCTGATCCTGCAGATGCAGACCGGCCGCACGCGCGAGCGCGAACGGCTGTCGGCGGACCTCGCCCGCATCGGCGGCCAGCTCGGCCGGCTCGTCGAGGACCTTGCCAATCTCGACCGCCGGGTGTCCGGCCTGGAATCCGCCGGAGCCCGGCGGCCCGGCAGGGAGCTGGAGCCGGTCATCGCCGAGATCGAGGTGATCGGCACGCTGGTCCGGCAGGTCGTCGAGACGGTCGCCGACCTGGAGCAGCGCGCCGCCCAGGGCATGGCACCCCGGGCCTCGGCGATCCCGGCTGCGCCCCCGGCCCGGGTCGCGCCGCCGCCCGCCGCACCGCCCGCCCCGGAGCCGCCCCGCGCGCTCGACGAGAACCCGCTGGTGCCGAAGCGCTTCGCGCATCTCGGCGAGGCCGGCCTCGCCGAGGAGGTGCGCCGCGCCGTCGAGGCGGGCCGCATCGAGATCTATCTGCAGCCGGTCGTCACCCTGCCGCAGCGGCGGATCCGCTTCTACGAGGCGCTGACGCGCCTGCGCACCGAGGACGGCGAGACGCTCTATCCGGCCGACTACATCGGCATCGCCGAGAAGACCGGGGTCTTGGCCGTGCTCGACCAGGAGATCGTGGTCCGGGCGGTGCAGATCCTGCGCCGCCTCTCGGCCCGTTCGAAAGATGTCGGGCTGTTCTGCAACGTCTCGCTGGCGAGCTTCGCCGACGGGCGCTTCGCCCGCGAGCTGGTCGCCGTGCTGGAGGCCAACCGCGCGCTCGCCGACAGCCTCGTCCTGGAAGTCTCCCAGCGCGGCCTGAAGCAGGGCGGACCGATCGAGTTCGAGACCCTGCGCAGCCTGCAGGGGCTCGGCTACCGCTTCTCCATCGACCAGGTGACGGACCTCAAGTCCTCGTTCCAGCTCCTCGCCGATCGCGGCTTCCGCTTCGCGAAGATTTCCTGCGACCGCCTGCTGAACCGCATGGACGAACTGGCGACCGACATCCATCCGGCCGACCTCGCCAACTACTTCGCCCGCTTCGGAATCGAGCTCGTCATCGACCGCATCGAGACGGAACCGCAGGTGGTCGACGTCCTGGACTACGGGGTGCGCTACGGGCAGGGCTTCGTCTTCTCGCCGCCGCGCCCTGTGCGCAGCGAGGTCCTGCAGACCGCCGAGCCCGAGCCTGCCGCGGCCGCCCCGTCGCGGCCCGCCGCGGCGCCGGCCGGGCGGCCGGTCCCGCCGGGCGGGCGGGCCGGGGCGGGCGAGCCGCGTCCGGCCGAGCCGCGCAATCCGGCCGACCCGCGCCGCAGCGCGCTCGGCCGCGCGATCCTGCAGAGGCAGTAGGACCCGCCATCGAGTCCTAGGGCTCGCCTGCGGGTCGCTCCGTGCCCGAGGCCCCCGTTACGAGAACAGCTTGTCGATGTCGTCCTGGTCGGAGCTCGCGAAGAAGTCGTCGACCGCCGTCTGGCTGACGCCTTGGCCCTTGTGCTGGGGCCCGTGCAGGATGAGCTCGCGCATCCGCCGCTCGTCCTCGGTCTCCTCGATATCTTCCGCGGGCCCGTCCGCGATGTTCAGCTTGCGGCCGATGTTGGTGATGCGGCTCTCGATCCAGTTCAGGGTCTTGACCACCTTGCGGATGCGCTGCCCGGTCAGGTCCTGGAACGAGCAGGCCTCGAAGACCAGGATCATCTTCTCGTCGACCAGCGCCTTGTAGGCCTCCGGGTCGGACGCGTCCGCCCCCATGATGGCCTCGGCGGCCGACATGATGGTCTCGGTCGCCTCCTGGGTGGCTTCTACGACCGCGTCGAGCTCGCGCCCGGCCTCGGGGATGCGGTCGAAGCGGAACTGGTCCGGGCCGAGCTGGGCGACCTCGCGCTTCAGGGTCGAAATTTCGGCCAGGATGGCGCGGAATTCGCCGTACAGCATGGCGTCCGTGCCCGCGACCGCGTCGTCGAGCACCTGCGCCATCCTCTCAGCGAGATCGATGACGTCGTGCAGCCTGACGTCCTCGCGGCCCTTCTGCAGGAACTCGACGAGGCGTTCGATTTGGGCCGTCGCGGCCTCAGCCATGATGTGACTCCTCGCCCGACCGGCGGGTATGGCACCCGCCGCGGTCCCTCGCGCGCCCCGCAGGGTCGAGCTCGTCAGTCGTTGAAGACCGCTTCGATCTTGCCCTTCAGCGTCTGCGCGTTGAACGGCTTCACGATGTAGTTGTTGACGCCCGCCTTCTTGGCGGCGATCACGTTCTCGGTCTTGGATTCCGCCGTGACCATGATGAACGGCGTCTTGCCCAGCGACGTATCGGCGCGGACGTGCTTCAGGAGCTCGTATCCGGTCATCGGCTCCATGTTCCAGTCCGAGATGACGAGGCCGTAGCGGCGCTCCTTCATCTTGGCGAAAGCCTCGGTGCCGTCGGCGGCCTCGTCCACGTCCTCGAAGCCGAGCTGCTTCAGGAGGTTCCGGATAATCCGGATCATGGTTTTGTAATCGTCAACCACCAGGATCGGCATCGAAAGATCGAGCGCCATCTGCATACTCCACTCTTGGGCTTCGGAAATCCCCTTTACTCCGAAGTCCGGTCATTCAATCGGTCCTGGTCGAGGGCTCCTAGCGTGCCCCCTCCCTCTGCCCGCCGCCAACATACGACTGACCTTCAGAAAATTCCGTTAATAGGAGAAATGACGTTGGGTCATGAGAGAAAGCCGCGCGACCACGCGCCGCCGGGACACGACAATATGTCGACTTGCGCGGCCCCCACCCCGATCCTAGCCTCCGCGCCATCCCGGCCGAACGCGGACCCAAGGCGACATGACGATCCCCATCCTGAAGACCTATCATTTCGAGGACCTGAAGGTCGGCATGCGCGAAACCATCATGAAGACCGTGATGGACTCGGACGTCGTCGGCTTCGCCCAGATCTCCGGCGACGACAACCCGCTGCATCTCTCCGACGTCTATGCCTCGAAGACGCGCTTCGGCCAGCGCATCGCCCACGGGCTCTACACCGCGAGCCTGATCTCGGCGATCCTCGGCACCCGCCTGCCCGGGCCGGGCGCCGTCTACATGTCCCAGACCCTCAACTTCAAGGGCCCCGTCCGCATCGGCGACGTTGTGGTGGTCGACGTGGAGGTGATCGAACTCGTCGAGAAGGGCCGCCGTTGCCGGCTGCACTGCGAATGTTCGGTCGACGGCCAGGTGGTGCTCGAGGGCGAGGCGACCGTCATGGTGCCGAGCCGCCCGCAGGCGGCCTGACCGCCCTTCGCACGGCTTGACCGGAGAAACCCGGCGGGGCAGGGTCCGGCCGACCCGTTCGTCAGCCGGACAGCCGAAGCGACATGCATGATCCCGCCGCCGCGGACCGGCGCCCGTTCCATCTGGTCGAGACCCTGGACGCGATCCCGGCCGCGCTGACGGGCGGCGTCGTCGCCATCGGCAACTTCGACGGCGTCCATCGCGGCCACCAGGCGGTTCTCGCGGAGGCGCTGGATCGCGGGCAGGCCGCCGGCCGGCCGGTGCTGGCCATGACCTTCGAGCCGCATCCGCGCACCGTCTTCAGGCCCGACCAGCCCGTATTCCGGCTGACCCCGCCCGGCCCCAAGGCCCGCCTGATGCGGGCGCTGGGCCTCGACGGCCTCCTGGTCGTCCCCTTCGACCGCGCCTTCGCATCCATCGAGGCGGACGCCTTCGTGTCCGACATCCTGCTCGGCCGCCTGGGCATCACCGACGCGGTGGTCGGCTACGACTTTCACTTCGGCCGCGCCCGTGGCGGCTCGCCGGCCTTCCTGGCCGCGCGCGGCGCCCGGGACGGCTTCTCGGTGGAGATCGTCGAGGCCTTCGCGGACGAGGGCGCCGAGCCGGTCTCGTCGAGCCGCATCCGCGACGCGCTCGCGGCGGGCGATCTCGGCCTCGCCCAGGGCCTGCTCGGCTACCGCTGGTTCGTCGAGGCCGAGGTGGTGCACGGCGAGAAGCGCGGCCGCGAGCTCGGCTTCCCGACCGCCAACATGCGCCTCGGCCCGGACTGCCGCCTGCGCCACGGGATCTACGCCGTCACGGTCGCGGTCGGCGCCGCGGTCCACCAGGGCGTCGCCAGCTACGGCCGGCGGCCCCAGTTCGACAACGGCGCCCCGCTGCTCGAGACCTACCTCCTCGATTTCGCCGGCGACCTCTACGGCCGCACCGCGGTCGTCACCTTCGTGTCCTGGCTCCGGCCCGAGCAGCGCTTCGACGGCGTCGAGGCGCTCGTGGCACAGATGCACCGGGACACCGCCGAGGCGCGCGCGGTGCTCGGCGCCGTCGGCCCCGGCACGGCCCTCGACCGCGCCCTCGGCGAAGACCCGTGAGCCTCGCCGCCGCCGGCCCGGCGCGGGATGCGCAGACGCTCCGCGGCATGGGGCTGATGACCGCCGCGATGGTGATCGTGCCGGCCATGGACATCCTCGCCAAGCTGCTCGCCCAGCGCCTGCCGCCCCTGGAGGTCGCCTTCGGGCGCATGCTCGTCCAGATGCTGCTCGCCCTGGCCTTCGCGGCGGCCACCGGCGCGCTCCGCACGCTCCTGCCGCCCCGCTTCGGGGTCCACCTCATGCGCGGCTTCTGCCTCGCCGGGGCGACGCTCCTGTTCTTCACCGCGCTCCGCGTCATGCCGCTCACCGACGCCCTGGCGGTCTTCTTCGTCCAGCCCATGATCCTGACCGCCCTGTCGGCCCTGGTTCTCAAGGAGCGGGTCGACCGCCGCCGCTGGCTGGCCTGCGCGGTCGGCTTCCTGGGTGCGCTCGTCATCGTGCGCCCGAGCTGGCAGGTCTTCGGCATCCACGCGCTGATGCCGCTCGGCACCGCCTGCCTGTTCTCCGGCTACCTCCTGATCACCCGCATCCTGGCCGGCACCGGCACCCTGATGGCGACCCAGTTCGTCACCGGCCTCGGCGGCACGCTCCTGCTCGGCGCCGCGCTCGCGGTCGCGACCCTCCTCGGCCTCGAGGGCGCCGCGGCGCGCATGCCGGCCGGCTCCGACTGGCTGATGTTCCTCGGCATCGGCCTGATCTCGCTCGTCACCCACGGGCTCGTGGTCAAGGCCTTCGAGAGCGCGCCGGCCGCCGTGCTGGCGCCGCTCAACTACCTGGAGATCATCAGCGCCACGACCCTCGGCTTCCTGGTCTTCGGCGACTTCCCGGACGGGCCGACCTGGGCCGGCATCGTCCTGATCGTCGGCTCGGGCCTGGCGATCGTGCGGCGCGAGGCGGGCAAGGCCGCGTGACGAGGCGCGATCCGGGCTTCCCCAACCGCCCCGGCGCTGGTAGAACCGCCGCCATCCTTCGACCTCGGGAACGAGCACGCATGCGTCGGCTTCACGCGACCGGGCGGGACCTCCGCCGAATTACGGGCCCGGCCTCCTCCGGGCGCGCCTGATCGCGACCCGGTCGAGGTCCGGGACTTCCTAAGCCTCGCCCCGCGGCGCGGCCCCTCGAGGCCGCCGCCCCTGTCCCGTCCGATCCGAGTTGACCGATGAACGACACGTCCGCCTCCGCGACCCGAGACTATTCGGAGACGCTCTTCCTCCCCGTCACCGACTTCCCCATGCGCGCCGGCCTGCCCGAGAAGGAGCCGAAGATCCTGGAGCGCTGGCAGTCGACGGGCCTGTACCGCCGCCTGCGCGAGGCCGCCAAGGGCCGCCCCCTGTTCGTGCTGCACGACGGCCCGCCGTACGCCAACGGCAACCTCCACATCGGCCACGCGCTCAACAAGATCCTCAAGGACGTCATCACGCGCTTCAAGCAGATGGAGGGCTACGACTCCAACTACGTCCCCGGCTGGGACTGCCACGGCCTGCCCATCGAATGGAAGATCGAGGAGCAGTACCGCGCCAAGGGCCGCAACAAGGACGAGGTGCCGGCGGTCGAGTTCCGCAAGGAGTGCCGGCAGTTCGCCGAGCACTGGATCGGCGTGCAGGCGGCCGAGTTCAAGCGGCTCGGCGTCGAGGGCGACTTCGAAAACCCCTACCTGACCATGGCCTACGAGGCCGAGGCCGTGATCGCCACCGAGCTGCAGAAGTTCGCGGTCTCGGGCCAGCTCTACCGCGGCTCCAAGCCGGTCATGTGGTCGGTCGTCGAGAAGACCGCGCTCGCCGAGGCCGAGGTCGAGTACCAGGACTACCAGTCGGACACGATCTGGGTGAAGTTCCCGGTGGTGGTCGGCCCGGCCGCAGTGGCCGGCGCCTCGGTGGTCATCTGGACGACGACCCCCTGGACCATCCCGGGCAACCGCGCCATCGCGTATTCGTCCAAGGTCGCCTACGGGGTCTACGAGGTGACGGCCGCGCCGGAAGGCAATTGGGCGAAGGCCGGCGACCGCCTGATCCTCGCCGACCGGCTGGCCGAGGAGGTGATGCGCGCCGCGAAGGTGGACTCCTTCGAGAAGCGCGAGGCGCTCTCGGAGCATGATCTCGCCGGCATCGCCTGCAAGCACCCGCTCGCCGCTCTCGGCTACGGCTTCATGGTGCCCATGCTCGAGGGCGACCACGTCTCCGACGATGCGGGCACCGGCTTTGTCCACACCGCCCCGGGCCACGGCCGCGAGGACTTCGAGGCCTGGATGCACCATGCGCGGACCCTGCAGGCGCGCGGCATCGACCCGACGATCCCCTTCACGGTCGACGACGACGGCTATTTCACCGCCCAGGCCCCCGGCTTCGAGAACCGCCGGGTGATCACCGACAAGGGCGAGAAGGGCGACGCCAACGGGGCGGTCATCCAGGCGCTGGCGGACGCCGGCGCCCTGGTGGCGCGCGGCCGCCTGAAGCACCAGTACCCGCATTCCTGGCGGTCGAAGAAGCCGGTCATCTTCCGCAACACGCCGCAATGGTTCATCCACATGGACCGCGACATCGACGGCCAGGGCGACACGCTGCGCGCCCGGTCGCTCAAGGCCATCGCGGAGACCACCTTCTACCCGCCGCAGGGGCAGAACCGGCTGGAAGGCATGATCGCCGGCCGGCCGGACTGGGTCGTCTCGCGCCAGCGCGCCTGGGGCGTGCCGATCGCCGTGTTCCGCCACGAGGACACCGGCCGCCTCGCGCCGGGACCGGACTTCGCCCACAACGACGCGCTGACCCGCCGCGTCTACGACGCCTTCAAGGCCGAGGGCGCCGACGCCTGGTACGCCGAGGGCGCGGAGGAGCGCTTCCTCGGCGGGCTCGTGGACGACCTGCCGAAGTGGCGGAAGGTGAACGACATCCTGGACGTCTGGTTCGACAGTGGCTCCACCCACGCCTTCGTGCTGGAGAAGCGGCCGGACCTGAAGTGGCCGGCGGACATGTACCTGGAGGGCTCGGACCAGCACCGCGGCTGGTTCCACTCCTCGCTCCTGGAGAGCTGCGGCACCCGCGGCCGGGCCCCCTACGACTCGGTCCTGACCCACGGCTTCGTCATGGCCGAGGACGGCCGCAAGATGTCGAAGTCGCTCGGCAACATCGTCGCCCCGCAGGACGTCATCAAGACCTCCGGCGCCGACATCCTGCGGCTCTGGGTCGTCACCTCCGACTATGCGGACGACCTCCGCATCGGCCCAGAGATCATGAAGACCAACGCGGAGGCCTACCGCAAGCTGCGCAACACGCTGCGCTGGATGCTCGGCACCCTCGCCCACCACGAGCCCGGCGACGAGGTCCCGCTCGCCGAGATGCCGGAGCTCGAGCGCTTCATGCTGCACCGCCTCGCCGAGGTCGGCGACGAGGTGCGCGCCGGCTACGCGGCCTACGACTTCAAGCGCATCGTGCATGTGCTGATGAACTTCATGGTCGTCGACCTGTCGGCCTTCTACTTCGACATCCGCAAGGACGCGCTCTACTGCGACCCCTATTCCTCGGTCCGGCGGCGCGCGGCCCTGACGGTGGTCGACCGGCTCTTCGACGCGATCGTCACCTGGCTCGCCCCCATGCTGCCCTTCACCATGGAGGAGGCCTGGACGCTCCGGCACCGGTCGGAGGAGCGCTCCGTCCACCTGGAGCTCTTCCGCGAACTGCCCGCCGACTGGCGCGACGACGCGCTCGCCGCCAAGTGGGCGCGGGTCCGCCGGGTCCGGCGGGCCGTCACCGGCGCCCTCGAACTGGAGCGCGCCGCCAAGCGGATCGGCTCCTCCCTCGAGGCCGCCCCCGTCGTCTACGTCGCCGACGAGGCGCTGCGGACGGCGGCCTGTTCGGTCGACATGGCCGAGATCGCCATCACGAGCGGCCTCACCGTGCTGGCCGGCGAGGGGCCGGCCGACGCGATCCGGATCGACGAGGTCGCCGGCGTCGCGGTCGTGCCGAAGCCCGCCGAGGGCCGCAAGTGCGCCCGCTCCTGGAAGATCAGCACGGAGGTCGGCGCCGACCCGGCCTACCCGGACCTCACGCCCCGCGACGCCGCCGCGATGCGCGAGTGGGAAAGCCGCCGGGGACGCGCCGCGTGAGCGGGCGCTTCCGGCACGAGGGTCGGCCCGCGGGGCCCGGCCGATGACGCCCCGCGTCCTCGGCCTCCTCGTGGCCGCCGTCGGGCTGGCCCTCGACCAGGCCTCCAAGCTCTACGTCCTGCGCGTCGCCGATCTCGGCGAGACGGGCCCGGTCGCGATCGCCCCCTTCGCGGAGTTCCGCCTTGTCTGGAACTACGGCATCTCGTACGGGCTCCTCCGCCAGGAGGGCGACCTCGGCCGCTGGCTCCTGGTGGTGCTCTCGCTCGCCGCCTCGGTGCTGATCGTGGTCTGGCTCGGCCGCACCGAGCGGCGGCTCGAGGCGCTGTCGCTCGGGCTGATCCTCGGCGGCGCGGTCGGCAACGCCATCGACCGCTCCGCCTACGGCGCGGTCGTGGATTTCGTGCACCTGTTCCTGCCGGATCGGTCCCTGTCCTGGTACGTGTTCAACCTCGCCGACGTGTGGATCGTTGCCGGTGTGGCGGGTCTCCTGTATGAGATGGCCTTCTCCGGCCCCACGGGCGCCACAAAGTCGGGGTCTTCGTGACTTCGCAAGACTTCCGCCCCGATGCTGCCGAGACGGCGCGGCCTTGCTGATTCTCTGAGGCGGGCGCCCGGCCGCCGCGGCCCGAGCATGAGGTTTCCGGTGACGATGTCCGCCTGCCCCCGCCTACTTCGTCCGGCCATCCTGGTCCTGGCCCTCGGCCTCGCCGGTTGCGCCAGCTCCACGTCGGGCTTCGTCGACGAGGGACAGGAAGACGAGGCGATCGACAAGAATCTGATCAAGGGCCTGATGTCCAGCATGGGCGCGATCGACCCGAAGGAGCGGCCGATCGAGTACAAGCCGCGCGCCCCCCTGGTCGTCCCGCCGAAGCGCGAGCTGCCGGCCCCCCAGGACCCGAACGCGCTGACCGGTAATTTCCCGCGCAATCAGGAGGACGTCGACCTCGCCATGGCGAAGGCCGCCGAGAAGGGCCAGCCCGATCCGGGCCGCGCCTGGACCCCGGACGAGCTCGCCCGCTACAGGATCGAGGGCGCGGGCCGCACCCGCTACGACACGGACGACCGGGCCGCCGGGCGCCGGCTGACGCCGGAGGAGATGAGGGGCCAGTCCGTTCGCAACCAGGAGGCCCTCGCCCTCGCCAAGAACCCGGGGCCGCGCCGCTCGCTGGTCGAGCCGCCGGTCGAGTACCGCAAGCCGTCCCCGAACGCGCCGCTCGAGCCGGCCGAGGAGAAGTCCTCCTGGAAGCCGAGCTGGTGGCCGCTCTGAGGCGTGGCGTCTCCACATCCGGACTCACGCAAGCGTGACGGGCGCCACATGGGCGCCCGATTGACCGTCGCTATATGGTGTCGGCGATCGTTCCCGTCGTCCTGCCACGAGGATCCATGACCTTGCAGCGTCCGCAGCGGCCCCGTGCCCGGATATCCGCGTTCCTGCCGGCCTCCTCCGGGCTCCGCCCGGCCCTGGCCGCCCTCCTCCTCGCCGGCTCGCTCGGCCTCGCCGCGCCCGCCGGGGCCCAGACCGACCTGAAGGTGGCGAACCAGACGGCCGCCACCCTGCCGGCGGCGACCGACCCCCTCCCGCCTGCCCCCGTGATCGGCGGCAACGTGGCGACCTTCACGCTCGCCAACGGCCTGCAGGTGGTCGTCATCCCGGACGGCCGCGCGCCCGTCGTCACCCACATGGTCTGGTACAAGGTCGGCTCGGCCGACGAGCGTCCGGGGCAGTCGGGCATCGCCCACTACCTCGAGCACCTCATGTTCAAGGGCACGAAGGCCAATCCGGCCGGCGCCTTCTCGCGCACCGTGTCGACCCTGGGCGGCCAGGAGAACGCCTTCACGTCCAACGACTACACCGGCTACTTCCAGCGCGTCGCCAAGGAGCACCTGCCGCTGATGATGAAGCTGGAGGCCGACCGCATGGCGAACCTCGAGCTCGTCGAGGCGACCGCCAAGCCGGAGCTCCAGGTCGTCCTCGAGGAGCGCAGCCAGCGCACCGACAACGACCCGTCCGCCCAGCTCGGCGAGGCGATGGACGCCGCGCTCTATCGCTCGAGCCCGTACCGCATCCCGGTCATCGGCTGGCGGCACGAGATCGAGACGCTGACCGCCAAGGACGCGATCGACTTCTACAATCTCTGGTACACGCCCAACAACGCCATCCTGATCGTGGCGGGGGACGTGCAGCCGGCCGAGATCCGCAAGCTGGCCGAGGACACCTACGGCAAGGTTCCGCGCCGGGCCGAGCCGGGCGAGCGCGTCCGGCCCACGGAGCCGCCGTCGCTCGCGAGCCGCACGGTCACGCTCGCCGACGAACGCGTCACCCAGCCGAGCCTGCGCATGGGCTGGGTGGTGCCCTCCTACCGGACCGCCGAGAAGGGCGAGGCCGAGGCGATCGACGTGCTCGCCGAGATCATCGGTTCCGGCTCGACGAGCCGCCTCTATCGCGACCTGGTGGTCGGCAAGGGCCTCGCCTCCTCGGCGGGCGGCTACTACCAGTCGACCGCCTGGGACGACACCAAGCTGCTCTTCTACGCCACCCCGCGCGACGGCGTGACCCTGGATGCCCTCAAGGCCGCCCTCGACGAGGCTCTCGCCGCGGTCGTCCGCGACGGCGTCAACGAGGCGGAGCTGACGCGCGCCAAGCGCAAGATCGTCGCAACCGCCATCCACGCCCAGGACAGCCAGGCCTCGCTCGCCCGCATCTTCGGCACCGCGCTGACCACCGGCTCCACCGTCGAGGACGTCCAGAGGTGGCCGGGCCGGGTCTATGCGGTCACGGCCGCGGACGTGAAGAAGGTGGCCGAGAAGTATCTCGTGCCGGAAGGCAGCGTCACGGCCTACCTGCTCCCCGCCCCGCCGACCGGCAAGAGGCCGAGCGCGCGGGCGCAATGGCCGGTGGCCGGTCCGGGCGCCGGCGCGATCCGCTGAGCCCCGCAAGGGCGCCCGTCCCCGAGCGCCGGCCCGTTCCGCCGCCCCGGCGGCGGCATCCCGTTTCCGACCGATCAGGATGCGAATCCCCATGATGGCCGTTTTCCGCAGCCTCCGTCCCCTGGCCCTGGCGGCCGCCCTCGCCGTCGCACCCCTCCTCGGGGCCGCCCCCGCCGGCGCGGTCGAGATCCAGCGCGTCGTCAGCCCCGGCGGCATCGAGGCCTGGCTGGTCGAGGAGCACACGGTGCCGCTGGTGGCGGTGAACTTCGCCTTCCGCGGGGGCTCCGCGCAGGATCCGGCCGGCAAGGCCGGGCTCGCGAACCTGCTTTCGACCCTGCTCGACGAGGGCGCGGGCGAACTCGACAGCCAGCAGTTCCAGGAGCGCCTGTCCGACCTCTCCATCCGGCTCTCCTACGAGGACAGCCGGGACGCCTTCTTCGGCGAGATGAAGACCCTGTCGCAGAACCGCGACGCCGCCTTCGATCTCCTGCGCCTCTCGGTCTCGAAGCCCCGCTTCGACGCGGAGGCGGTGGAGCGCATGCGCGTCCAGGCGATCGCCGGGCTCCGGCGCGAGTTGCGCGATCCGGAATCCATCGCCGGGCGGGTCTGGGCGCGGACGCTCTTCCCCGACCATCCCTACGGTCGCCCCTCCAACGGCGACGAGGCGTCGGTGGCGGCCATCACGGCGTCCGACATCCGCGACTACCACGCCCGCGTCTTCGCCCGGGACAACCTCAAGATCGCGGTGGTCGGCGCCATCGACGCCAAGACGCTCGGCCCCCTGCTCGACCGCACCTTCGGCGACCTGCCCGCCACAGCCCGCCTCACGCCCGTTCCGGACGTCACCCCGCGCACCGGCGTGACCGTCGCCGAGAGCCTGCCGATCCCGCAGACGGTCATCCGGCTCGCCACCGAGGGCCTGAAGCGCAAGGACCCGGACTTCATCCCGGGCTTCGTGATGAACCATATCCTGGGCGGCGGTTCCTTCTCGTCCTGGCTCTACGAGGAGGTGCGCGAGAAGCGCGGCCTCGCCTACTCGGTCTTCACCGCGCTCGCCCCCTACGACCACGCCGGGCTCTTCTACGGCGGCCTCGGCACCCGCGCGGACCGCGCCGGGGAGAGCATCGAGGTGATCCGCCAGCAGATCCGCCGCATGGCCGAGGTCGGACCGACCGCCGCCGAGCTCGACAAGGCCAAGGCCTACCTGACCGGCTCCTACGCGCTCCGCTTCGACACCTCCGACAAGATCGCCGGCCAACTCCTCGCCATCCAGATGGACGACCTCGGCATCGACTACATCGACCGCCGCAACGCCCTGATCGACGCGGTTACGCTCGACGACGTCAAGCGGGTCGCCCGTCGGCTCCTGTCCAAGGACCTCACGGTCGTGACGGTGGGCCCGAGCGGCAGCTGATCCCAGGCTAATGGCGTCTCGACCCGTTGCCGGGACTTCGTTTCTGTCATGCCCGGGCATGTCCCGGGCATTCACGACGGGAGTTTCTTACTCGTGGAATGGATTGCCGGGACAAGCCCGGCAATGACAGATCGAAAGGTGGGCACTTCGCGCGACCGGTATGAGCCGCCCGCGCCCTATCGGCCGGACCGGATCGCCTCCAGGAAGCCGGAGAGGTGGTCGGTGACGAAGTCCACGTGCGGCGCGTCGCGGCCGTCCATCTCCCAGGCCTCGCGGAACACCTCCCGGGTCCGCTGCGGGACCACCAGCACGGTGCGCATGCCGAGCCCGTGCGGCACCGCGAGGTTGCGCGACAGGTCCTCGA
Source organism: Prosthecomicrobium sp. N25 (assembly GCF_037203705.1). Classification (NCBI taxonomy): domain Bacteria; kingdom Pseudomonadati; phylum Pseudomonadota; class Alphaproteobacteria; order Hyphomicrobiales; family Kaistiaceae; genus Prosthecomicrobium; species Prosthecomicrobium sp. N25. The sequence goes on from NZ_JBBCAT010000001.1 coordinate 225,829, forward strand.
ACATGGCCGAGCGCTTCGGTTCGATGCCGTGCAGCTTCAGAAAGATGTCGTAGGCGTCCCGGTGCGGCTTCGGCAACAGGCCGGCCGCCACGATGTCGAACACGTCCTCGAAATGGTGCGCAATGCCGAGCGCGCGGGCGGTCTTCTCCGCGTGCTTGCGGCTGCCGTTGGTCATGATGAACTTGCGGCCGGGCAGGGCCTCGATGGCGTCGCCGAGGGCGGGGTCGGGGGCCAGGACCGAGTGGTCGATGTCGTGGACATATTCCAGGAAGGCGTCCGGCGAGATGCCGTGCTCGATCATCAGGCCGCGCAGCGTCGTGCCGTACTGCTGGTACCACCCGCGCTGGAGCCGCTGCGCCTCCTCCTCGTCGGTGTCGAGAAGCACGCGGACATAGTCGCGGATGCGCACGTCGACCTGGCCGAAGAGGTTGGAATGGGCCGGGTAGAGCGTGTTGTCCAGGTCGAAGACCCAGGTGTCGACATGTGCGAAGCGGGCCGCACGGTCCTCGGGCTTCGGGGCGGAGACGGGTGTTTCTGTGCTCAGCATCATGGGTCCGATGGCAGCACGGAACCGGTTAGGGTTCCGTTCGCGGGCGGCGAGGGGCCGCCCGCCGGGGTCGGACCATCCAATGTCGGCCTGTTCCGACCGTCCGGCAACCCCCGGGCGGCCGAAAAGACGCACTACTGCGTGATGAGCGTGCCGGCCCCGTGCTCGGTGAAGAGCTCGAGCAGGACCGCGTGCGGCACCTTGCCGTTCAGGATGACGACCGCCTCGACGCCGCGGTCGAGCGCCTCCAGGCAGGTCTCGACCTTCGGGATCATGCCGCCCGAGATCGTGCCGTCCTCGATCAGCCGCAGGGCGTCGGCGCGCGACAGCTCCTTGATGAGGTTCTTGTCGCGGTCCAGCACCCCGGGCACGTCGGTCAGGAACAGGAGGCGCGACGCCCCGAGCGCGCCCGCGATGGCGCCCGCGAAGGTGTCGGCGTTGACGTTGTAGGTCTCGCCGTCCTCGCCCGGGCAGACCGGGGCGAGGACCGGGATGATCTCCGAGCGCGCGAGCACCTGCAGGACGGCGGTGCGCACGGTCTTCGGGTCGCCCACGAAGCCGAGGTCGACCTCGGTCTCGGCACCGGTCTTCGGGTCGCGGACCGTGCGGGTCAGCTTGGTCGCCGTGACCATGTTGCCGTCCTTGCCGGTGAGGCCGATCGCGCGGCCGCCGGCCTGGCCGATCGACTGCACGATCTCCTTGTTGATCGAGCCGGCGAGGACCATCTCGACCACCTCGACGGTCGCCCGGTCGGTCACCCGCATGCCGCCGGCGAATTCCGACTTGATGCCGAGCCGGTCCAGCATGGCGTTGATCTGCGGCCCGCCGCCGTGCACCACGACCGGGTTCACGCCAGCGAGCTTGAGGAGCGTGATGTCCTCCGCGAAGGCGCGGCCGAGCGCCGGGTCGCCCATCGCATGCCCGCCGAACTTCACCACGACCGTCTTGTCGTCGTAGCGGAGCATGTAGGGCAGCGCCTTGGAGAGGATCCCGGCCTCGGCGACGAGTTCGGCCTCGGACTTCTCGGACAAGGTCTTGACGACGGTCATGGGCGGGCTCCGGCGGGAGGGGACGGAGGTCTCTTAAGCAAAGGTGCGCGCGGACACAACCGCCGGCCCGGCAGGGCTCCCCGCCGGCGGCGCGCCCCGCCGGCCCGGCGGCGCGATGTCACATGCCGGCGACCGCCGGCCGGTGCCGGGCGGCCTCGCCGTCGCGCACCCGCTCGCGGAACGGGCTCGCCCGGTAGACCCCGAGGATGCGGTACTGGGCGAAGAAGCCGAGCTCCTCCAGCGCCAGCGCCAGCGGCCGCTCCTCCGGATGGCCGTCGACGTCGGCCAGGAACTGGGTCGCCGTGAAGGTGCCGCCGACCATGTAGCTTTCCAGCCGGGTCATGTTGATGCCGTTCGTGGCGAAGCCGCCGAGCGCCTTGTAGAGCGCCGCCGGCACGTTGCGCACCTCGAACACGAAGGTCGTGACGATCGGCCCGATGCCGGGCGCCGCGCGCAGGTCCTGGCGCGACAGGATGATGAAGCGCGTGGTGTTGTGCGCCTCGTCCTCGATGTCGGACTTCAGGATGTCGAGCCCGTAGATATCCGCGGCGAGCCGCGACGCGATGGCGCCCTGGCTCGGATCGCCGCGCTCGGCGATCTCCCGGGCCGAGCCGGCGGTGTCGGCGCCGACGACCGCCGTCAGGCCCAGGCTCCGGAGCGCGTTGCGGCACTGGCCGAGCGCCTGCGGGTGGCTCTGTACCGTCTTGAGGTCGGCGAGCGCCGTCCCCTTCAGCGCCATGAGCTGGTGACGGATCGGCAGGAAGTACTCGCCGATGATGTGCAGGCTCGACTGCGGCAGGAGATGGTGAATGTCGGCGACCCGGCCCGCGATCGAGTTCTCGACCGGGATCATGCCGAGATCGGCGCTGCCGCCCTCGATCGCCGCGAAGCAGTCTTCGAAGGTCTGGCAGGGCACCGCCTCGTAGTCGGGATAGACCTCCCGGCAGGCGATGTGGGAATTCGCTCCGGGCTCGCCCTGGAAGACGATCTTCTTGCGGCCGATCATTCCGTGCTTCCTTCCTGCTTGCCCCGCGGCGTGCGCTTCAGCGCGCGAGCATGCGGCGGGCTTTTTCCAGATCCTCGGGCGTGTCGACCCCGAGCGGCACCGTGTCGACGATGCCGACGTCGATGCGCATGCCGTTCTCCAGCGCGCGCAGCTGCTCGAGCTTCTCGCGCGTCTCGAGCGGCGCCGGCGGCAGCGTGACGAAGCGCTCCAGGGCGGCGCGGCGATAGGCATAGAGGCCGATGTGGTGGTAGAGCGGCCCGGCGCCGGTGGGCGCCGTGGCGCGCGTGAAATAGAGGGCGCGCAGGCGGTCGGGTCCGATCGGGGTGCCGACCACCTTGACGACATTCGGGTTGGTGCGCTCCTCCTCGACGGCGATCTCGGCCGCGATGGTGGCGATGTCGACGCTCGCGTCGTCCAGAGGCGCGAAGGCGGCGCGCACCGCCGAGGCCTCGATGGTCGGCAGGTCGCCCTGCACGTTGACGACCACGTCGAAGCGGCCGTCGGGATCGTAGCGGCGCAGCGCCTCGAAGATGCGGTCGGACCCGGTCGGGTGCGCCGGGCTGGTCATGACGGCCTCGCCGCCGGCGGCCCGCACCGCCTCGGCGATGCGCTCGTCGTCGCAGGCGACCACCACGGGCCCGATGTCGGCCTCGCGGGCGCGCCGCCAGACATGGACGATCATGGGATCGCCCAGGATGTCGGCGAGCGGCTTGCCCGGCAGGCGCGTGGCGCTCAGGCGGGAGGGAATCAGCACCAGGGCGGACAGGGACATGGGCGGCCTTCTCGGGCGACGGGCACGGGACGGATTAGACGGAAGAGGGTCTGGTCTGGACCGGCGGCCGCTTTATACGTATGGACACGTGCGCTGGAAAGTGTAGTTTCCGCGCGCAACGCAGAACCCCAGGTCCCATCCGGGCTTTCCCGGACCGCGGCCGCGAGGGCCGGCCCCCGGCCCGGACGCGGATCCGCCGGCGGACCGCCAGACCGGATCACCGGAGCATCGACCCGATGGATTCCTTCGAACTGAACAAGATGGCCGGGGCCCTGCTCGGCGCCGGCGTCTTCGCGATGGGCATCGGCCTCCTCGCCGAGGCGATCTTCCATGTCGAGAAGCCCGCCCAGCCGGGCTACGTGGTGGCGGTCCAGGAAGGCGGCGCGGCAGCCGGCGGACAGGCCGCCTCGGGCGCCGCCGCGGCGGCCCCGATCGGCGAGCGGCTCAAGGTCGCGACCGCCGATGACGGCAAGAAGGTCTTCTCCAAGTGCAGCTCCTGCCACAACGTGGAGAAGGGCGGCAAGAACGGCACCGGCCCGAACCTCTGGGGCGTGGTCGGCGGTCCGCTCGCGCACGCCGACGGCTTCGCCTATTCGGGCGGCATGAAGGAAGGCGCATCCGCCGGCCAGAAGTGGGACTTCGACCACCTCGACAAGTTCCTCGAGAACCCGGCCGGCGTCGTGAAGGGCACCAAGATGTCCTTCAAGGGCCTGCCCAAGCCCGAGGAGCGCGCGGCCGTCATCGAGTTCCTGCGCAACCAGGCCGACAGCCCCCTGCCGAAGCCCTGACGGGCGCCGGCATCAGCGGATCTCCAGGCCGGGCCGTCGCGCCCGGCCTTTTCGCATGGGCCTCGTGCTTTCCGAGGCGCCGCGACGGGTCCCGGGAACGCGGCCCGACTATTTTCGTCATAATCTCGTGACCCATGTGGACATGCAGATCGGGCGGCTCATATCGTCGCCCGACTGACGACAGGACAGGAGTGACTCCGCCCGATGGTCCAGCCCGCCGCCCGCCCGCTCTTCGCCCTCGCCCTCGCGCTCCTGACGGCCGTGGCCCTGCCCGGTCGGAGCCATGCCGAGGAGCCGGCCTGGCGGCACGGCGCGTCCCTCATGGGGGACATCAAGTATCCGGCGGACTTCAAGCGCTTCGACTACGTCAACCCGAACGCCCCGAAGGGCGGCACGGTGCGGTTCGCCGCCCAGGGCACCTTCGACAACCTGAACATAGCGGTCACGCTGAAGGGCAATCTCGCGGCCGGCATCGGCAACCTCTACGACAGCCTGATGACGAGTTCGCTCGACGAGCCGTCCAGCCAGTACGGCGAGATCGCCGAGGCGCTGCGCTATCCCGCCGACTTCTCCTGGGTATCCTTCCGGCTCGACCCCAGGGCCAAGTGGCACGACGGCAAGCCGATCACGCCCGAGGACGTGCTCTGGTCTTACGAGATCCAGCGCGAGACCAACCCGAATTTCGCCAAGTACTACAATCACGTGAAGGAGGCGAAGGTCACCGGCGAGCGGGAGGTCACCTTCACGTTCGACCAGGCCGGGAACCGGGAACTGCCGCAGATCGTCGGCCAGATCACCGTGCTGCCGAAGCACTGGTGGGAGGGCAAGGGTCCCGACGGTCAGCCGCGCAACGTGCGCAACACCAGCCTGGAGGTCCCGCTCGGCAGCGGCCCCTACCGGGTCAAGTCCTTCGAGCCGGGCCGCACGATCGCGTACGAGCGCGTGAAGGACTACTGGGGCGAGGGCCTGCCGGCCAAGGTCGGGCAGAACAATTTCGACGAGATCCGCTACGACTACTACCGCGATCCGCAGGTCGCCCTTGAGGCCTTCAAGGGCGACAACTACGACTTCCGTGTCGAGACCTCGGCCAAGAACTGGGCGACGGCCTACGAGTTCCCGGCCAAGTCGGACGGGCGCGTCATCCTGGAGCGCTTCGAGCAGAAGAGCTCGGGCGGCATGCAGGCCTTCGTGGTCAACCTGCGCCGGGACAAGTTCAAGGACGTCCGCGTCCGCCGCGCCCTCAACCTCGCCTTCGACTTCGAGACGCTGAACCGCACCGCCTTCTACGACCAGTACCAGCGCACGAACAGCTACTTCGCCCCCATGGAGCTCGCCGCCACGGGCCTTCCCGGACCCGACGAGCTGAAGTTCCTGGAACCGCTCAAGGCCAAGATCCCGCCCGAGGTGTTCACGACCGAGTACAAGAACCCGGTCGGCGGCGACCAGACCGCGATGCGGGCGAACCTGCGCCAGGCCCTGACGCTCCTCAAGGAGGCGGGCTACGAGAATCAGGGCGGCCGGCTGGTCAAGACCGACACCAAGCAGCCGCTCACCATTGAGTTCCTGCTCGACGCGCCGACCTTCGAGCGCGTCGCGGTTCCCTATCGCGAAAGCCTGAAGCTGCTCGGCATCGACCTCGTGGTCCGCATCGTCGACGACGCCCAGTACGAGAACCGCACCCGGGCGCGCGACTTCGACATGATTATCAACTCCTTCGGCCAGTCGCTCTCGCCCGGCAACGAGCAGCTCTATTACTGGGGCTCGGAAGCCGCCGACATCCAGGGGTCCGCCAACGTGGCGGGCATCAAGAACGAGGCGGTCGACAGCCTGATCCGCTCGATCATCTACGCGCCGAACCGCGAGGACCTGGTGGCCGCCACCAAGGCCCTCGACCGCGTGCTGCTGTGGAACCAGTACATGATCCCGCAGTGGCACTACGGCTACCTGCGGACGGCCCGTTGGGACCGCTTCGGCAGGCCCGAGACCATGCCGGACTATTTCCCGCCCGGCTTCCCGACGACCTGGTGGTGGGACGCCGACAAGGCCGCCAAGGTGGGGACCCGCAAGTGAACGGCCCCCGGCTCGACCGCCGGCAGGTGACGGGCGGTCTCGCGGCCGCCCTCGCGCTGCCGGCCGGGGCCGCCCTGCTCGGGCCGATGCCGGCGGCCGCGCAGGGCGAGGGCGAGCGGCACGGGCTCTCCTATTTCGGCGACCTCAAGTACCCGGCCGACTTCCGCCATTTCGACTACGTGAACCCCGCGGCCCCGAAGGGCGGCCGGCTCGTCACCGTGCCCTCCCAGTGGGCCTTCAACCAGAACCCGAGCACCTTCAACTCGCTCAACACGCTGATCCTGCGCGGCGACGCGGCGGTCGGACTGGAAGGCACCTTCTCGGCCCTCATGGTGCGCGGCCTCGACGAGCCCGACGCGGTCTACGGCCTCGTGGCGCGCTCGGTCTCGATCCGTGACGGCGGCAACAGCTACGTGTTCCGGCTCAGGCCCGAGGCGCGGTTCCACGACGGCTCCCCGATCAGCGCCGAGGACGTCGCCTTCTCGCTCAACACCCTGAAGGAGAAGGGCCACCCCGCGATTTCGCTGACCATCCGCGAGATGGCCGGCGCCGAGGCGACCGGATGGGATACGGTGGTGGTCCGCTTCACGGGGCGGCAGTCGCGCGGCCTGCCGCTCGTGGTCGCGACGCTCCCGATCGTCTCGAAGGCCTACTACGCGACCCGGCCCTTCGACCAGACCACCATGGAGCCGCCGCTCGGCTCCGGACCCTACCGGGTCGGCCGCTTCGAGGCCGGGCGCTACATCGAGTACGAGCGGGTGGCGGACTGGTGGGGCCGGGACCTGCCGGTCTCGGTCGGCCAGAACAATTTCGACGTCATCCGCTACGAGATGTTCCGCGAGCGCAACGTCGCTTTCGAGGCCTTCAAGGCGGGGCAGTACCTGCTGCGCGAGGAGTTCACCTCGCTGACCTGGGCCACCCAGTACGACTTCCCGGCCATTGCCGAGAAGAAGGTGGTCCGCTTCGAACTGGAAGACCAGTCGCCCTCCGGCCGGCAGGGCTGGTACCTCAACACGCGGCGCGAGAAGTTCGCCGACCCGCGCGTGCGCGAAGCCCTCGGCCTCGCCTTCGACTTCGAGTGGACCAACAAGAACGTCTTCTTCGGCAGCTACACGCGCGTCCACTCCTTCTTCGTCAACACCGAGTACGAGGCGACCGGAACGCCGTCGTCGGCGGAGCTGGCGCTCCTGGAACCCTACCGTGGCAAGGTCTCCGACGAGGTCTTCGGCGAGGCCTGGCGGGCGCCCGTCTCCGACGGGTCCGGACGCGACCGTGCCACGCTCCGCCGCGCCAGCCAGCTTCTCGCCGAGGCGGGCTGGACCTTGCAGAACGGCGCCCTGCGGAACCGGCGCGGCGAGGCGCTGACCATGGAGTTCCTGGACAGCGACACGAGCTTCCAGCGCGTGGTCGGGCCGTTCCAGGAGAACCTGAAGCGGATCGGCGTCGACAGCACGAGCCGCATCGTCGACCCCTCGCAATACCAGAAGCGCATCGACGAGTTCGACTTCGACGTCGTCTCCCGCCGCACCTCGATGGCGCCGACGCCCGAGGAGAGCATGCGCGAGGCCTGGTCGAGCGCCACGGCCGACAAGCCCGGCTCCGCGAACCTGCCCGGCATCAAGGACCCGGTCGTCGACGCCCTGGTCGACAAGGCGCTCGCCGCGACCACCCGCGAGGATCTCGTCACGATCTGCCGCGCCCTCGACCGGGTGCTGCGGTCCGGGCGCTACTGGATCCCGCACTGGTACAAGGGGTCGCACTGGATCGCCATGTGGGACGTCTATGCGCGGCCCGCCGTGAAACCGCGCTATTCTCGCGGCATCCAGAACACCTGGTGGGTCGACCGCGACAAGGCGGCAGCCCTCGGCAAGGGACTCTGATGGGCGCCTACATCCTCCGCCGCATCCTGCTCATGATCCCGACCATGATCGGCATCATGGCGATCAGCTTCGCGGTCATCCAGTTCGCCCCCGGCGGGCCGGTCGAGCGCGTCATCGCCCAGCTGACCGGCACGGACTCGGGCGCGACCTCGCGCGTCTCCGGCGGCGGCGGCGACTTCGCCGGCCAGCAGCCGGGCGGCGCCCAGCAGGGCGGCGGCGACGTGAGCTCGAAGTACCGCGGCGCCCAGGGCCTCGACCCGGAGTTCATCAAGAAGCTCGAGAAGCAGTTCGGCTTCGACAAGCCCCCGCTCGAGCGCTTCCTCCTGATGATGAAGAGCTACCTGACCTTCGACTTCGGGCAGAGCTACTTCCGCGACGTGTCCGTCATGAAGCTGATCGCCGAGAAGATGCCGGTGTCGATCTCGCTCGGCCTGTGGATGACCCTGCTCACCTACCTGATCTCGATCCCGCTCGGCATCCGCAAGGCGGTCCAGGACGGCTCCCGCTTCGACGTCTGGACCAGTGGGGTGCTGGTCATCGGCTACGCCATCCCGAGCTTCCTCTTCGCCATCTTCCTGATCGTGCTCTTCGCCGGCGGCTCCTTCTGGTCGATCTTCCCGCTCCGCGGCCTGTGGTCGGACAACTGGGCCTCCCTCACCTGGGGCGAGAAGGTCGTGGACTACTTCTGGCACCTCGTCCTGCCGCTGACCGCCATGGCGCTCGGCGCCTTCACGTCCTCCGCCTTCCTGACCAAGAACTCGTTCCTGGACGAGATCCGCAAGCAGTACGTCATGACGGCGCGCATGAAGGGCCTCACCGAACGCCAGGTGCTCTACGGCCACGTCTTCCGCAACGCCATGCTGCTCGTCATCGCGGGCTTCCCCGGGGCCTTCATCGGCGCCTTCTTCGGCGGCTCGCTGCTGATCGAGACGATCTTCTCGCTCGACGGCCTCGGCCTGCTCGGCTTCGAGTCCGTCGTCAACCGCGACTACCCGGTCGTCTTCGCCACCCTCTACGTCTTCTCTCTCGTGGGCCTGGTGGTCGGTCTCGTCTCGGACTTGACCTACACGTGGATCGACCCGCGCATCGACTTCGAAAGCCGGGAGGTCTGACGTGGACGCCCGGACCCGCGATTCCATCGTGCGCAAGAGTCGCTTCGCCCTGTCGCCGCTGAACCAGCGGCGCCTGCGCAACTTCAAGGCCAACCGGCGCGGCTACGTCTCGCTGTGGGTCTTCATGATCCTCTTCGTCCTGTCGCTCTTCGCCGAGTTCCTCGCCAACGACCGGCCGATCCTGGTCGTCTACAAGGGCGAGTGGCTGACGCCGGTCTTCGTCGACTACCCGGAGGAGAAGTTCGGCGGCTTCCTGCCGCGCACGGACTTCCGCGACCCGGTGATCCGCGACGAGATCGCCGCCAACGGCTGGGCGCTCTGGCCGCCGATCCGCTACTCCTACAACACCGTCAACCGCGAGATTCCGGATCCGGCGCCCGCCAAGCCGTCCTGGCTCTACGACAAGGACAAGCGCTGCGAGCGCTACGCCAAGGGCGCCGACGACCCGGACTGCGTGGTCGGCAACTGGAACTGGCTCGGCACCGACGACCAGGCCCGGGACGTGGTGGCGCGGCTCATCTACGGCTTCCGCATCTCGGTCCTGTTCGGCCTGATCCTGACCATCATCTCGTCCGTGGTCGGCATCGCGGCGGGCGCCGTGCAGGGCTACTTCGGCGGCTGGACCGACCTCCTGTTCCAGCGCTTCATCGAGATCTGGACGTCGATCCCGTCCCTCTACCTGCTGCTGATCATCTCCTCCATCCTGGTGCCGAGCTTCTGGGTCCTGCTCGGGATCATGCTGCTCTTCTCCTGGGTCAGCCTGGTCGGCGTGGTCCGCGCCGAGTTCCTCAGGGCCCGCAACTTCGAATACGTGCGCGCCGCCCGCGCCCTCGGGGTCGGCAACCTGACGATCATGTGGCGCCACCTGCTGCCCAACGCCATGGTGGCGACCCTGACCTTCATGCCCTTCCTGCTGAACGGCTCGATCACCACCCTGACCTCGCTCGACTTCCTCGGCTTCGGCCTGCCGCCCGGCTCGCCGTCCCTCGGCGAGATGCTGGCCCAGGGCAAGAACAACCTCCAGGCGCCCTGGCTCGGCCTCTCGGGCTTTTTCGTCATCTCCATCATGCTGAGCCTGCTCGTCTTCGTCGGCGAGGCCGTCCGCGACGCCTTCGACCCGCGCAAGACCTTCTCGTGATAGGATTGGCGGAAAGGAGTTCGGCGATGAACGAGACGCTCAGAAAAGTGACGGTCGCGTCCGCGCTGCCGGACGATCTCAGAGGCAAAATCGAGCCCGGAAACGCAGTCCGGGTCACGGTCGAGGATCTCGGTCGGCCGCTGCTGCCCGTGGATCGTGTGCTCGCGCTGCAAGGCGCGGGCTCGTACATGAAGACCTCCATCGACCAGGCCGTGGCGCGAATCCGCAGCTTGCGGGATGACGACTGAAAAATGCGGATCTACCTCGATGCGAATTTCTTCATCGCCTATGTGGAGAACCCTGAGCTCGATCTGAGCCCGGTCGTCCGGTGGTGCGCTCGCGACGGTTGGCGGCTTGTCACGAGCGAGTTCACCTTGGCGGAGGTGCTAGTCCTGCCGCTGAAGATCGGAGATGCTTCGTTGGCACGATCCTACGAGGAACTGATGGCATCGGAGCAAGTGATCCAGGTCATGTCCGTGTCTCGGGCTGTGTTGATGAAGTGCGCCGAAGTCCGGGCCACGATCGGGAACCGGACGCCGGATGCCATTCACATCGCGACCGCGCTGTTGGCGGGATGCGATGTCTTTCTGTCGTCGGATCAGCGCATCCGACTGCCGGCTGGGCTGAGACGCGTTCCACTGGGCAACATCGCGGAACTGGACTCGAAATCGTGACCGACTCCGCGCCCCTCCTGTCCGTCCGCAACCTCGGCGTCGTGTTCCGGCAGAACGGCGAGGACAGCGTCGCCGCCCAGGGCGTCTCCTTCGACATCGCCAAGGGCGAGACCGTGGCGCTGGTCGGCGAGTCCGGCTCCGGCAAGTCCGTGACCGCCTTGTCGATCCCGCGGCTCCTGCCGCCGTCGGCCAGCCATCCTGCCGGCGAGGTCCTGTTCAAGGGCCGCGACCTCCTCAAGGCGAGCGAGGCCGAGCTGCGCGCCGTGCGCGGCGACGACATCACGATGGTGTTCCAGGAGCCGATGACCTCACTCAATCCGCTGCACGTCGTCGAGGACCAGGTTGCCGAGATCCTCAGGCTGCACCGGGGCATGGGCGAGCGGGAGGCCCGCGCCCGCGTCCTCGAGCTCCTGACGTCCGTCGGCATCACCGAGCCGGAGAAGCGGTTGCGCGCCTACCCGCACCAGCTCTCCGGCGGCCAGCGCCAGCGCGTGATGATCGCCATGGCGCTCGCCAACGAGCCCGACCTGCTCATCGCCGACGAGCCGACGACGGCGCTCGACGTCACCGTGCAGGCGCAGATCCTCAAGCTTCTCGACGACCTGAAGCGCGAGCACAGCATGGGCGTACTGCTCATCACCCACGACCTCGGGATTGTGCGGAAGTTCGCCCAGAAGGTCTGCGTGATGACCAAGGGGCGGGTCGTCGAGTCCGGGACCGTCGAGGAGGTCTTCGCCGCCCCCCAGCACCCCTACACGCGCCATCTGCTCGCCGCCGAGCCGCGCGGCAACCCGCCGACCGCCGACGCCGGCAAGCCGGTCATCGCCGCCGCCACCGACCTCAAGGTCTGGTTCCCCATCAAGCGCGGCTTCCTGAAGCGCACGGTCGGCTACATCAAGGCGGTCGACGGCGTCTCGGTGGCGGTCCGCGAGGGACAGACCGTCGGGGTCGTCGGCGAGTCGGGCTCCGGCAAGACCACCCTCGGCCTCGCCATCCTGCGGCTGATCTCCTCGGAGGGCCGGATTGTCGTCATGGGCCGGGACATCCAGGGCCTGCGCTTCGCCGAGACCCGGCCGCTCAGGCGCAACATGCAGGTCGTCTTCCAGGATCCCTTCGGGTCCCTGTCGCCCCGCATGTCCGTCGGCGACATCATCGGCGAGGGGCTCGGCGTGCACATGCCGCAACTCTCCGAGGAGGAGCGCGAGGCGCGGGTCACGGCCGTCCTCCAGGAGGTCGGCCTCGACCCGGAGACTCGCCACCGCTACCCGCACGAGTTCTCGGGCGGCCAGCGCCAGCGCATCTCCATCGCGCGCGCTCTCGTGCTGGAGCCGAAGTTCATCATGCTCGACGAGCCGACCTCGGCGCTCGACATGTCCGTCCAGGCCCAGGTGGTCGACCTCCTGCGCGACCTGCAGACCCGCCACGGCCTCGCCTACCTGTTCATCTCGCACGACCTCAAGGTCGTCCGCGCCCTCGCCAACGAGGTGATCGTGATGCGGGACGGCAAGGTGGTCGAGCAGGGGCCGTCCGAGAAGATCTTCTCCCGGCCTGAGACCGCCTACACCAAGGCCTTGATGGCGGCCGCCTTCAACCTCGAGGCCGTCGAGGGCGCCGTCCGGCAGTGACGGCCGCCCCGGCGCGCCAGCGGACGGTCGCGCCCCGCGCTTTTGCAGTGCGGAACCATCCCTGTCCTCACCGGTTCTGAGCCCCGACCGCCCCTGACCCGCGCGAGCGCCGGGGGCGGTCGCGGGTCCGGCGGATCGTCGCCGCCCGCCGTCGTCGGGCAGGACCGGGGCCGTCGCGTGTCAGATCGAGAAGCCAGCCCTCGCCGCCTCCAGGCCGGACCGGACCGCATGGGCGCCGCACCCCCGGTGGACTCCGACCTCCGCCTCGGCGTCACGCGCTTCGGCCCCCGCGTCCAGGCGGAGGGGACGCTGTTCCGGCTCTGGGCGCCCTCGGCCCCGGCCGTCGAGCTGGTGCTCGCGAACGGGACGCTCCCGATGGCGGCGCGGGGCGGCGGCTGGTTCGACGTCCTCGCCCCGGGCACCGGCCCCGGCGCGCGCTACCGCTTCCGTATCGGCGACCGCGACTGGCCCGACCCGGCCTCGCGCCTGCAGGAGGGCGGGCCGGACGGCTGGTCCGTCGTCCCCCATCCGTCCCTCGCCTGGCGCAGCCGGCGCCTCGGCCGGCCCTGGGCCGAGATGGTGATCTCGGAGCTGCATGTCGGCACCGCGACCCCCGAGGGGACCTTCCGGGCCCTGGCGAAGCGCCTCGGGCACTATGCGGAGGCCGGCGTGACGGCGATCCAGCTCATGCCCGTCGCCGAGTTCGCCGGCAGCCGCGGCTGGGGCTACGACGGGGTGCTGCCCTTCGCCGTCAAGGCCGACTACGGCCGCCCGGAGGATCTCGCGGAGCTCGTCCGCCGCGCCCACACGCTCGGCCTCTCGGTCTTCCTGGACGTGGTCTACAACCACTTCGGCCCGACCGGGAACGGGCTCGAGACCTACGCCCCCGAATTCTTCGCGGCCGGCGTCCTGACGCCCTGGGGCCCGGCGATCGATTTCGAGCGTCCGGAGGTCCGGCGCTTCTTCATCGAGAACGCCCGCGGCTGGGTCGAGAACTTCGGCATCGACGGCCTGCGCTTCGACGCCGTCCACGCCTTCCAGGGCCCGGCGCGGGCGGTCTTCCTGCGTGAACTGGCCGAGACGCTGAACGCCCTGGAGCCGCGGCCGCACCTGGTTCTGGAGAACGAGCACAACGAGGCCAGTCTCCTCGGTGGGGCGCACGACGTCGCCGCCCATCTCTACCGCGCCCAGTGGAACGACGACTTCCACCATGTCTTCCACGTCGCCGTCACGGGCGAATCGGATGGCTACTACGCCGCCTACGCGGAGGGCACCGCCGCACGGGTCGCCCGCGTGCTCCAGCAGGGCTTCGACTACCAGGGCGACCCGAACCCGCTGCGCGGCGGCGTCCCCCGGGGCGAAGTCTCCGCCGGCCTGCACCCGACCGCCTTCGTCAGCTTCCTGCAGAACCACGATCAGGTCGGCAACCGCGCCTTCGGGGAACGGCTCACTGATCTGGCTCCTCCGGAGGCCGTGCGCCTCCTGCGCTTCGCCCTCCTGCTCGCCCCGCAGGTGCCCATGCTGTTCATGGGCGAGGAATACGACGAGCGCCGGCCGTTCCGCTTCTTCTGCGATTTCGAGGGCGACCTCGCCGAGGCGGTGCGGTCCGGCCGCCGGGCGGAGTTCGCCCAGTTCGCCGCCTTTGCGGGCACCGAGATCCCCGACCCGCTCGATCCGGCCACCCGCGATGCCTGCCGGCTCGACTGGGCGCGCCTGGACACGCCCGAGGGCGCCGAGGCCTTCGCGTTCACCCGTCGCTGCCTGCAGTGGCGGCGCCGCTTCGTGACCCCGCTCCTCGGCTCGGCCTTCCGCGGCGCCGAAGCCGGCGCGGTCGGCCCCATCGTGGTGGCGCGCTGGGACTTCGAGGCCGGCAGCTACGGACTTGCCCTCAATCTCTCGCCCGCCACCCGCTTCGCCCGCGTCCCCGCGCCCCGCGCGGAGGCGGCGGCCGGCGAGGTCAGGCCAGGCTCGGGGCACTGGGTCTTCGAATCCTTCTCGGGGGCGCTATGGCTGCCGCAGTGATCCGCAACCGCCTCCGCGCGACCTATCGCCTCCAGTTCGAGAAGGACTTCACCTTCGCGGATGCGGAGCGCCTGGTACCCTACCTGGTCGACCTCGGCGTCTCGCATCTCTACGCCTCGCCCATCTTCCAGGCCCGGCCGGGCTCGCGGCACGGCTACGACATCGTCGACCACGCGGCCGTCAACCCGGAACTCGGCGGCGAGGCCGCCTTCCGCAGCTTCGCCCGCGCCTGCAAGGCCGCGGGCCTCGGCATCATGCTCGACATCGTCCCGAACCACGCCGGGATCGCCGGATCCGACAACGCTGCCTGGCTCGACGCCCTCGAGTTCGGCCCGCGCTCGCTCCTCGCGTCCCGCTTCGACATCGACTGGCGCCGCGGACCGGTGACGCTCGCGGTGCTCGACGCGCCGCTCGCCGACGTGGTCGCGGCGGGCCGGATCCGCGCCGAGGTCGACGCCCCCGCCGGGCGCATTCTGGCCGTTTGGCACGACACCCGCCTGCCGCTGAGGCCGGCGAGCTATGCCGGCCTCGCCGATCCCGGACAGGACGGGGAGGGCGCGGAGGCCTTCGCGGCCTGGGCGGCCACGGACGACCTCGCCCTGCCGGCCGAGGAGCGCGACCGCCTGCGCGACGGGCTCGCTGCGGCCCTCGCCGATCCGGTCTTCATGCGCGCCGTGCAAGCCCGCCTCGCCGACCCCGACCGGCTCGCCGACCTCCTCGGGCGGCAGAATTTCCGCCTCGTCCCCTGGCAGCTCGGCGCGGCCGCCCTGACCTACCGCCGCTTCTTCGACATCACCGACCTCGCCGGCCTCAGGGTCGAGGATCCCGACGTGTTCGAGGCGCTCCATCGCCTGCCGCTCGGCTTCGTGCGGGAGGGGCTCGTGGACGGGCTCCGCGTCGACCACGTCGACGGTCTCGCCGACCCGGAGGGTTACTGCCGCCGCCTGCGCGCGGCGGTCGGATCAGACGTCACCATCCACCTGGAGAAGATCCTCGGGCCCGACGAGGAGCTGCGCGACTGGCCGGTCGACGGCACCACCGGCTACGAGTACCTGAACCGCATCAACGGGCTCTTCGTCGACCCCGACGGCTACGCGCGCCTCGCCGGCTACGCGGGCTCCCTCGGCCTCCCCGGAACCCCGGAGGAGCGGGTCGCCGACGCCAAGCGCGAGATCCTGGCCACCGGACTTCGGGGCGAGCTGCGCACCCTGGCGGCGCTCGCGGCCGGGCTGGTCAAGGGCCGCGGTGCGGAGGACCTGCCCAGGGCCGCCCTGCGGCGTGCCCTCGTCGAACTGATCGCCGCGCTCCCGGTCTATCGGACCTACATCGCCGGCGAGGTCTCGGCCGAGGACCGCCGGCTGCTGGCGACCGCCGCCGAGGAGGCGGCCGCCCGGCTCGGGCCGATCGGCCGGCGCGCCCTGGAGGCGGTGCTGGGTCTCCTGCTGTTCGCGCCGGGCCGGCCCGGCCCCGACCGGTTCCGCCGTCGCTTCCAGCAGCTCTCCGGCCCCGCCATGGCCAAGGGCTACGAGGATACCGAGCTCTACCGCTTCCCCGGCCTCCTCTCGGTGAACGAGGTCGGCAGTCACCTGACCCATCCCGCCACGGCTCCCGAGGCCTTCCACGCCGCCGCCGCCCGCATCGCCGAACGCCACCCCGCCTGCCTGGTCGCGCTCTCCACCCACGACACCAAGCGCGGGTCGGACACGCGCGCCCGCCTCAACCTCCTCTCGGAGATGCCGGACGACTGGCTCGCCCTCTGCCGCGCCTGGTCGGAGCGGCACGCGCCCCTGCGGCGTCGGGTCGAGGGCGGGCCGGCGCCCGACGCCGTCGACGAGGCCTTCCTCTACCAGACCCTCTTCGGGGCCTGGCCCGTCTCGGCCGACCGCGTCGCGGAATACTGGACCAAGGCCCTGCGGGAGGCGAAGCGGCACACGGCCTGGGTCGGCGGCGACCCCGCCTACGAGGCGGCCGCGATGGACTTCGCGCGGGCCCTCCTCGAGGGGCCGGACGGCGAGGCCTTCCGGGCCGACATGGCCGGGCTCGTCGAAAGGACCTGCGTGGCGGGACGCCGGAACGGACTGTCCCAGACGGTCCTGCAGCTGACCATGCCGGGCGTGCCCGACGTCTACCGGGGCTCGGAGCGCTGGGACCCGGTCCTGGTCGACCCCGACAACCGCCGGCCGCTCGACTGGGAGGCGATCACCGCCGGCCTCGCCGCCGAGGTCCTCCCGGATCTCGAACGCGACCACGACGGGCTCGCCAAGCAGCGGGTCGTTGCGGACCTGCTCGCGCTGCGCGGGGCCTCCCCGCACCTCTTCGTCGGCGCACCGTACCAGCCGCTCGCGCCGGTCGGGGCGGGGGGCGTGGTCGCCTTCATGCGGCGGACCCGCGACGAGGCCCTCGTCGTCGCGGTCTCGACCCGGGCGCTGGCCCCCGGCGAGGACGTCGTCGCCGTGCCGGTGCCGCTGCAACGCTGGTCGCTGCGCCAGTCGATCGTCGGCGGACCCGCGGAGGTGGCCGATAACGCGCTACGCCTCCGCAGGTCGGCCCTGCCGCTCGCGGTCGTGCTCGATTGCCTGCCTGATTGACGTCGGCGGGAACCGGACGGCCGCGCTCACGATTGGTCTGCCGAGAAACCCAGAGTCAGGAGTCCGACCATGACCGCCGACATGACCGACCGTGTGGTGGCGAACACCACGCCCGACGTGAACGCCAAGATCCAGAAGCGCATGCGCCACAGCTTGCGCTATCACGCCAGGCACCCGCACAAGATCGAGCGCCGCCTCGTCGAGCTCGACCTCGAATGGGACATCGAGCGGGCGCTCGAGGCCAATGCGGCGACCGTGTCGCTCGCCGGCGTCGTCTTCGGCATCTTCGGGTCGCGCCGCTGGTTCGTGGTCCCCGGCGTCGTCGCCGGCTTCCTGCTGCAGCACGCGACCGAGGGATGGTGCCCGCCGCTCCCCGTCCTGCGCCGGCTCGGCTTCCGCACCGCGCGCGAAATCGAGATGGAGCGCACGGCGCTGAAGGCCTTGCGCGGCGACTTCGGCCCGCTTGAGACCGCTTCGGCGGAGGACAAGCCCGACCTCGCCCTCGCAGCCGCGCGTGTTTGACCGCGCGGCTCTCGACTGCGCCGTCGTGGGCGGCGGGCCGGCGGGGCTGACCGCCGCCCTCTACCTCGCCCGCTACCGCCGGCGCGTCGCCGTGTTTGACGGCGGCGCCAGCCGGGCCGCCTGGATCCCCTGCTCGCACAACATCGCCGGCTTCCCGGACGGCCTCTCCGGCCCGGACCTGATCGCCCGCATGCGCGACCATGCCGAGCGCTACGGGGCGGAGATCCGCTTCACGGCTGTCCGCGGCGTGCTGCGCGGGGACGGCGGGTTCGAGCTGCGGCTCGCCGGCGGGGACCGCGTGCGCGCCCGCACCCTGATGGTCGCGACGGGGGTCGTCGACCGCGAGCCGGACCTGCCCAACCTGGACCGCGCGGTCCGTCGCGGCCTCGTCCGGCAATGCCCCGTCTGCGACGGCTACGAGGCGATCGACCGGCGCCTGGCGGTGCTCGGTCCCGGCGACCACGGCGCCCGCGAGGCTCTCTTCCTGTCGCGCTTCTCCGGCGACGTCACCGTCATGACGCTCGGTGGGGCGGCCCCCGACCCAGGTCTCCTCGACGCCCTGGCGGCACGCCGCATCCCCGTTATATCGGCCCGGCCGGAGCGCATAGACCTCGCCGCGGACGGTCGGATCGCAGCGCTCGCCATGCCGGACGGCGGCCGGCTGGCCTTCGACCTCCTGTATTCCGCGCTGGGCGTCCGCCCCCGCAACCGCATTCTCGTCCGGCTGGGCGCGGCGCTTGCGGCGGACGGCCGGGTCCTCACGGACGATCACCAGCGGGCGTCCGTGCCGGGGGTCTACGCCGCGGGCGACATCGTCGCCGGACTGAACCAGGTGGCGGTCTCGACGGGCCAGGCCGCCATCGCCGCCACGGCGATCCACAACGACCTCGACTGAAGCGGAGCGGAACCGGGGCGCCCCCCGCCCGTTCTTGCCCGGATACCCGACCGAACGGACCCGAGGAGACGGCCCATGCTGCCGAGACTGAAGACGACGCTCGCCGCCGCGCTGCTGGCGACGTCCGCCGCGGCCCAGACCGCGGCCCCGCCCGCCGGGGCGCCCGCCACGCCCCCGCCCGCCGGCTCGCCGGAAAACCCGGCCGGGCTCATCGGCGACGCCATGTTCGTGCAGCGCCTGAAGGAGACCAACGAGTTCGAGATCGAGTCGAGCCGCCTCGCCATGGAGAAGGCCGCGACCGGGGCCGTCAAGGAATTCGCCCAGACCATGATCGTCGACCACACCCGTGCGGGGGAGCGGCTGCAGGCGATCCTCGACGATCCGAAGTGGAAGCTGCCCGAGACGCCCGTCAAGCCGAGCGACCGCAACGCCGACTATTCGAAGATGCTCGAGGAACTCGGCAGCCTCGCCGACACCGGCTTCGACCGGCGCTACGTCGCCGCCCAGACCCAGGTGCACGAGGAGGCGGTCGCCCTCATCCGCGACTACGCCGCGCGCGGGTCGGACGCGGCCCTGAAGGCCTTTGCGGCCGAGATCCTGCCCGAGATGGAGAAGCACCTGGAGGCGATCAAGCGGGTGCCGCTGCCGGCCTGAGCGATCGGGAGGTCGCGACGTCGCCAGTCCGGATGGGAGGCGGCCCCCTTGCGGGACGCTTCTCCTCCCGCATGCCGGCCGCAGCGAAGCGGGGCCCGAGCCGGCGTCATCCACCCGCCGCAGCACTGTGATCCGGCGCCCGCGCGCCTTCTCGGTGGGGCAGGGGGAAGGCACAGGAGATGGGAATGGGATTCGGGGAAAAGGGGGTGCCCCCGCGGGTCACCCCCTTATCCGTTCAGCGCCGCGGTCGCGGACTGACCGGGATCGGCCTCACGGCGAGCCGGCCCGGGCCGGCGCCCGGCCCGTCGTCCCGCAGGCTCATCACCGCGGTCGCGATCCCGAAAGTCGCGAAGCCCGCCGCGACGCCCAGCATCCAGAGCGCGCCCGCCGCGACCGGGCTCGCGTCGGCCGCCAGAAGGCTGCCGAGTCCGGCCCCGTCGCTCGCCAGGACGCCCGCGGCGAACAGGCTTCCGGCCAGGGCACCGCCGGCGCCGTTCGCCAGGATCAGGTCGATGCTGCGGCTCCTGGGCTTCCGTCCGTCTCGATGTGTGGGCATCTCGCACCTCCTCGTCGGTCAGGGCAACGCCGGCGCCGCGAGGCGGGTTCCGCGCGGCCGTCGCCGGCGGTCCGTGGAGGCGAAGAAGGCGATCTCGTCGAGGCTCGGCTCGTCGTCGCGCGCGACCGGCCGGCGCATGAACCAGGCGCGGTCGCGGTCGGTGCCGATGAAGCGGAGCACGGTGGGTCGGCCGCTCTCGTCGTAGCCGACGAGGGCGACCGCGGTGCCGTCGGTCGCGGAGGCCTGCGCGACGAGCTCGGCGTCCTCCCGGTCGATGAACCAGTAGGAGAGCGGCGGCGGGCTCGGTTCTGGGGCGGCGGGCGACAGGATCAGGACGCGGAAACGAATCGGGGACACGGGTCTGCCAGCCTCTTGTTGCGGCGCGGGCGGCGCGCCGGCCGGATCGGCATGACAAACGTCGGCGTCGCCGCCCTGGTTCCGGTCTTTCGGCGGGCGCGAAGGGCCCGTGCCTGACGGCCGTTAGGCCCGGCTTAACACCCGTGTCGTCATCATGGCGCGGGGCGCGGAATCCGGCCGGTTCAGGGCGAAGCTCGAGGCCGCCCGGCATGTCTCGTCTGCCGACTTGTCTGTATCGGCGCGGGCACGAATGTCGGACAACGTCCGGCATGCTTCGCCCGGGCCTCCCGCTCTCGATCGAGCGCGACGGTCCGACGCCGATTTTCAGGTCGAGAGAGTTGCCATGAGCCCGCCGCCCGCCGCGTCCGCGTCCCTGCAGCCTGCCGCCGACCTCGAGGGCCTCCTCGGGGCCCCGCGGCCGGGTGTCGCGAACCCTCCGGCGAGGACCGGCATGATCGAGAAGGACGGCCTCCTGTCCGCGGCCCCGAGCGTCGAGCGCCCGCTCCTCGGCATCGGCATGATCCTGCTCTCGACCCTGTTCTTCGCGGCCTCCGACGCCTTCGGCAAGATGCTGACCGCGACCCTGCCGGCCGTCGAAGTCGCCTGGATCCGCTACCTGGTCTTCGTCTCGCTGGTCGTCCCCGGCGCGCTCCTGTTGCGCGGCCCCGAGGTCTTCGCCGCCCGCCGGCCCGGGCTCCAGGTCGTGCGCGGCTTCGGCATGGTCGGCTCCTCGCTCCTCTTCATCCTCAGCCTGCGCCAGCTCCAGGTCGCCGACGCCACCGCCACGAACTTCGTCGCCCCGATCTTCATCACCGCCCTCTCGGTGCTGATCCTCGGCGAACGCGTCGGCGTGCGCCGCTGGACCGCCACCGCGGTCGGGCTCGTCGGCGTTCTCATCGTGGTCCGGCCGGGCGCCGACATCCTGCACTCGGCCGCGCTGCTGCCCATGGCCGCCGCCTTCATCTGGGCGCTCGCCGCCATCGCGACCCGCGTCATGGCGGGCAGCGACCGGCCCGAGACCACCCTCGTCTACTCGGCCATCGTCGGCTTCACGGTCCTCAGCGCCTTCATGCCGTCGACCTTCGTCATGCCGACCCGCACCGAGATGCTCGTCGGCGTGGTGTTCGGGGCCACGTCGACGATCGGCCACGTCTTCGTCGTGCAGGGGTTCCGGCACGGATCGGCCTCGGTGCTGGCGCCCTTCTCCTACGCCCAACTCGTCTGGGCGACCGCCTTCGGGTGGCTCCTCTTCGGCGTCTTCCCGACGATCTGGACCCTGGTCGGCGGCGCCATCATTGCGGCGAGCGGGCTCTACATCGCCCACCGCGAGCACGTCCGCGCCCGCGACGCCAAGGTGACGTCGGTCTGAGCCCTCAGGTCGCCGCGCCGATCTCCGCCACGATCGCCTCCGCGGCCGCGCGCCGGTCGGCGGCGCCGAGGATCGGGCGGCCGACCACCAGCAGGTCGGCGCCGGCCCGGATCGCATCCCCGGGCGTCATCACCCGCTTCTGGTCGCCCGCCGCCGATCCCACGGGCCGGACCCCCGGGGTGACCAGCAGCATGTCGGGCCCGACGATCGGCCTCAGCGCGGCCGCCTCCTCGGGCGAACAGACGAGCCCGTCCATGCCCGCCGCCCGCGCCTGCGCGGCGCGCGTGGCGACGAGGCCCTTGACAGTCCCCGCGTAGCCGGCTTCCGCAAGGTCGCCGTCGTCCATCGAGGTCAGCACCGTGACGCCGAGCAGCGCCGTCGAACCGCCCGCCTTGCGCTTGGCGGCCACCGCGGCCCGCATCGCCTTCGGGTAGGCGTGGAGGGTCACGAAGGCGGGGCCGAGCGCGGCGATCGACTCGATCCCGTGCGCGACCGTGTTGTCGATGTCGAGAAGCTTGACGTCCAGGAACACCTTCTCGCCCGAGGCCATCAGGCGCTCGGCGAGCGCGAGGCCCCCCGAGAAGACGAGCTGGTGGCCGATCTTGTAGACCCCGACGCTGCCCCGCGTCTCGGCCACGACCTGCTCGGCGTCCGCCACGGTCGGCACGTCCAGGGGCAGGATCAGGCGCTCGCGCGGGTGGTTCGGGGCGAAGGGCATGGCGGGCTCCGGTCGGATGGCACGCGCTGCATAGCCCCTGGGCCCGTCCCCCGCAACCGCCGCGCCTTGCGTTCCCGCGCCGGCCGGCCTACCGCATCCGATGATCGAGCCAGGAGCCACAGCCATGACGCCGCCCGTCGCCAGCACCCTCACCGTCGGGACCGGACCCGAGGCGCGCGACATCGCGATCCTGAAGCGCGGCGGGCGCGCGCCCGGCATCGTCTGGCTCGGCGGCTTCAAGTCGGACATGACCGGCACGAAGGCGGCCGCGCTCGACACCTGGGCACTGGAGACCGGCCGCGCCTTCACGCGCTTCGACTATTCCGGCCACGGCGCCTCGGGCGGGCGCTTCGACGACGGCACCATCTCGCGCTGGCTCGAGGAGAGCCTCGCGGTCTTCGAGCGCGAGACGGCGGGGGACCAGATCCTGGTCGGCTCCTCGATGGGCGGCTGGATCGCGCTCCTGCTCGCCCGCGCCGAGCGCGCGAAGGCCGGGGCGGCCTCCCGGGTCCGCGGCATGGTGCTGATCGCGCCGGCGCCCGACTTCACCGAGCGGCTGATGTGGGCCCGCTTCCCCGAGGCGGTCAGGGCCGAGATCCTGGACAAGGGCGTCTGGTCGCAGCCTTCTCCCTATGCGGACGAGCCCTACCGCATCACCCGCGCCCTCATCGAGGACGGCCGGCGGAACCTCCTCATGGACGGACCGATCGAGACGGGCTGCCCGGTGACGATCCTGCAGGGCGTGAAGGACGAGGACGTCCCCTGGCGCCACGCCGTCGACCTCGTCACCTGTCTGGCGCGCGACGACGTGGTGCTGACGCTCGTCAAGGACGGCGACCACCGCCTGTCCCGGCCGGAGGACCTGAAGCGTCTCCTGGACGCGGTCGAGGCCCTGGCCACGGGCGCCGAGGGCCTGCCTTCGCCGGCCGAGCGCCTGCCCTGACCGGGCCGGCCCTGTGCGGGAGCTCGGTTCAGGACCGGGCGACCACGGCCGCCGCTGCGCCCGCCATCATGGTCCCGGCCGCGCGGTCGAGCCAGCGCAACGTGCCGGGGCTGCGGAAGAGGTCCCGCGCCCGCGCCGCCGCGGCCGCATAGCCGCCGATCACCGCCAGGAGGACCACCACGACCACCCCGGCGAGCTCGGCGAAACCGGTCGTCGTCAGGGCGGGCAGGTCGACCAGGCTCGGCAGCAGGGCGAGGTAGAAGACCATCACCTTCGGGTTGCCGAGGGTGAGCGCGAGGCCGCCCAGGAAGGTGCGCATCGCGCCGGTCTCGCCCGCCGCCTCCAGCCGGGCCCCCGTGGGCGCCGCCGTCCAGAGCCGGACCGCCAGCCAGGCGAGATAGCCGGCGCCGACCCACTTCACCGCCAGGAAGACTGTGCCGAAGGTCTGCGCCAGGGCGGCGAGCCCGAAGGCCGCGAAGCTAAGGTAGGTCAGGTCGCCGAGGACGAGGCCGAGCACCATCGGCAGGGCGCCGCGGAATCCGGTTCCGAGCGCCTTGGCGACGACCGCCACGACGCCCGGCCCGGGCGAGGCCGCCGCCAGCGCGAGCGCGATCGTGAAGGCGACGAGGGTCGCGGGATCCATGGCGGGCCATCCTCCGGTCGGGACGGGGACCGTCGGCCGCGCGGGTCCGCCTGTCAAGCCGGCTTGTCAGCGGATGTAATGCAAGGTCCGGAACCGGCTCCGGAAGGCGGTCATGTCGGGCGCCACCCGCTCGGGGGCCTCCCCGTCGACCAGCACCCGGGCGATCAGCCGCCCGAGCGCCGGCATGTCGCCGGCGTC
The DNA here is from genome assembly GCF_037203705.1 of Prosthecomicrobium sp. N25. Taxonomy (NCBI): domain Bacteria; kingdom Pseudomonadati; phylum Pseudomonadota; class Alphaproteobacteria; order Hyphomicrobiales; family Kaistiaceae; genus Prosthecomicrobium; species Prosthecomicrobium sp. N25. Next base: position 249,955 of record NZ_JBBCAT010000001.1, read on the forward strand.
CATGCCCCAGCGGACGATCTCCGGCGTGCCGAGCCTGAGCCCCGGCAGGTCGTCGCCCACCGGCGCGATCGGCAGCCCGATCCCGCAGGCCAGCAGGTTCGCCCGCCGAAGCAGCTTGGAGACCGTCTGCCCGCCGCCCCAGCGCGCCGCCTCGACGGCGAACTGGTGCGAGGTCGTGAATCCGCGCCGGGCGGCGTGGACGGGGATCCCCTCGGCGTCGAGCGCCGCCGCGAGCGCCTTGGCGGTCCTCGCCATGGCGGCCCCGTAGGCTTCCCCGTGTACCTTCCAGTCGAGCAGCGCGACCGCCAGCGCCGCCGACTTGCCGGCGTCGAAGTTGGCCGTCAGGCCCGGGAACGCGATGCCGTCGAGCCGCTCGGCGAGATCGGCCTCGTCGGTCAGGATGAGCCCCGACGGCGGCCCGCCGAGGCTCTTGTAGGTGCTCATGGTCATGAGGTGGGCGCCCTCGGCCAGCGGCTGCTGCCAGGCCCGCCCGGCGATCATCCCCGACATGTGCGCGGCGTCGTACAGCACCTTGGCGCCGACCTCGTCGGCGATTCGGCGGATCTCCGGCACGGGATGCGGGAAGAGGTTGAGACTGCCGCCGATGGTGATGAGCTTCGGGCGGAGCGCCTGCGCCATCGCGCGCAGCCGGTCGAGGTCGACCGTGAAGCCGGCCGCGTCGACCGGCGCCTCGTGGATCTCGATGCCGTACCAGCCGGCCGCCCCGGCCCGGTGGTGCGTCACGTGTCCGCCGATCGCGGCCGGGGGTGCGATGATCCGGTCGCCCGGCCGGCAGGTGGCCATGAAGGCGTAGAGGTTGGCGAGCGCCCCCGAGCCGACGCGGATCTCGGCGTAGCGGGCGCCGAAGACCTCGGCGGCGAGCTCGGCCGCGATCACCTCGATCCGCTCGATCGCCTCCAGGCCCATCTCGTACTTGTCGCCCGGATAGCCCAGCGACGGGCGCGCGCCGATGCCGGCCGAAAGAAACGCCTCCGCGCGCGGGTTCATGGTGTTGGTCGCCGGGTTCAGGTTGACGCAATCGCGCTCGTGGATCTCGCGGTTCCAGGCCGCCAGCCGGCCGAGCTCCGCCTCGATCGCGGCCGGCTCGTCCTGCGCGGTGCGGTCGGCGATCCGGCCGACCAGATCTTCCGACGTCTCCGGCACCCAGCCGCGCCGCGCCAGCATCGCCATTCGCCTGTTCCCCTGCCGCGATCCCCGGGCCTGTCGCCCTTCGGGTACTTGACCGGAGCAGGCGTGCGATTGCAATCGCCGGCCGGTCCCGCCATGACCCGGACCAGGGAGGCACCGGCCCGGGAAGGCCGCATTTCCGACGCGGTCGGACGCCAGACAGGACCGGGGCCGTGCTCGCCGCCCGGCCGAGCCGCCCCGCCGTCCCACCACCAGGAGCCGAGACCCGTGAAATCGACCGCCGCCCTCGCCGCCCTCGCCCTTCTCGCCACCGCGTCCGCGGCCAGCGCCGCCGAGCCGCTCGGCTGCCGGACCGTCGGCCTCGACGTCGATCGCGACGTGATCGCGGTCGGCAAGCAGGAGGGACGCTGGACCGCCGTCAAGCTGACCGTCGCCGGCAACGACGTCGAAATCTATGATCTCAAGATCGTGTACGGCGGCGGCAAGGCCGAGGACTTCTCGGTGCGCAGCGTGATCCCGAAGAACGGCGAGACCCGCTGGATCGACCTCAAGGGCGACGGCAAGGCGATCCGCCAGATCGAGCTCGTCTACCGCTCGGTGAAGGAGCGGAAGGGCCAGGCCGTCATCTGCGCCTACGGCCGCTGAAGGCCGCGCCCATGGAGCCTTGGCGGGCCTGGCGCAAGGCTGAGCGCGAGCGGCTGCTGGCCGGCCGGGCCGCACTGTCGAGCGCGGAGCGCGAGGCCGCCACGGCCGCGATCGCGTCGGCGCTCGAGGGAGTCCTGCCGGAGGGGCCCGGGCGCGTGCTCGGGCTCTACTGGCCGATCAAGGGCGAGCTCGACCTGCGCGCCTGGGCGCTCGGGACGGCGGAGCGCCGCGGCTGGTCGCTGGCGCTGCCGGTCGTCGTCGAGCCGCGGACGCCGCTCGTCTACCGGCCCTGGAGCCGGGGCACCCCCATGGAGCGGGGCTTCTGGAACATCCTGGTGCCCGCCGGCTCCGAAACGGCGGTGCCCGACGTCGTGATCGCCCCGCTGGTCGGGTTCCGGGCCGACGGCCTCTGGCGCCTGGGCTACGGAGGCGGCTACTTCGACCGGACGCTCGCGAGCCTCTCGCCCCGCCCCCTCGCGATCGGCATCGGGCTCGCCGCCACCGAGGTCCCTGGCTACGCGCCGGAGCCGCACGACATCCCCATGGACGCGATCGTGACCGAGGCGGGCGTCCTCCGGCGCTGAGCGGCCTTGCGCCCCCGCCCCGGATCCGGGATAGCTCGCGCCTCGCGACGGGGGATGGCTTCATGGACGACGCGCGCGGCGAGGTTTGGGTGATCGGCGGCGGCCCTGCCGGCCTGATGGCGGCAGAAACCGCGGCCCGGGCGGGCGCGGCCGTGACCGTCGTCGAGCGCATGCCGTCGCCGGCCCGCAAGTTCCTGCTCGCCGGACGGGGCGGCCTGAACCTCACCCATTCCGAAGAGGCGGAGCGCTTTCTCGCCCGCTACGGCGACGCCGCCCCGCAGCTCCGCGCCGCTGTCGAGGCCTTCCCGCCCGAGCGGCTCCGGGCCTGGGCCGCGGATCTCGGCGAGGAGACCTTCGTGGGGTCCAGCGGCCGGGTCTTCCCGAAATCGTTCAAGGCGTCGCCCCTGCTGCGCGCCTGGCTGCGCCGGCTGGACGGCCTCGGCGTCCGGCTGCGCGCCAGGACCCTCTGGACCGGGTTCGCGGGCACGGACGGCCTTCGCCTGCAGGGCCCGGACGGCAGCGAGGCGGTCGTGACGCCCGGGGCCACCGTCCTGGCGCTCGGCGGCGCGAGCTGGGCCCGGCTCGGCTCCGACGGCCGCTGGGTGCCGGCCCTGGAGGCGGCGGGTGCGCCCGTGACGCCGCTCTCGGCTTCGAACTGCGGCTTCGAGATCGCCTGGTCGGACCACGTCCGCGACCGCTTCGAGGGCGAGCCGCTGAAGCGCGTCGCGCTCGCCTGCGGGGACCTCGCGGTGCGCGGCGAGGCGGTGATCACCCGCGAGGGGCTGGAGGGCGGCGCCGTCTACGCGCTGTCCGCGCCCTTGCGCGACGGCCTCGTCGCGGGGCCCGTGCGCGTCCTCGTCGATCTGAGGCCCGACCGGTCCGAGGCCGACCTCGCCGCCGCGCTCGCCCGCACCCGGCCGCGCGACAGCCTGTCGAACCGGCTGCGCAAGGGCGCGCAGCTCTCGCCCGCCGCCGTGGCGCTGCTGCGCGAGGGCCACGGCCGCGATCTGCCGTCCGACCCCGCCGCGCTCGCTGCCCTGATCAAGGCCGTGCCGCTCACCGTCACCGGCATGCGGCCGGTCGAGCGCGCGATCTCGACCGCCGGCGGCCTCGCCTTCGCGGGCCTCGACGACCGGCTCATGCTGCGCGCCCGCCCGGGCGTCTTCGCGGCCGGCGAGATGCTCGACTGGGACGCGCCGACGGGCGGCTACCTCCTGCAAGCCTCGATGGCGACCGGCTTCGTAGCCGGCCGGGCGGCGGCCGAATGGGCGATGCGGCACGCCGGCCACGCCACGCCGTGAATCGCCGGGGGCGAGTGGTGCCGCCGCGCCCGCCGCGTTAGCATTCACGGTTCGATATCTCAGGTGCCCCAGCGTGACCCGATCCCTCGCCCGCCCTCGCCTCGTGGCCGTCTTCGCTGCCGTCCTCCTTCTCGCGGGATGCGCCACCCGGCCCTTCGAGTCCGAGGAGGTCCGGACCGAGCTGCCGGTCGCCGCCGTGGCGCTGTTCGACGCCGACGGCAAGTCCGCCGCCGAGCCGATCCCGGCGATCGAGGCCGCCCGGACAGACTTCAACGTGCTGGCGCTCTCCGGCGGGGGCGCCGACGGGGCCTTCGGGGCCGGCGTGCTGGTCGGCTGGAGCGAGAGCGGCCGCCGTCCGCGCTTCGACGTCGTGACCGGCGTCTCGACCGGCGCGCTGGCCGCCACGCTCGCCTTCCTGGGGCCCGAATACGACGCGGTCCTGACCGACGCCTACACCAACACGCGCAACCGGGACGTCTTCATCCCGAAGGGCATCACGGGGCTCTTCTCCGACAGCGCGCTCGACTACACCCCGCTCAAGGAGCGCATCGACGGGATCGTCGACGAGGCGCTGCTCGACAAGGTCGCCGAGGAGCACCGGCGCGGCCGGCGCCTCTACGTCGCCACCACCAACCTCGACGCCGGCCAGCTGGTCGTCTGGGACATGGGGCGGATCGCGGCGAGCAACCATCCGGCGCGCGTGCCCGTCTACCGCAAGGTGCTCCGCGCCTCCGCGGCCGTCCCTGGCTTCTTCAAGCCGGTCTATATCCAGCCCTCCGACCAGACCACCGCGCGCCAGATGCACGTCGACGGCGGCGTCAAGGCGCCGATCCTGCTGCGCAGCTTCATGGTCGACAGCAGGGCCAGGCACCGCAACGTCTGGGTGCTGGTCAACGGCAAGCTGAAGCTCCAGGACGCCGATGCGGCCGTGAAGCCGGAGGTGCTGGACATCACCCGGAAATCGATCACCGAGCTCCTGCGCGGGCTCCTCTACAAGACCATCTACCAGGCCTACGTGACGACCCGGCAGTCCAAGGCCGGCTTCCACCTGATGGCGATCCCGGACGACGCGCCCACTCTCGGGGACGGGCTCACCTTCGACCCGGCCGCCATGTCGCGCCTCTACGAGGCCGGGCGGCAGATCGGGCGCGCCGGCACCTGGGCGAACGAGCCGCCCCGGCTCGAGACCTTCGAGCGCATCCGGAGCTGACGCTGCGCAACCGTGGCGCGCATGCCACGGTGCGGAAATCCTCCACACGAGCGGGAACTAATCCTTGCCCTGCCGCCGCCCCGATCGGATCCTCCGTTCGGTCGCACAGGAGGAGGTCGTCCGTGTTCGAGATCGTGCTTACCGTCTGCCTCGTCGCCGCGCCGGCCAAGTGCCACCAGGAACGCTACGGCGGCTACCAGTACGCCCGCTTCTGCTTCGACCTGCAGGTCGAGAAGGCGGTCGACTACATGCGCCGCAACCCGCACGCGACCGTCACCGAGTCCCAATGCCGGGCGGTGGTGACCGTCTGAGAACGGGCCAGGGAGCTTGGGAGGGAGGGCGCCAGGTCCGTCCCGGGAACGGGAGAGGCCGGGTGTCGCCCTCCGGCGCCCCTCACTTCATGGTCGGGATCGCGAACTCGGCGCCCGTGCGGATGCCCGAGGGCCAGCGCGACGTGACCGTCTTGGTCTTGGTGTAGAAGCGCACCGAGTCCGGGCCGTGCTGGTTCAGGTCGCCGAAGGCGGAGCGCTTCCAGCCGCCGAAGGTGTAGTAGGCGAGGGGCACCGGGATCGGCACGTTCACGCCCACCATGCCGACCTGGACCTTGGAGGCGAAGTCGCGGGCGGCGTCGCCGTCGCGGGTGTAGATCGCGACGCCGTTGCCGTACTCGTGGTCGTTGGCGAGCTGGATGCCCTCGTCGTAGCTCTTGGCGCGGACCACCGAGAGGACCGGCCCGAAGATCTCCTCCTTGTAGATCCGCATGTCCTTGGTCACGCGGTCGAACAGGCAGCCGCCCATGTAGAAGCCCTTCTCGTAGCCCTGCATGGTGAAGCCGCGCCCGTCGACCACGAGCTCCGCACCCTCCTTGACGCCGAGGTCGACGTAGCCGCGCACCTTGTCCAGGTGCGCCTTGGTGACGAGCGGGCCGAAGTCGGCGTCGGGCGCCGTCGAGGGGCCGATCTTCAGGCTCTCCACCCGCGGCACGAGCTTCTTCATCAGCGCGTCCGCGGTCGCCTCGCCGACCGGCACCGCCACCGAGATCGCCATGCAGCGTTCGCCCGCCGAGCCGTAGCCGGCCCCGATGAGCGCGTCGACCGCCTGGTCCATGTCGGCGTCGGGCATGATGATCATGTGGTTCTTGGCGCCGCCGAAGCACTGCACGCGCTTTCCGTGCGCGCAGCCGCGCGTGTAGACGTACTCGGCGATCGCCGTGGAGCCGACGAAGCCGACCGCCTGGATGTCCGGGTCGTCCAGGACCGCGTCGACCGCTTCCTTGTCGCCGTTGACGACGTTCAGGATGCCGGCCGGCAGCCCCGCTTCCAGGAAGAGCTCGGCGATCCGCATGGGCACGCCCGGGTCGCGCTCCGACGGCTTGAGGATGAAGGCGTTGCCGCACGCGATGGCGGGCGCGCATTTCCACAGCGGGATCATGGCCGGGAAGTTGAACGGGGTGATGCCGGCCACGACGCCGAGCGGCTGGCGCATGGAGAAGATGTCGATGCCCGGCCCCGCGCCGTCCGTGTACTCGCCCTTTATCAGGTGCGGAATGCCGGTCGCGAACTCGACCACCTCGAGCCCGCGCTGGATGTCGCCCTTGGCATCCACGATGGTCTTGCCGTGCTCGCGGGCGAGCAGCTCGGCGAGACTGTCGTAGTCGCGCGCCACCAGCTCCAGGAACTTCATGAGCACGCGCGCGCGGCGCTGCGGGTTGGTGGCCGCCCAGGCCGGCTGCGCCGCCTTGGCGTTCTCCACCGCGGCCCGCACCTCGGCGGCGCTGGCGAGCGCCACCTTGGCGACGACGTCGCCGGTCATCGGCTGGTAGACGTCCGCGCTGCGGCCCGAGGTGCCCTCCACGTGCTGGCCGCCGATGAAGTGTCCGATCATGCGCATCGCTGGTCCTCCGGTCGCGACGCCGAGGCGCCGCCGTCTTCTGTCGCAATGGGTTACCAGCCCGGGCGCCTCCGCGCTACTGCCCGCGCGGCCGAGCGAGCCGGGAGCTAACTCGATTGAGTTGCCCCATTTGTGAATAGCTCGTTAATAGTTTCGGCTTGCGATATGACCAGATAGCATAGCTGCGCTGTGGCGTAGCCGCTACCGCATTGCAACATGCAGGCCTACCTTCGCCTTCGTTGAATGTTGCAACGCGGCAAGTCCTTGACCTTCCTGACGGTCGGGCGTGCCGCCCATCACGGGGACCGATCATGACCAGCCTCACCGAGAAGCTCACCAAGTCCTACAAGCGCTATCGCGCCTATCGCGCGACTGTCTGGGAGCTGAACAGCCTCGACGACCGCGAGCTCGCCGACCTGGGCATCGCCCGCGCCGACATCGGCCGCCTGGCCCGCGAAGCCATCCGCTGAGCGCATCGCGGCCCGACCGCGCTGTTTTTCGAAGAGCCGCCCGCCCCCGGGCGGCTCTTCGCGTTTCGGGGGCGGCACGCCGTGTCCGATTCTCCGCTCACGCGGTCTTGAAACGTGGCCCGGCCGGGGCCACCTCGATGTCTGTGCCCAGGACGGGCCATCACGGGTCGGACACGCTGAGCGTGTGAGACCCGATACCGTCCCGGACGCCCCGGCAGGGTTCTGCAAGCCGGAACGGGTGGTCCGCGCCTTGCCGAATCCTGTCGGAGAACCCTTCGAGGAGCCGAAGCCATGCATTGCAACATCGCCACCCGCCCGGGTTTCACGCCGCTGACGATCGGCCTGATGGTGCTCGGGTTCATGATCGCCTGGCCGCTCGGCCTCGCGATGCTCGCCTACATCTTCTGGGGCCACCGCTTCCGCGGCTTCTACGAGGGCCTGAGGTCCGGCGTCGAGCGCGCCGGCTTCACGATGCCGGGGGCCTGGAACGGCCCGCAGCGCGCCCGCCCCTTCGCGTATCGGACCGGCAACTCGGCCTTCGACGAGTACCGCCGCCGCGAGATGGAGCGTCTCGACGAGGAGCGTCGCCGCCTCGACGAGGAGCGCCGCGAGTTCGAGGCCTATGTGCGCGATCTCCAGCGCGCCAAGGACCAGGAGGAGTTCGACCGCTTCATGGCCGAACGCCGCCGCCGCTCCGATGGACCGGCCACCGCCTGATCCGGCACGAACGATGACCGACGCGAGCGGGAAGCCCGGCTTCCCGCTCGTTTTTCGTTCGAGGCTTCTGCGCGCGCCTTCAGCGCATCAGCCCGAGCGCGACGATGACCAGGACGGCGAGCCCGGCGAGCCAGACCCAGCGCGGGACCTCCCGGCGCGGCGGCGGCAATCCCCCGACCGGCCCTTGCGCCGGCCTGACCGTACCCGGGGGCCTGACGGCGTCGACCGGCTCGGGGGCGAGCCGCGGGCCGGTTCCTCCCTGGTCGGCCGGGCCGCCCGGGATGGGCCTCGTCAACGGATCGGGCTCAGCTGCGGCCGCCATCGGAGCGGCCGTGATGTCGTCCGCCGGGGACGGCTCGAGGGCGACCACCGGCCGGTCGAGGATCGTCCCGGCCTCGGGCAGGGGCGGCGGCGCGGCGGCGAGCTCGCCCGCCACGTCCGGCCCGGGGCCGACCGGGAGCGGCGCGGCGGCAGCCGGCGCCTCGGCGCCCGCCAGGGCCGAGAAGCGGGAGAAGAACTGGTCGGCCATCATCTTGGCCGTGGAATCGACGAGCCGTGCGCCGAGCTGCGCCAGCTTGCCGCCGATCTGCGCCTTCGCCGTATAGGTGAGGAGCGTGCCGTCGCCGTCCTCGGCGAGGTGCACGTCCGCCCCGCCCTTGGCGAAGCCCGCGACCCCGCCCTGGCCCTCGCCGGCAATCCGGTAGCTCTCGGGCGGCACCATGTCCTCGAGCCGGACCCGGCCGTTGAACGTGGCCTTCACGGGGCCGATCTTGGCGACCACGCGGGCCGTCATCTCGTCCGGCCCCACCCGTTCCAGGGTCTCGCAGCCGGGGATCGAGGCTCGCAGGATCTCCGGATCGTTCAGCGCCGCCCAGACGCGCTCGCGCGGCGCCGGAATGCGGTATTGGCCGGTCATGTCCATGGGTGTCCCCCGTCTCGTCGCCGGCCCGCTCGGATCGGCGCTGACGGAAGAACCGCGACGGAGCGCAACCGTTCCGGTCGAGCTCGCGCTTTCGCGGGCGGTTGACCCGTTCCGCGCGATCCGCGATGACGGACGGCATGAAAGCCTCCGCGCCTCCCCGCCCCCGGCTGCAGCCGGCCCCGATCGTCCCGCTCATGCTGGAGACCCCGGGCTGGGCCGACTATGCCCTCCTGGACAGCGGCCACGGACGCAAGCTGGAGCGCTACGGGCGTGTGCGCCTGGTCCGGCCCGAGGAGCAGGCCCTGTGGACGCCGCGCCTCCCGGCCGAGGTCTGGGACGGCGCCGATGCCCACTTCACCGGCGACGTCGAGGAGGAGGGGGCCGGTCGCTGGCGCTTCCCCAAGCCGATCCCGGAGACTTGGCCCATGCGCTACGGCCCGGTCGCCTTCGGCTGCCGATTTACCGCCTTCCGCCACACCGGCGTCTTCCCCGAGCAGGCGGCCCACTGGGACTGGATGGCGGACGAGATCCGGGGCGCGGGGCGGCCGCTGAAGCTCCTCAACCTCTTCGGCTACACCGGCATCGCCTCGCTGGTGGCCGCCGAGGCGGGCGCCGCGGTCACCCATGTGGACGCCTCCCGCAAGGCGATCGCCTGGGCGCGGGAGAACCAGGCCGGGTCCGGGCTCGAAGCGCTGCCGATCCGCTGGATCTGCGAGGATGCCGGCAAGTTCGTCGCCCGCGAGGTCCGGCGCGGCAACCGCTACGACGCCATCGTCCTGGACCCGCCGAAATACGGCCGCGGACCCGCCGGCGAGGTCTGGCAGATCTTCGAGCACCTGCCCGAGATGCTGCGGCTCTGCGCGACTCTCCTCGCCGACAGGCCGCTCTTCCTGATCCTCACCGTCTACGCCATGCGGGCCTCCTTCGTGTCCTTCCACGAGCTCGCCGCCGAGATCCTGGCGCCGCGCGGCGGACGGCTGGAATCCGGCGAGCTGCTGCTGGTCGAGGAGGCGGGCGGGCGCCGGCTCGCCACCTCGCTTTTCGTGCGGTGGCGCCCGTGAGGGGGCGCTTCGACCGGCCCGCCCCGGGCCGCCGGTCCCCGCCGGGCCGCCGGCCTCTCCCGGGTGGCGGCGCGCCGCCCGCGCACCCGGCCGGCTCGGCCCCCGCCCCGCCGCGCGAGGGCGGCAACCGCGTCAAGGAGGTGACCAGCCTCGCCAACCCGGTCGTCAAGGACATCCGCGCCCTGCAGCTCAAGAAGGAGCGGGCGCGGACCGGCCTCTTCCTCGCCGAGGGGCTGAAGCTCGTCGCCGACGCCATCCAGGAGGGCTGGCCGCTCAAGGTCCTGGCCTTCGCCGCCAAGGTACGCCAGCAGCCGATGGTGCAGCGGACCGTGGAGGCGGCGCTCGCGGCGGGCGCGCTCGTCATCGAGGTGAACGAGGCGGTCCTGGAGAAGATCAGCCGCCGCGACAATCCGCAGATGGTGGTGGCCGTCTTCGAGCAGCGGACCTTGCCGCTCGACGCCGTCGACCTCGCGGGCACGACCGTCTGGGTCGCGCTGGAGACCGTGAAGGATCCCGGCAACCTCGGCACCATCATCCGGACGGTCGATTCGGTCGGCGGGGCGGGCGTGATCCTGGTCGGCGACACCACCGACCCCTTCGCGCTCGAGGCCGTGCGCGCCACCATGGGGTCGATCTTCCACGTGCCGCTCGCCGTCGCCGACAAGGCTGGCTTCCTGGCCTGGACGCGCCGGACCGGCGTATCGGTGGTCGGCACGCACCTGAAGGGCGCGGTCGACTATCGCTGCCCCGCCTATGCCGAACCGATGGTCCTGCTCATGGGCAACGAGCAATCCGGCCTGCCGGACGATCTCGCCGCGGCCTGCGCCACGCTCGTCAAGATCCCGATGGCCGGCCGCGCCGACAGCCTCAACCTGGCGGTCGCCACCGGGGTGATGCTCTACGAGATCCGCCGGTCGCGGCTCGGCTCCGCGCGCTGACCGGCCGGTCGCGCCGCCTCCGTCCCAAGTCGTCATGGACCGGGCGACCCGCAAGCGCTACGGTGCCGGCCGGAGGGGGCTGCGGCGGCCGCGAGGCGGCCGGCGATGGGGCACGACCTTGAAGCAAGACACCGCCAGCCTCCGACCCGCCCGGCGGCCCGCCAACTGGTCCCTCGTCCTGGCGCTCGCCGCCGCGATGTCGGCGCTCGCCTACTACCTGTGGCTGGAGCGCGTCGAGGCGCAGCTGCCCGACGGCATCGTGGTCTCCGACGGGATCCTCAACGCCACCGAGGTGCCGGTCGCGACCTCCGCGGCCGGAGAGATCGCCGCCCTGTCGGTCGAGCCCGGAACCACCGTCACGGCCGGCACCGCCTTGCTCCGCTTGCGCACGGCCGCGGGGGATACGATCGCGGTCGCGGCCCCGCGCGGCGGCCGCGTCGAGCGCCTGCAGGTGCGCGCCGGCGACAGGGTCGAGGCCGGACAGGTGGTCGCGGTGGTGACCGACCTCGCCGACCTGACCATGGTGGCGCCCTTCCCGGCGACGCTGGGCATCCCCGTCGGGGCCGAGGCACGGCTGAACTTCCGCGAATTCCGCGAGACGCCGATCCCGGCGCGCGTCACCACCGTGGCGCAGCCGGACGGCGGCACCGACCCGGCCGCGCAGGGCCGTACCGCCACCGTCACGGTCGAGGTCACCGACACCCGCAGCGCGCCGCTCAAGGCGGGCCTGCGCGGCCGCGTCTACCTGCGCCTGCGCGAGGGCGCGCCCTGGCCGCCGCGGATCCGGTGATCCGTCAGAGGTGCTGGCCGCCGTTGATGTGGATCTCCGCGCCCGTCACGTAGGAGCTCGAGTCCGAGCACAGGTAGTAGATGATGTCGGCGACCTCCTCGGGCCGGCCCAGGCGCCGCATCGGGATCTGCTCGACGATCTTCTCGGTTCCGGGCGACAGGATCGAGGTGTCGATCTCGCCCGGCGCGATGGCGTTCACGCGCACGCCGTGGGGGCCGAAATCATGCGCCATCTCGCGGGTGAGGCCGGCGAGCGCCGCCTTGGAGGTGGCGTAGGCGCTGCCCGCGAAGGGATGCACCCGGGTCCCGGCGATCGACGAGACGTTGACGATGGACCCCTGCGCCGTCTTGAGCTCCTTGAAGAGTCCGCGGGCGAGCAGGAGGGGCGCGTAGAAGTTGACGTGGAAGACCTTGTGCCAAAGGTCCACGGGCGTCTCGAGCGTGTCGAGCCGCAGGCGGTCCCTGTTCTTCGGGCTGATCGCCGCGTTGTTGACGAGCGCGGCCAGGCGCCCGCCGGAATCCTCCAGCCGCCGCCGCATCTCGACGATCGCCATCCCGACGTTGACCGGGTCGGCGAGATCGACCTGGATGTGGTCCTCCGGCCCCATCGGCCAGGGGCACTTGTCGGAGAAGGGCTGGCGCGAGCACGTGATGACGCGCCACCCGGCGGCGGAGAAGCGTTTCACGGTCGCGTGCCCGATGCCGCGGCTGGCCCCGGTCAGGATGAGGGCCTTGCGGTCGTCGAGCGTGGTCGTCGGCATGGGGGGTCCTTCCTGTCCGGCGTCCCGCCCCGGCATCGTCGGCGGGATGGGAGCCTCGGCAAGACCCTAGAGCATTTCGCGGCGAGGCGGAATGCTCGGCGGCGGCGACCCGCCTGCGCGTCAGGCGGCGACCCGCCTCAGGAAGTCCTCGACCGCGCGGCGGAGCGCGTCCGCCCGCGCCGCCGCCTCGGCCGACACGCCCGCGACCTCCTCGGCCGCCTGGCGGGTATCCAGCACGCTGCCGCCCATGCCGGCGACCGAGTGCGCCACCGCGGTCGCCCCGTCCGACGCGATCGAGATGCCGCGGCCGATCTCCGCGGTGGCGGCCGACTGCTGCTCGACTGCCGCCGCGATCGAGGCCGTAACCGCGTCGACCGCCGCCATGCGGTCCGCGATCGCCCGGATCGCCTCCACGGCCTCCGCTGTCGAGCCCTGGATGGCCGCCACCTGGTCGGCGATGTCGCGGGTCGCCCGGGACGTCTGCCCGGCCAGCGACTTGACCTCCGCGGCCACCACCGCGAAGCCGCGCCCGGCCTCCCCGGCGCGCGCCGCCTCGATGGTGGCGTTGAGGGCGAGGAGGTTGGTCTGCTCCGCGATCTCGCTGATCAGCCCCACCACCGCGCCGATCCGCTCGGCCTGGCCGGACAGGTCCGCCATGGTGGACCGGCTCGACGACGCCGCGGCCGCCACCTCGGCGACCGCCGCGGTCGCCTCCCGGACCTGCGCGGTCACCGCCGCGATCGTCACCGTCAGCTCCTCGGCCGCGCCCGCCACCGATCCCACGCTCGCGGAGGCCTCCTCGGACCCGGAGGTGATGCGCGTGGCCTGGTCCGCCGACAGGGCCGCGATCGCGGACAGGCGGTCGGAGGTCGCCTCCAGCCGCCGCATCCCGGACCCGACCGCGTCGAGGGCCGGCAGGCTTTCGGCCCGGAACGCCTCGATGAGCGCGGTGAGCTCGGACCGGCGCCGCGCCTCGGCCTCGAGCCGCCCGGTCTCGGCGGCCTCCGCGTCGCGACGGGCGAGCGCGTCCGACCGCCAGGCCGCGAGCGCATCCATCAGCGCGGCGATCTCGGCCGGGTGCCGGCCCTCGATCGGGTCCCCGTACTGGCCCCGCGCGAAGGAGCGGGCGACCTCGGCCGCGCGGCTGATCGGCCGGACCACCATCCGGCCGATCGCGACCTGCAGGATGACGACGAGGATCACGGCCAGGAAAGTGCCCGCCAGGGCCGTCGCCGTGGCGCGGGCGGCCTGGCCGGTGCTCTCCGCCTCCGCGGCTTTGGCGGCCTCGTCGATCGCGTCGGAGACCTCCGCCAGGCTGTCTTCCAACTCGGCGAAGCGGCTGTCGAAGGCGGCCAGCACCGCCTCCAGGCGGGCCGGGTCCTCGTAGGCGGCGCGTACCGCGGCGTGGGCCAGGTCCGCATAGGCACGGACGGGCTCCGCCAGCCGCCCCAGCCGCCGGCGGACGTCCTCGGCGAGCGGCAGGGCGCCGTTGGCGGCCATGCGCTTCAGGAACTCGTCCCGGTGGGCCGTCACGTCGCGCTCGATCTCGGCCCGGTCGGCGCCCGCGCTCCGGGCGTCGTTGAGGGCGCGGTAGACGTCGCCGCGCAGCGCGTCGTGCATCATGTCGGCGGCGCCCTGGTTGCGCTGGGCGGCGCCCGTCAGCACCAGGTCGTCGACGATGAGCTCGAACCGCGCGGCGGTCCAGAGCGACAGGGCGGCCCCGCCGGCCACCAGCACGAAGACGAACAAGCCCACCGCCGCGCAGCGCCTGCGCAGCGATCCCATCCCGATCATGTGTGATCTCCCCCTCGCCAAGGATGGCGCGAGGGCGAAAGTCACATGTAAATGCGAACAAATGCTCAATAAATAGCCGCGGGGTGAGTAGATACACCCATGTCACAATAAGCAGGGGCTATGAAGACAGCGTCGAGGACGGACATCAAAAGGTTTCGGATAGATGTCAAGGTCAGGGTGCCGGCTCGCTACAACGGAAGCGTGTCGGCGGCCTTGACCTCTTCCATCACCGCATAGGTGCGGGTCTCCCGCACCCCCGGCAGGGCCAGGATCACGTCGGCCAGGAAGCGACGGTAGGCGGCCATGTCGCGCACCCGCGACTTGATCAGGTAGTCGAAGCCGCCCGCCACCATGTGGCACTCCATGACCTCCGGCGCCCGCGCCACCGCGCCCGCGAAGGCGTCGAACACGTCGGGGCTCGTGCGGTCCAGCAGCACCTCGACGAAGACCAGGAGCCCGCGGCCGAGCTTCGCCGGGTCGAGCCGCGCCCGGTAGCCGAGGATGTAACCCTCGCGAGTCAGCCGCTTCAGGCGCTCCGAGACGGCCGTGGCCGAGAGGCCGACACGTTCGGAGAGCTCGGTCGTGGTAATGCGCCCGTCGGCCTGCAGGATGCCGAGGATCCTGCGGTCGATCCGGTCCAGTCCGTCGAGATCGCTATCCATGACCGAATCGGTAGCGGAAACATCGGGGCATGTCATCGATCTTTGGTGAGGATCGCGGCCGACCCTGGCGTATGATGCGATTGTCCTCGGTCGCCCCCTGCCGATCCCCTGGAGCCGCCGCCATGCCGAGCCCCGTCGCTGTTCCCCCGCCCTTCCGCGCGCCCTATGCGCCGGAGGACCGCACCCTGGTGTCCCGCCTGATCGCCGAAACCCGGCTCGCCGAATCCGCGGACGCGCGCATCGACGCCGAGGCGACCCGGCTGATCGAGACGATCCGCACGGACCGCAGCGCCTTCGGGGTCGAGGAGTTCCTCCGCGAGTACTCGCTGTCGACCAAGGAGGGGCTCGCCCTCATGGTGCTCGCCGAGGCCCTGCTGCGCGTGCCCGATCCGGAGACGACCGACCGGCTGATTGAGGACAAGCTCGCGCAGGCGAATTTCGAGGCGCACGAGCGCCGCTCCGACGGCTGGCTCGTCTCCGCCTCGACCTGGGCCATGGGCCTGACGGCCCGCATCATCCAGCCCGGGGAGACGCCGGAGGGCATCCTGGGCGGCCTCGTCAAACGCCTCGGGCAGCCCGCGGTGCGCACCGCCGCCCGGCAGGCGATGCGGGTCATGGGCCACCAGTTCGTGCTCGGCGAGACGATCGATGACGCGCTCGCGCGCGCCCGCGCGCTCGAGGCCCGCGGCTACCGTCACTCCTACGACATGCTCGGCGAGGGCGCCCGCACGGCCGCCGATGCGGAGCGCTACCTGGAGGCCTATGTGGGCGCCATCGAGCGCATCGGCCGCTCGGCCGGCGCGGGCGCCCTGCCGGCGCGGCCGGGGATCTCGGTCAAGCTCTCCGCCCTGCATCCCCGCTACGAGGCGGTGAACCAGGAGCGCGTCATGCGCGAGCTGGTACCCAAGCTGATCGACCTCTCCCGCGCCGCCAAGGCGCACGACCTCAACCTGACGGTCGACGCCGAGGAGGCGGACCGCCTGGAACTCTCGCTCGACGTCTTCGCGGCCGTGCTGGCCGATCCCTCGCTCGCCGGCTGGAACGGCTTCGGGCTCGCCGTGCAGGCCTACCAGAAGCGCGCCGTCGACGTGGTGGACTGGGTCGGCGACCTGGCGGAGGCGCGCGGGCGTCGCCTGATGGTGCGTCTCGTCAAGGGCGCCTACTGGGACACCGAGGTGAAGCGGGCGCAGGAGCGGGGCCTCGCCGGCTATCCGGTCTTCACCCGCAAGGCCGCCACCGACCTCTCCTACATGGCAGCCGCCCGCCGCCTGCTCTCCCGGCGGGAGCGGATCTACCCGCAATTCGCCACCCACAACGCCCTGACGGTCGCGGAGATCATGGAGCTCGGCGGCCACAACGCGCGCTCGGCCGGGCGGCCGGACCCGGCGGCACTCGGCTTCGAGTTCCAGCGGCTCCACGGCATGGGCGAGAGCCTCTACCGCGCGGTGACGGAGCAGGAGGGCATCCCCTGCCGCATCTACGCACCCGTGGGCGGCCACCGCGACCTCCTCGCCTACCTGGTCCGCCGCCTCCTCGAGAACGGCGCCAACTCGTCCTTCGTCTCCAAGGTCGGCGACACGGCCGTCCCGATCCGCACCCTGCTGACCCGCCCGGCCGAATGGCTGGAGGGCGGCGCCCGGGCGACCCACCCACGCATCCCGCTGCCCCGCGACCTCTACGGCCCTGCGCGCCGAAACTCGCGCGGGGTCGAGTTCGGCCACGCCTTCGAGCGCGACATGATGCTGAAGGACATCTGGGCCTTCCGGGGCGAGGAGATCGAGGCGGCGCCGATCGTCGACGGCAGGGCCCGCGCCGGGACCGCGCGGCCGGTGTTCTCGCCGGTCGACGGCAAGACCCGGGTCGGCAGCGTCGTGGAGGCGACGCCCGCGGTCGCCGCCGACGCCATGGCGGCCGCCGCGCGCGGCTTTCCGGCCTGGTCCGCGACCCCCGTCGAAATCCGCGCCGCCGCCCTGGAGCGCGCCGCCGACCTGCTCGAGGGCAACCGCGACCGGCTGATGGCCCTGCTCGCCCGCGAGGCCGGCAAGACCCTCGCGGACGGGCTCGCCGAGCTGCGCGAGGCGGCCGACTTCTGCCGCTACTACGCCGCCGAGGCGCGCCGGGTCTTCCGCGACGGCGGCACCGTGCTGGCCGGCCCGACCGGCGAGGAGAACCGGTTCCGCCACCGCGGCCGCGGCGTCTTCGTCACTATCGCGCCCTGGAACTTCCCGCTCGCCATCTTCCTCGGCCAGACCGCGGCCGCGCTGGTGGCCGGCAACAGCGTCGTGGCCAAGCCCGCCGAGCAGACCCCCCTCGTCGCCCACGAGGCGGTTCGGCTTCTCCATGCGGCCGGCATCCCCGATGGGGCGCTGCACCTCGTCCCCGGAGACGGCGCGGTCGGCGCCGCGCTGGTCGCCCATCCGGCGACCGCCGGCGTCGCCTTCACGGGGTCGACCGAGGTCGCCCGCCTGATCAACCGGGCGCTCGCCGCCAAGGACGGCCCGATCGTGCCGTTCATCGCCGAGACGGGCGGCATCAACGCCATGATCGTCGACGCGACCGCGCTGCCCGAGCAGGTCACCGACGACGTGGTGATGTCCGCGTTCCGGTCCGCCGGCCAGCGCTGCTCCGCCCTGCGCATCCTCTACCTGCAGGAGGACGTCGCGCCGCGCATGATCGAGATGATCGAGGGGGCGGCGCGCGAACTGGCGCTCGGCGACCCGTCGGATCCGGCGGTCGACGTCGGTCCGGTCATCGACGCCGAGGCGAAAGCCCGGCTCGACGCCCATGTGGACCGGATGCGGGCGGCGGGGCGCGTGCTCTTCGAGGGGCACCGCCCGCGCGGGGGGCTGGAGGGCGGGACCTGGGTGGCGCCGACCGTCATCCGTCTGGACCGTCCCGAAGAGCTCGCCGAGGAGGTCTTCGGCCCGGTCCTGCACGTGGTCACCTGGAAGGCCGGGGACCTCGAAACGGTGCTGGACCGCATCGCCGCCACGGGCTACGGCCTGACCTGCGGGGTCCACTCCCGCATCGACGCGACCCTGGCCCGGGTGGCCGAGCGGCTGTCGGTCGGCAATCTCTACTGCAACCGGAACATCATCGGCGCCGTCGTGGGCGTGCAGCCCTTCGGCGGCTCCGGGCTCTCGGGCACCGGCCCCAAGGCGGGCGGCCCCGACTACCTGCCCCGCTTCGCACTGGAGCAGACGATCTCGACCAACACCGCCGCGGCGGGCGGCAATGCGAGCCTCATTGCGATGGGAGAGGACTGACGCTCACCCCGAGGGCCGGCCCCGATGCCCCGACGTCCGATCGAAGCTCGGGCCCAGGTCCCGGCCGGGGGGGGGGGGGAGGGGGGACGGGCCGCGCTTGTCGGCCCGCCCTCCCGCCGCGGATGCCTCGCCGATGCGGGTCAGGCACTGCGGCGCCGGCGCCGGATCCGCCAGGCCAACGCCCCGCCCGCCACCGCCAGGAGCGGCAGCCCGGCGCCCGCCACGGGCCCGGGAACCGCCTCCATCGACGGGGTCTGGCCGGTCTCGCGGCCTCCGCCTCCGCCGGTGCCCGGATCGCCCGCGGCCAGGGCCGATGCCGAACCGATCACCGTCATGAGCGCTGCCGTCTG
The DNA here is from genome assembly GCF_037203705.1 of Prosthecomicrobium sp. N25. NCBI lineage: Bacteria > Pseudomonadati > Pseudomonadota > Alphaproteobacteria > Hyphomicrobiales > Kaistiaceae > Prosthecomicrobium > Prosthecomicrobium sp. N25. The sequence continues at coordinate 268,464 of NZ_JBBCAT010000001.1, forward strand.
AACGAGCTTGAACATGCCACCTCCGTCTCGGATACCCCTGAGCCCCGGCGGCAGAACGAAGGGGGGCGCGGAGGGTTCCGGCTCGCCTGCCCGGATTTTCGGCAGTGCAGCACACAGGCCACGGCGGGCCTCCGCGTCTACGCGGCACCGACGCCGGGACGGACGGGCGAGGCCAGGGCGACCGGCCACACCGGATCGGCAGGGAGGATCCGGCGGGGAGGCGCCGCGTCTCGAGGACGTGAGACTCAAGCCGGCCGCGTGCCGCGTCGGGTTGCCCGGGGGCTGGGCGGTTGGCAGGCGGTCCAGTCCGGCATGAGGTCGAGGTCGATGCCGGTCGCCCCGCAGGTCGAGCAGGCGAGCTTGGGCTTGATCTTCACGAAAGCGGTGCGCCGCGGATAGTCCGCCAGGGCGACGACGGAGCGCCGCCCGCAGCGCACGCAACTGAGGCTCGCCTGGCGGATGCCGAGGCGGACGAGATCCGACACCTTGGCGAAGCCGCTCGCGGTGGTCTTCATCGCGCGACCGCCCGGTCAGGCGGTATGGCCGCTCCGGCGTACCGGTGCGCCAGAGTCGATCCCGCGTTGCCTTCGAGATGTCGAGGCGATGACGGCCAGAAGACCGTAGAGGTCCGACCGGAAGTCGACTTGTCCATCCGCCACATGCCTCCTTGCAGGCAGTGGCCTCCTCGCCGCTCGACTATCTTCCTTGTAAATTCGACTGAGCGCAACTGGTCCCACGCGAAGCCCACGGCCGAGCGTGGCGAGGAGTGATCCGCGCCCGGGCGGGCGCGTCAACCGGACGGCACCGCCACCGCGACCGGTACGGGCCGGGACGCCTCGCGGGCGGCGGCCATCGCGGCCGCCAGGTCCTCGATCCGGTAGGGCTTCGCCAGCACGGGCAGGTGGGGCGGCACGAGCTGCGGGAACCCGGAGACGACCAGCACGGGGACGGACGGCCGCGCCGACCTGAGCCGCCCGGCGAGGTCGACGCCGGAGAGGCCGGGGCCGAGCGCATGGTCGGTGATCACCAGGTCTGGGTCGGCCTCGGCGAGACGGTCGAGCGCCTCTTCGGCGGACGCCGCCGCCAGGACCGCATGGCCGAGCGAACGCAGGACGTCCGCCGTCGCGGCGCGCACCCGCGGCTCGTCCTCGACGAGCATCACCGAGAGCGCAGGGGAGCGGTCCGGAGCGGCCGCCGCCCCGGTCGGGCCCGCGGGGGCGGGCGGTTCGCTCGCCGGCAGTTCGATGACGATCGACGTGCCGCGGCCGGGCGCCGTCTCGACGTCGATGCGGCCTCCCGACTGGCGCACGAAGCCGTACACCATGGACAGCCCGAGCCCCGTCCCGCTGCCGCTCGGCTTGGTGGTGAAGAAGGGCTCGAAGATGCGCGCCAGCACCTCGGGCGCCATCCCGGACCCCGTGTCGGACACCTCCACCCGCACCTTCCCCTCCGGCCGGCGGCCCGTCGCCACCGTGATCCGGCCCGCCCCCCCGATGGCGTCGCGCGCATTGAAGACCAGGTTGATGAGCGCGTTCTCGAGCTGCCCCGGATCCACCATGGCGAAGACCGGCCGGCTCGGGTCCGCGGGCCGGTGCAGGAGCTCCACCCCTCCGACCGAGGAGGACAGGAGGTCGAGCACGCCGGCCACCAGGGCGTCGACGTCCGTCGGCTCCGGGGCGAGCGTCTGGCGGCGCGCGAAGGCGAGCAGGCGCTGCACCGTGGCGGTCCCGTGATCGACCGCGTCGAGCGCCCGCAGCGCCCTTGCCCGCGCCGGCGAGCCCGGGTCCGCGCCGTCGTGGATCAGCTGCACGTTCGAGGCGATCGCGGCCAGGAGATTGTTGAAGTCGTGCGCAATGCCCCCGGTCAGCTGGCCGATCGCCTCCATCTTCTGCGCCTGCCGGAGCTGCCGCTCCATGGTCTCCCGCTCGGCCGCCTGCGCCTTGAAGACCGCGAAGGAGCGGGCGAGCTCGCCGATCTCGTCGCGCCGCTCGCGCCCCGGCGCGTCGGCGGTCATGTCGCCCTCCGCGAGCCGCCGCAGGGCCGCGGTGGCGCCCTGCAGCTTCTCGCCGACATCGCGCATGAAGGCGTTGGCGAAGCCGAGCGCGGCCAAGAGCGCCAGGGTGCCGACGCCGAGGACCAGGACCTTGCCGGTCCGCAGCACCTCGGCGGTCGCCGCCGCCCGGTCGCGCCCGGCCCGCTCGACCGCTAGCGCATAGCTCTTCAGGAGCCCGGTCAGTTCGGTCGACGAGACCGCGATGGCGGCGAGCACGAAGCGCGAGCGGTTCTCGACCGAGACCGCCAGGATGCGCTCGTCGAACACGTTGGCGAGGAGCGCGATGCGCGTGTCGAGATCGCCCGGGACGCCCAGGTCCGCGCGGGTCGGGGTGCCGGTCGGGTAGGCCGCCCGCGCCGCCTCGACGGCGGGCACGCTCGACGCCGCCAGCGCGGAGCGCAGCGCCGCGGCCGCCTTCCAGGCCCGGTCGGGAGCCGCCGGGTCGCGCCGGAGGTCGGCCTCGAAGGCCTCCGCCCGGGCCGCCGCGGCCTCCAGCCGCGCGCGGGCCTCGATGGCCTCTGCGGTGATCGACACGAGCTTGCGCACCACCCCGTCGAGCCGCTCCGCGAGGCGTACGATCGAGGGCACCACCGTCGGCCCGACGAAGCGGTCGGGCAGCGGCGGCAGGTCGACGACGATCTCCGTCAGTTCCTCCAGGCGACCCTGGATCTCCCGCTCGGCCGCCTCGAGCTCGGCCGCGGTGGCGATGCCGGCGATCGCCGGGGCCGCGGCCGCCAGGCTGGCGGTCCGCTCGGCGAGCGTCATCACCCGGCGGACGTCCGCCAGCGTGGCCGTGAGCGTCGCCTCCAGGCGGTTCTCGGTCCGCGTCAGGCCGATCCACCCGATCCCTCCGGCCGCGAGCGTCAGAGCCGCCAGCACCCCGAGGGTGAGCATCAGGCGGGCACGGACGCTGGTCAGGGAAAGCATGGCGGAGGGCCCGTGGCGGATCTCGCGGCCAGTCTAGCGCAGGACGGGCCGCCCCGCTGGCCCGCCGAACCCACGTCAGCTGGCGCGGGGCACGACCGCCATGCCGTCCAGGTCGAGCCGCGCGAAGGCGGTCTCCCCGGCCCGGACCGGCTCCCCGGTGCCCGCGTCGACGACGAAGAGCTCGCCCGCCGCGCTGTCCAGGACATACTCCATGTGCGACCCGAGATAGGTCGCCTTGCGCACCGTCACCGGCAGCGCCGGCCCGTCGGCGGCTCGCGACAGCCGGATCGCCTGCGGGCGGATCGCGATCGTCACCTCGTCCTGGCCACGGCTGCGGTCGGGCAGGTCGAAGGCGATGTCGCCGACCTTGAGCGTCGAGCGCTCGCCGTCGCGCCCCACCACGATCGCGTCGACGAGGTTCGACGCCCCCATGAAGTCGGCCACGAAGCGGCTGACGGGCCGCTGGTAGAGGTCCGCCGGGCTGCCCTCCTGGGCGATCACCGAACGGTTCATGACGATGATCTTGTCGGAGACGGCGAGCGCCTCCTCCTGGTCGTGCGTCACGTACACGGAGGTCAGGCCGAGCTTCTGCTGCAGGTCGCGGATGTCGTCGCGCATGCGCCGGCGCAACTTGGCGTCCAGGTTGGAGAGCGGCTCGTCGAAGAGCAGCACCTCGGGCTCCAGGACCAGCGCGCGCGCGACCGCCACCCGCTGCTGCTGCCCGCCCGACAGCTCGCTCGGCAGCCGCCGCTCGTAGCCGGCGAGGCCGACGAGCGCGAGGCCCTCAGAGGCCCGCGCCTCCCGCTCCGCTCGCGCGACGCCGGACATGCGCAGACCGAACGCGACGTTGTCGAGCACGCTCATGTGCGGGAAGAGCGCGTAGCTCTGGAACACCATGGTGACGTTCCGGTCGGTCGCCGGCAGGAGCGTCACGTCCTTGCCGCCGATCAGGATCGTGCCCGCGGTGGCGCTCTCCAGGCCGGCGATCATGCGCAGCGTCGTGGTCTTGCCGCAGCCGGAGGGGCCGAGCAGGGTGACCAGCGTGCCGGGCTCCACCGTGAAGCTCACCTCGTTGACGGCCACGACGGAACCGTAGTGGCGCGAGACCTTGCGGAACTCGACGCCGCCGGCCTGGCGGGATGCGCGGGTCATGCGGGCACCTCTGCGGGCTTCAGCGGGGCGGCGGCGACGTCGCGGCGCGCGATGCGCCGCTCGCCGACCAGCCCCTGGATGAGGAGGATGCCGAGCCCCATCAGCACGATGAGGGCCGAGGCATACGCGATGGCGAGGCCGAAGTCGCCGACCTCGACCCGCCCGACGATGTAGGAGGTCGCCATGTCGTGCCGGGCGCTGACCAGGAAGATGACGGCCGAGACCGACGTGATCGCTCGCACGAAGGAATAGACGAGCGCCGCCACCACCGCCGGCCGCAGAAGCGGCAGGATCACGGTCCGGACTGTCTGGGCCGAGGAGGCCCCGAGGGTGAGCGCGCATTCGTCGAGGCTCTTGTCGATCTGGCTCATGGCCGCGACGCCCGCGCGGATCGACACCGGCATGTTGCGGAACACGAAGCAGATGACCAGGATCACGGCCGTCCCGGTCAGCTCCACCGGCGGCGTGTTGAAGGCCAGGATGTAGCTGACGCCGATCACAGTCCCGGGGATCGCGAAGGACAGCATGGTCATGAACTCGAAGGCCGACTGACCGACGAAGCGCTGCCGCACCAGGAGATAGGCGGTGAGCAGCCCGATCCCCGCTGTCAGGGGCGCCGAGGCGGCCGCGATCTCGAGCGTGGTGAAGAGCGAGTTCCAGGCCCGGCCCGCCCAGACCAGGCCGTGGTCGCCCCACTCGAGGCCGAAGGCCGTGATGTAGTGCTTGAGCGTCAGGCTGTTGTTGCGGCCCCAGTTCTCGACGAAGCCGCCGAACAGGATGAGGCCGTAGAGCACGAACGTGAAGGCCGCCCAGGGCAGCGCGATGCTGTAGGCGGCGATCTTCAGCCCCCGGGGCAGGGCGGCCGGTGTCCCGGCGAAGCCCTTGCCGCCGACCGTCGTATAGGATTTCTTGCCCACCCACAGCCGCTGCACCAGGAAGGCGCCGACGCACAGGCACAGCAGCACGATGCTGAGCGCCGCCGCCCGGCCGGGGTCGTTCTGGGCCCCCACGACCGCGAAGAAGATCTTCGTCGACAGCACCTCGTAGCCGCCCCCCATGACGAGCGGGTTGCCGAAGTCGGCCAGGCTCTCGATGAAGCCGACCAGGAAGGCGTTGGCGAGCCCGGGCCGCATCAGCGGCCAGGTGACATGCCGGAAGGTCTGCCAGCGCGAGGCACGCAGCGTCTGCGCCGCCTCCTCCATGGCCGGCGCGATGCCCTGCACGACCCCGATCAGCACCAGGAAGGCGATCGGCGTGAAGGCGAGCGTCTGGGTCAGCAGGATCCCGGGCAGGCCGTAGATGTAGCGCGTCGCGGTGAGGCCGAACTGGTCGGCGAGGAGCAGCGTGATCGTGCCGTTGCGCCCGAAGAGCAGGATCACGGCGAGGCCGATCACGAAGGGCGGCGTGATGATCGGCAGCACGGTGAGGAGGCGCAGCCCCGTCTTGAAGCGGAAGCCCGTGCGGGTCGCCACCAGTGCGAAGGCGAGGCCGAGGAGCGTCGTCAGGAGCCCCGCCAGGGTCGCCATCGTGATCGAGTTCCAGAAGACGCCGCAGCGCCCGGTCGCCATCACGCAGTTGAGCGACCAGATGTCCCGCGCCGTCAGCCGCGCCACGAAGGCGGCGAGGGCGGATTCGCCGGGATCGGCCACTCCGGCCTGCACGAGCACGATCGAGACCGGCCAGAACACGAAAACCGAGATGGCCGCCACCACGAGCCCGATCGCCCCGGTGGTGAAGCGGTCGCCCTTCATGGCCCCGCCCGACGCCAGGCCGATGGTGAGGAAAAACAGGAACGCCGCCGCGACCGCCAGGGCGCCGAGCCCCATGCCGCGCTGGCCCTTCTCGAGCGGGACAGCGAGGTCGGCGAGCCACGTCCAGGACCAGCCGCGCAGCCCGATGGCGAGCCCCTGCGCGATCAACCAGGCGAGGCCGGCCGCCCCGGCAACGAGCAGGACGCGGCCGGCTCGCGGCGACTGCAGCGCCAGGAACGGCAGCGGCAGGGCCAGGGCGAGCGCGAGCGGCAGGAGCCAGGGCGCCTCGCCGAGGGCGGCGCTGAGCCCGGTCGGCGGCCAGGCCGAGTTGCGGGCGGTCGAGAAGCCGTACCAGGGCAGGAACGCGAAGCCGACCCAGCCGATGCCGAGCCAGAAGAATGCGGAGCGGTTCATGGGCGGGAATCCAGGACGGCGGAGCAGAGAGAGGCCGGCGACCGCGGGGGCGGGCGCCGGCCCGCCGACGTTCGCCGCCGCCGTCGAGGGTCCCGGGCGCCCTTGCGGAGCGGCCCCGGGCCCGGACGGCTTCGGCGGGTCCGTCAGCGCTGGGAGCCGATCTCCTCGTCCCACTTGGCGAGGAGCCGCTTGCGCTCGGAGGACGAGCCGTACTTCTTGAAATCGTAGTCGATGAGCTTGACCTTATCCATCCGCGGCGACTGCTCGGGGAGCGGCGACTTGCTGTTGGACGGAACCTGATAGCTCTTGTTGTCGGCGCCGGTCTTCTGCGCCTCCACGGTCAGCGCGAATTCGTAGAAGGCCTGCGCGGCCTTCAGGTTCGGCGCGTTCTTGATGATCGACATGGAGCCGATCTCGTAGCCGGTGCCCTCGCAGGGGGCGACGACCTTGACCGGGAAGCCGTTGATGGCCTGGGTGACGCCGTCGTGCAGGAACACGATGCCGACGCCGGCCTCGCCGCGCCCGACCGCGACCGCCGGGGCCGCGCCCGACTTCGTGTACTGGCTGACGTTGACGTGCAGCGCCTTCATGTAGTCGAAGGCGGCCTTCTCGCCGAGGATCTGGATCAGGGACGCCATGGCGGTGTAGGCCGTGCCCGAGGAGTTCGGGTTGGCGATCTGGATCTCGCCCTTGAACTCCGGCTTCACGAGGTCGCTCCAGCAGGTAGGCTCCTTGATGCCCTTCTTGGCGAGGACCTCAGGGTTGTAGGCGAAGCCGAGGGCGCCCGCGTAGATGCCGACCGTCCGGTAGTTCGCCTCGGCGGCCTGCTTCTGTGCCCAGGGATGAAGCTCCGCGAACTGCGGCGACTTGTACTCCGCCGTCAGGCCCTCGCCCGCGGCCTGCAGGTGAGGGTCGCCCGTGCCGCCCCACCAGATGTCGCCCTTCGGGTTGGCGGCTTCGGCCTTGATCTGGGCGTAGGTCTCGCCGGAGGACTTGCGCGTCATGGCGACCGAGATGCCGGTCTTCTTGGTGAAGGCGTTGGCGATGCCCTGGCACCACTCCTCCTGCACGCTGCAATAGAGCGTCAGGTCCTGGGCGGCGGCCGGACGGGCGAAGGCGGCGACGCCGAGGGCGAAGGCGGCGAGCGCGACGCGGCGCGTGGGTGTCATGGTCGTTTCCTCTCAGTGCGGCGCCGGTCGCGGCCTCGGCCGGGGGCGCCTTGTCGTGGAGCGGAGCCTCTCCGGGCTCCTCGGGACCGGAGCCTCGCTGCGCCCGGTGAACCGCGGATGTCACGGTTTCCGGTGGCGGCTGAAATATTGTTAACCGGCGCCGCCGGTCGCCTCCCGGAAGAAGCCGGCAAGGCCGGGAGTCGCGGCCAGGATCTCGTTGCCCTTGGCGAGGCAGTCGCCGGAGAGGAAGCCGTTGACCCAGCCGCCGGCCTCCTCGACCAGACAGACCCCCGCCATGGCGTCCCAGGCATTGATGTGGCTTTCCCAGAAGCCGTCGAACCGCCCGGCCGCCACGTGTGCCAGCGCCAACGCGCCGGCACCGGGCATGCGGTAGACGCAGCCGCGCTCCAACACCCGCCGCAGCGTGTCGAGATGCAGGCCGATCGGCTTGCGGTAGCTGTAGCCGACGGCGAGCGTCGCTTCGGCCGGTTCGGCGGCGCCGGAGACCCGCATCGGCCGGCCGTTGACGGTCGCCCCGAGCCCTTCCGCGGCGGAGAAGATCTCGCCGGCGACCGGATCCACGATGACCCCGACCACGGACCGGCCATGGGCGTAGAGGCCGATCGAGACGCACCAGTAGGCGAGGCCGTGGATGTAGTTGGAGGTGCCGTCGATGGGGTCGACCACCCAGGCCACGTCCGCGGCCAGCCGATCCCCCTCCTCGCCTACGAAGCCGAAGTCGGGCGTGGCGGGGCGCAGGCGCTCCGCGATGATCGCCTCGCAATCCCGGTCGACCGCGCTGACGAAGTCCTGCGTGCCCTTGCTCTCGACCGAAAAGTCGCGGTCGCGGTAGCGCCTCAGCGCGACCTCGGCGGCCGCCAGCGCGGCCTCCTCGGCGAGACGGCGACAGGTCGCGAGCTGGTCGGGCGGCAGCGCAGGCATGGAGAATTCCCCCTTGGGTCTCGATCTCGCGCCAGTCTGGCGGGGCTCGATGAACGGCGGATTTCAAAGACGGCAGGTGCCGCCGGGCTCGCGTTGCAACGGTGACCGGCCCGTGAAAGAGTGGCGCGCCGGCCCGGCGGGCGCCGGCGGAAGCCAAGACCGGAGCGCCGGACCGGCCCGGACGGGCAGGGCGGCGCCAAGCCGGCCGTGCGGGAGGAAGCGGGTGCAGGGTGCGGAACGCCGCACGCGGATCGCGATCGTCGACGACGATCCGGCCTTGCGTGACGGCATCGCCGACATGGTGCGAACCGAAGGCTATGAGCCGCTGCCCTGCGGCTCGGCGGCGGCGCTTCTCGGCCTGATGGACGGCCCGCACGAGCCCGACCTCATCCTCCTCGACCTGCGGCTGCCCGACCGCGACGGCCTCGCGGTGGCGGGCGCAATCCGGTCCGCCAGCAGCGTGCCGATCATCATGCTGACCGGGCGCGGCGGCGACCTCGACCGCATCCTCGGCCTCGAGATCGGCGCCGACGACTACGTGGTGAAGCCCTTCAACAGCCGCGAGCTGCTCGCCCGCATCAAGGCGGTGCTGCGCCGCCTCGGCCGCGAAAGGCTCCCGGAGCGGCCGACCCCGGCGCTCCGCAACGGCTACCGCTTCGCTGGCCACGAGCTCGACCTCGACCGGCGCACCCTGACGGCTCCCACCGGCACGCCCGTGGCGCTGACGGTGGCGGAGTTCGACCTCCTCGCCGCCCTCCTCAAGGGCCACGGCCGGGTGCTGACCCGCGACCAGATCCTGGAGATGAGCCACCGCGGCAACGACGACGTCTTCGACCGTACCGTCGACGTGCTGGTGCTCCGCCTGCGCCGCAAGATCGAGCCGAACCCCGCGAGCCCGCGCTTCATCCGCACCGAGCGGGGCCTCGGCTACGTGTTCGACGGCGACGTCGAGGTCTTTCGCGCCCGGGAGTGAGCCCGGTCGCATCCCCGGCCCGGAACGGGCGCGGCCCGCGACGGCCCAGCCGGTTCACGTCCTCGTCAAATCGTCCGGGGTGGGCGGCAGGGTGATCTAGCTCAAGGCCGAGCGAGCCGGGGCCGCGGATGCTCGCCGGAATTGGAGTTCGGAATGTCTGAGGCCGTCGAGACCGCCAACGCCGCAGCCCGCGCGCCCCATCCGCTGCCGGCTGCTCACCATGTCGGGCGGACCGTCGCCTGGCTGATCCTCGCCCTGTCCTTCGCCGGCGCGGTCGGCCTCGGCGGCTATCGCCTGTACTACGGTCCGGAGGTCGCCGTTCAGGCTGCGCGGCGCGCGGATCTGGTGAAGACCGTGGTGGCGACGGGCCACGTCGAGACGCCCTACCGGGTCGAGATCGGCAGCCAGATCACCGGCGTGGTGGGTGCGGTCGCGGTCGAGGAGGGCGAGGCCGTCCGCAAGGGCGATCTCCTGGTGACGCTCGAGACGGACGAGCTCCGGGCCGTCCTCGCCCAGGCCGAGGCCGCGGTCGCGCAGGCGAGCGCGCGGCTCCGCCAGATCCGCGAGGTCTCACGGCCGGCGGCCGAGCAGGCCCTCCGCCTGGCGGATGCGAACCTGACCAACGCGCAGGCGGCCTTCGAGCGGGCCGACCAGCTCACCCGCAACGGCTTCGCGACCCGCTCGGCGCTCGACGAGGCGACCCGGGCGCTCGAAGTAGCGCGGGCCCAGAAGGCGACTGCCGACCTGCAGCTGCGCACCGTCCAGGACGACGGCAGCGACACGCTTCTCGCCGAGACGCTGCTCCGCCAGGCGGAGGCGAGCCGCCGGACGGCCGGCGCCCGCCTGGCCTATGCCGAGATCCGGGCGCCGCGCGACGGCGTCCTCATCAGCCGCAGCGTCGAGAACGGCATGGTGGTGCAGCCCGGCAAGGCCCTGCTCGTCCTCGCTCCGGCGGGCGAGACCCAGGTCGTGGTGCAGATCGACGAGAAGAACGTCGGCCTGCTCCGCGTCGGGCAGAGCGCGCTCGCCTCCGCGGACGCCTACCCGGACCGCCGCTTCCAGGCGACGGTGTCCTACATCAACCCGGCGATCGACCTCAACCGCGCGAGCGTCGAGGTGAAGCTGCGCATCCCGGACCCGCCGGCCGAGCTCCGCCAGGACATGACCGTGTCGGTCGACATCGAGGTCGCGCGCCGCGGCCAGACCGTGGTGATCCCCGCCCGCGTCCTGCACGACCCGAACACGGCCGCCCCCTACGTGCTGATGGTGGCCGACGGCCGCGCCGTCGCCCGGCCTGTCCGGCTGGGTCTGCGGGCCGGCGACACCGCCGAGGTGCTGGAGGGCGTCGCGCCGGGCGACCGCCTGGTCCCGCTCGCGGCAGGGATCCGCGCCGGCCAGCGGCTGAGGGCGGTCGGGCCATGAGGTTCTGGCGGAGCTTCGAGTGGATCACGGCGGTCCGCTTCCTGGTCCAGGGGAAGATGCAGACCGCCTTCATTCTCGGCGGCTGCGCGCTCGGGGTCGGGGTCATCGTCTTCATGTCGGCCATGCTGGCGGGGCTGCAGGCGAACTTCATCAGGCGCGTGCTCACCTCGCAGGCGCATATCCAGATCGTGCGCCCGGACGCCGTCGCCCGCCCGCTGCGCGCCGCCCCCGGCCTCGTGGAGGCCGCGATCGTGCAGCAGCCGACCCAGCGCACCCTCTCGCTCGACCAGTGGCAGTCGACGCTGGCCGCCCTGGAGGCGCGCGACGACATCGTGACGGCCTCGCCGACCGTCACCGGATCGGCTCTCGGCAGCCGCGGGGCGGTCACCAAGAGCCTGTCGGTCACCGGCGTCGACCCGGCCGTCCACTTCCGGATCGTGCGCATCCCCGACTACCTGGTCAGGGGCGAGGCCCGCCTCGGCAGCGACGACATCCTGATCGGCACGGATCTCGCCCGCGACCTCGGCATCGACGTCGGCGACAAGCTGACCGTCACGGTCTCGGGCGGCCGTGCCCGGGTGCAGACCATCACGGGCCTGTTCGACCTCGGCAACCGCGGCGCCAACCAGCGCACCGTCTTCGTGGCGCTGCGCACCGCCCAGAGCCTCTTCGGCATGCTCGGCGGCGCCTCGACGATCGACCTCGCGGTCCGCGACATCTACGCCGCCGAGACCATCGCGCGCGACATCGAGGCGACGCTGCCGGTCGAGGCCGACAGCTGGATCCGCACCAATGCCCAGTTCTTCACCGCCGTGCGCGCCCAGCGGAACTCGAACACCGTCATCCGCGTCTTCGTCGGCTTGTCGGTCGCCTTCGGGATCGCGGCGGTGCTGATCGTCTCGGTCATCCAGCGGGCCAAGGACATCGGCATCCTGCGCGCCATGGGCACCCGCAGGGGCCAGGTCATGCGCATCTTCCTGATCCAGGGGGCGCTGCTCGGCCTCGGCGGCTCGCTGGCCGGCTCCGCCCTCGGCGGGTTCGGCCTGATCCTCTGGCACGACCTCGCCCGGCAGGTCGACGGGTCGGAGCTCTTCCCGCTGATCCTGGAGCCGTCCCTGTTCGCCGCCGCCGCCGGGCTCGCCACCCTGACCGGTCTCGCCGCTGCGGTCGCCCCCGCGCTGCGGGCGGCCGGCATGGACCCCGTGGAGGCGATCCGTGGCTGACCTCCTGGCCGTCGAGGACCTGCGCAAATCCTACGACATCGGCACCCCGATCGAGACCGAGATCCTGCACGGCCTCTCCTTGCGGATCCGCCACGGCGAGTTCGTCGCCCTGATCGGCCCCTCGGGCTCGGGCAAGAGCACGCTCCTCAACATCATCGGCCTTCTCGACCGCCCGACCTCCGGCCGCCTGCTCATCGACGGCCGGGACGTCACCCGCATGGGCGACGCCGAACTGACGCGCCTGCGCGGCGAGACCATCGGTTTCGTGTTCCAGTATCACTACCTGATCACCGCCTTCACGGCGGCCGAGAACGTCATGATGCCGCTGCTGGTCGCCCGCGGCGGGCGGGACGACGCCATGGCGGCGCGCGCCGCCGAGCTCCTGGACTGGGTCGGCCTCGCCCGCTGGCGCGACAACCTCGCCTCGAACATGTCCGGCGGCCAGCAGCAGCGCGTCGCCGTCGCCCGCGCGCTCGCCATGAACCCGGCCCTCGTGCTCGCCGACGAGCCGACCGGCAACCTGGACAGCCGCTCCGCCGAGACGGTCTTCGCCCTGATGCGCGACATCAACCGCCGCAACGGCACCGCCTTCCTGTTCGTGACCCACAACATGGGCCTGGCGAAGCGCTGCGACCGCACCATCGAGGTGATCGACGGCCGCATCGCCGCCTGAACGCAAAGGCCCGCGACGCAGCCGCCCGCCGTCAGCCGAGGAGGTAGGGGTAGCGGGCGAGCGTCCGCTGCTCGAGCCGGCGGGCGTCGCCCCAGGCGGCGAGAACCACGCGGATGAAGGTCAGGATCATCATGGCCATGTCTCCGTCGCCGAAGCCATAGCACGGGATGGTGCAATGCAACATGTGCGACGCACAACGCCGCTATGCGGCGTCGCAGGCCGTGCAGATCGGTCCCGGCCGCCGCCCCCCGCCGGCCCTGGCCGGCTCCAGGGCCAGGAAGCCGAGCGCCGTGCGCCGGCAGTCGACCATCCTGAGATGGTGCCGCCACGGGATCGTGCCGCTCGTGAGCCCGAAGAAGACCGGCCAGAGCGCGTCGGGCACGCGTTCGCCCGGCCGTCCCGCCTCCACGGCCCGGGCCCGCGCCATCAGGACGTCGGCCTCGACCGGCACGGCCTCGCCCTCGTCCCCGTCCGTCTCCTCGGCGCAGTCGCACATGGTGGCTCTCCCCTCAGGCGTCGAAGCCGGCTTCCGTCGTCCGCGCCAGGACGCCGTTGCGCCGCCGCTCCCGGATCCACGGCAGGACCAGCGTGGCGATCACCATCACCCACAGGACGTTGCCGAGGGTCGAGGAGAACAGCACCGTGAGGTCGCCCTGGCCGACGCGCAGGGACCTCAGCAGGTACTGCTCGAAGAGCGGCCCCATGATCACCCCGACCAGGATCGCGGTCACCTCGTAGCCGGTCTTGCGCGCGATGTAGCCGATCACGCCGCAGAAGAGCGCCAGGCCCATGTCGAAGATGTATTCCCGCTCCGAGAAGGCCGCGATGGTGATCATCGACAGGATCAGGGGCACCAGGAACCGGTTCGGGATCCAGACCACCCGGCTCATGTAGCGCGCCAGCGGCAGGATCATGAGGATCATCAGGAGGTAGCAGACGAACATCTGCATGTAGATCGAGTAGACGAGATCCGCCCGTTCGATGAAGAGCCGTGGCCCGAGCAGGACGCCGTGGTAGGTCAGCACGATCATCATGATGGCGCCCGTCGTCCCGCCCGGGATGCCGAGCGCCAGGACCGGGATGAGGGTGCCCGAGGTGACCCCGTTGTTGGCCGATTCCGGGGCGATCACGCCCGGCGGATGGCCGGTGCCGTAGAGCTCCGGGGTTTTCGAGGAGATCTTGGAATAGTGGTAGGCCAGGAAGGCCGCGATGGTCGAGCCGGCGCCGGGCAGAATGCCGATGATCAGGCCGATGAGCGAGGTCCAGACCGTCTGCCACCAGTAGCGCCCGGTGATGACCAGCCCTTCCAGCGTGTCGGCCCAGCGCGCGTCCTTGGCGGCCGTCAGCTCGTCGGAGGAAACGATCGTCTCCGTCTCGATCATCACCAGGGCCTCCGAAATGGCGAAGAGCCCGATCAGGACCGGGATGAGCGGGACGCCGTCGTAGAGTTCGAGGAGCCCGAAGGTGGCCCGCCCCGTGCCGTAGATCGGGTCGGCCCCGATGCTGCCGATCATCAGCCCGAAGGCCCCGGCGATGAGCCCGCGCACCATGTCCTTGGCGGCGATCGCGGCGATGAGGGTCAGGCCGAAGACCATCACCACCACCATCTCGACCGAGCGGAAGTAGAAGCCGAGCTGGCCGAGGGCCGGCAGCATCACCATGGCCAGGATGGTGGTGAGCATGCCCCCGAAGGCCGAGGCCGCGAAGCAGAGCACGAGCGCCTGCTGGGCCTGCCCCTTCCGGGTCATCGGGTAGCCGTCCAGCGTCGTCGCCGCCGCCCCGCCCTCGCCCGGCATGTTGAACAGGATGGCCGGGATGCCGCCGCCGAGCTGCGTCGTGCAGTAGAGCGAGATCATGAAGGCCATGGCGGCCTCGATGCTCATCTCCAGGGTCAGCGGCAGGAGGATGATCAGCGTGTTCTGCGCCGAAAAGCCCGGCAGGATTCCGACGATGATCCCGAGCAGCATGCCGGGAACGATGACCCACCAGAGCGATAGGGACTGGAGGAAGATGTCCAGCATCGAGGCACTCGCTTCAGCGGGCCGGCCCGAGGGCCGCCGGGATTGTCCAGGGGAGGGCGGAGCCAGCCCGCGCCGGCAGCGCCCTCATGCGAGCGGCTCCAGGATGTCGAGGCCGTCGTTGCGGTCGATGACGTAGACGAGCCCGCGCTCGTCCACCGTGACGTCGTTGGACTGCGGGCTCTCCTGTCCGGGCGGGGGCTCGGGAATGTACCAGCCGATCTCCTCCGGCTCGGACGGGTCCGAGATGTCGAGCATCCGGAGCCCGCCCGAGAACCAGGTGCAGTAGAGCCGGTCGCCGGCGACGCGCTCCTGGAATTGGTGCGCCCCGAACCGGCCCTTGCCGCTGAAGGGCGAATCCCGCTCGCTCAGGTGGAACATGGCGAGCGGCCGGATGTCGGCACGGTCCTCCACGTCGAAGAACCACAGGCCGCCGTGGAGCTGGCCCTTGCGGTGCTCGTGCTCCTCGTCGACCGCCACGGCCACCTGCCGGCCCCGGTGGCGGACCGGCACGGGCGCGACCGTGTGGGTCGGCTCGGGAAAGGGGGGATGGTAGTTGTAGCTGCCGACCGTGCGCAGTCGGGTGATGTCGGAGGCGTCGATCACCCGCAGGCCCGCGTACCACACCGAGGCCCACAGCTCGTCGCCGAATCGCAGGGCGTGGTGGAGGCGGTGGCTCTGGCCCTTCCAGGTCGGGGTCTCGCCGCCCGCCACATGCTGTCCGGGCATCCACCAGCGCGACACCTCGGCGGGCCGGGCCGGGTCGCGGATGTCGTAGACCACCAGGATGTTGCCGACATAGCCGTCGAGCTCGGTCGAGATGTAGGCGTAGCGCGCGTCCATGTCGAAGCGGTGCACCCCGACCCCGCCGGTCCTGACCGTGGCGATCTCGCGCGGGCGGGTCCGGTCGGAGACGTCGAAGACCCGGAAGCCGCCGTCCCGGTATCCCTCCGCCAGGGTGTGGCGCAGCCGGGGCAGCAGGCCTTCCGGGACGTTCAGCGCCGCCCCGAGCTCCGCGTCGCTCGGCGGGCGCCCGAGTTCCGCGGCGAGCCGCGCCTCGACGGTCGGCAGGGTCGCGCCGCGCCGCAGGGCGTGGCGGTCGTTCTGCTCGACGTTGGCGATCATGATGTCGCCGCAGACCCTGACCTTGTGGGTGTGGGAAGCCTCCCCGGCAAGGTCGATGGCCGCGGCGAGGCGCGGGTTCGCGGGGTCGCGCACGTCGACGATGCTGGTGCCGTGCGGCGGCTTCATGTGCCCCACATAGGCGAAGCCGTCCTCGACCACGACCTGGCCGCCGCCCGGAATCCGGAGGTGGCCGACCCTTCTGAGATTGCGGGAGAGCGGAACGTCGGCCATCGGGGGCGGGCCTCGCGGGTGGACGGGAGCGGAGGACTCAGCTGCGGCCGAGGAGGGCGTCGATCGCGGTCTCGACCAGGCCGGCCGGAAGCCGCGACTGGAGGAGCAGCATGAACAGGACGTAGACGGTGGCGGCGACCGCGAAGGAGATGCCGACGAGCTGCGCGGGGCTGCGCACCCCGAGCACCCACATGGAGCTCGCCATGGCGAGGAAGAGGCCGAGCGTGGTGCCGACCCAGGGCATCGCCGCGATGAAGACGCCGAGGATGACCACGAGCGCGACCCGCTGGAACTGGAACACGGACCGGTCCGCGAGCGCCCCGAGGCCGAGCGTGGCGCGGCGGGCGGCCACGTCCCGCCCCACCCTGAAGACCTGGACGGCCACGAGCGCCAGCAGGACGACGCCGATGACGGTGCCGTTGGCGCGCGCCTCCCAGACGAGGCGGGAGGAATCCACCAGGAAGTAGATCGCCAGCGCGGCGCCGAGCACCGGGATGATCAGCACGGCGCCGAGCGCCGGCCGTTCCCGCTCGCGCACGACCCGAACGCCGTCCTCGGCCATTTCGTCTCTCCTCGAACCCGGGGAACTGGCCGGCGTCGCCGGACGGCGGCGCCGGCAGGCCGGCCTACTTGGCGGCGCTCAGGACCTTCTCGTAGCGCTGGGCGAGCTCCAGCATGCCGAGCGCGTAGTCCATGCAGACCTTGCGGTCGCCGTATTTGAGGGATTCCGCCGGGGAGCCGGCCTTCACGTAGGCGTCCCGGAAGGTCGGGTCGGCATGCGCCATCTCGGCCGTCTTCTGCAGGAAGTCGAATTCGGCCGGATTGGCGTCCGCCCACTCGGTGTGGACCGCCCAGGCGCGCGACGAATAGAGGTCCGGGATCTTGGTGCCGAACACCTGGTTCACCGTCGGGGCGTTCTCGGTGAGTTTGGCGAAGATGTTCTCGCCGCTGAACACGCCGAGCACCTTCAGCCGGTCCGTCATCGACAGCGTGCCGGCGATCGGCAGGGCGCCGATGTCGGCCTCGCCGTTCAGCACCGCGATGTAGGTCGGGTTGCCGCCGCCGTAGGGGATGAGGTTGAACTTCGCCCCGACCGCGTCGCCGAGCGCCAGGATGCCGATCGAGGCCGGGTGCGGGATGCGGCTGACCGCGACGTTGAGGGGCCGTTTCTTGGCGGCGTCGACGATGGACTGCAGGTCCTTCAGTGGCGAGTCCCGCTTGACGAAGATGCAGCTGTCGTCGATGTCCATCCGGCAGAAATAGGTGATATCCTGCGGGAACTTGAAGTCGGGCTTCTGGACCGCGTACATGATCATCTCCGGCCCCATGTTGCCGAAGAGCAGGTGGTGCCCGTCGCGCGGATTGCGCTTGACGAAGAGCTCGTAGCCGACCTGTCCGGCGGCGCCGGGATGGAACGTGTACTCGAACTGCTTCTTCAGGTGCTTCGACCAGGCGTCGTCGAAGGGCCGCGCCAGGCGCTCGGCGCCGCCGCCCTGGCCGGTCGGGATGATGACTTTGAAGTTGCGCTCCGGATAGGGCTTCGCCGCGAGGGCGGGTCCTGCCCCAGCGAACAATGCGCCCGCCCCGAGCGCGCCAAGGCCGAAGGCGCGCCGCGTGATCAGCGTCTCGGACATCGTTTCTCTCCCATGTGGGCGCCCCGGTTCTTCTGGCCGGAGCTTCGGATTTCCTGGATCGATCTCGTCTTCCTGGTCCCGTTCCCGACCGCCCGTGGCCGATCGGCCCTCCGCCGCCGCCTCCTGTCGGCCCGGATCCCGATCGCCGGACGGCCCGCGTCGACGGGCCGTCTCGACAGGCACCCTGGCTCGCGTCCAGTCTTCCGGCTGGGAAGGCTCCCGGTCCCGCGACGCGGTGTTGCAACCAATTCCAACTTGGTTACATTGATCCGCAGCGGTCCGGGGCTGTCAAGCCCATTGGTTACGGAAGCCTGATCGCATTAGAGCTTCCAGATATATGGACGGGCGCATGCAGGACGGCAGGGAGATCGGCGGCATCGGGGTTGTGATGCAGCTCCGTGCATACTTGGCGCAGGCCGCGCTGCCCGCCAACGGACGCCTACCCCCGGAGCGGGACTTGGCCTCCGAACTGGGGGTCAGCCGGGCGGAGCTCCGCAAGGCGCTGGCCGCCCTGGAGGCCGAGGGCAAGCTCTGGCGGCACGTCGGCAAGGGCACGTTCCTCGGCAACCGCCCCCTCGACGCCACCACGGACGTCGCCGGCCTCGTGCAGCGGACCAACCCCGCCGAGGTCGTCAAGGCGCGGCTGGCGCTGGAGCCCGAGATCGCCCGAATCGCCGCCGTCAGCGCGACCCCGGGCCAGATCGCCCAGATGCGCGAGTGCCTCGCCCGGGCCCGCGAGGCCGAGACCTGGCGCCAGTACGAGATGTGGGACAACCAGTTCCACCGCACGATCGGCGAGGCGACCCAGAACACGCTCCTCCTCGGCCTGCTCGACACCCTGAGCGCGGTCCGCCGCGCCGTCAGCTGGGGCCGCCTGCGCGGCGAGCGGCCCCGGCCGCCGCCCGACCACCACAGCTTCGCGGAGCACGAGGCGGTGGTCGCCGCCATCGAGGACCGCGACATGAACGGGGCCGCCGCCTCGATGCGCCTGCATCTCCTCGCGGTCGAGCGGAACCTGCTGGAGCGGCCCTACTTCGAGGACCAGCAGGCTTCCTCGATGCCCCGGACGCGGGCGGGCGGCTTCTGAGCCGGCCCCATGGGGCCGGAATCCATGAAAGAAGGGAGCGGGACCATGAAGAGACGCCGGCTGGGAGCCCTCGAGGTCTCCTCCATCGGGCTCGGCTGCATGAGCATGACGCCGGTCTACGGCGACCCGAGCGAGCCCGAGGCGATCGCCACCATCCGCCGGGCGGTCGAGCTCGGCGTCGACCTGATCGACACCTCCGACGCCTACGGCTTCGGCGCCAACGAGGAGCTGGTCGGCCGCGCCCTGAAGGGCATCCGCGACAAGGTCGTGCTCGCCACCAAGTTCGGCAACATCCGCAATCCGGACGGAAGCAATGCGGTGGACGGCCGGCCCGACTACGTCCGCCAGGCCTGCGAGGCGAGCCTGCGCCGGCTCGGGGTCGAGACCATCGACCTCTACTACGTCCACCGGATCGACCCGACCGTTCCCATCGAGGACACCGTCGGCGCCCTCGCGGATCTCGTCCGGCAGGGCAAGGTCCGCCATGTCGGCCTGTCGGAGGCCGGGCCGGACACCATCCGCCGCGCCCACGCCACCCACCCGATCGCGGCGCTGCAGACGGAATACTCCCTCTGGACCCGCGACCCCGAGTCGGAACTCCTGCCGCTCTGTCGCAGCCTCGGCATCGGCTGGGTCGCCTATTCGCCGCTCGGCCGCGGCTTCCTGACCGGCGCGGTGGAGAGCCTCGACGCCCTCGGCCCCAAGGACCGCCGCCGCGACATGCCGCGCTTCCAGGGCGAGAACCTGACCCGGAACCTGCGCCTGCTCGACGTCCTGCGCGCCGCCGCCGCCCGGGAGGGCTGCAGCCCGGCCCAGCTCGCGCTCGCCTGGCTCCTGACCCGGGGCGACGACGTCGTCCCGCTCCCGGGCACCAAGCAGCGCCGCTGGCTGGAGGAGAACGTGGCCGCGACGTCGCTCGCCGTTTCCCAAGCCACCCTGGACGACCTAGAGGCCGCCTTCGTCCCCGGCGCCGCGGCGGGGACCCGCTATCCGGAACCGCAGATGAAGCGCCTCGGGCTCTGACGGCGGCCATGACCCCCGAGCCCGTCCACCTCCTGATCGCCGGCGCCGCCAAGGCCGTCGTCCTCCAGCTCGCCGAAGCCCTTGCGGCGGAAGGGCATTTCCGGCTGGCGCCGGCCTTCGACACGGTCGGCGCCCTGCGCGACCGCGTGCTGGCCGGCGAGCCCGCCGCCGCCACGATCCTCAGCGACGAGGCCCTGGCGGCTGTCCGGGCCGCGGGCCTGGGGCGCGGCGAGATCCTCCCGCTCGGCCGAACCGGCATCGGCCTGGGGATGCGGCCCGGCCTCTCCCCGGCCCCCATCGACAGCCCCGAGGCTTTCCGGGCATTGCTCGGGTCCGGCCTGACGATCGGCTACGCCGACCCGTCGCGCGGGGCGACCGCCGGCCGCCATTTCCGCGCCCTCCTCGAGCGGACCGGCCTCGCCGACCCCCTCCGGGACCGCCTGAGGATGTTCCCCTTCGGCGTGGACGCCGTGGCGGCGCTCGCCCGCGGCGAGGTCGACCTGGCGGTCAGCCAGGCGACCGAGATCGTCACCGTGCCGCAGGTGACCTTCCTCGGCACCTTCCCGGAGCCCTACGCCCTGACCACCGGCTACGGGGCCCTGGCGCTCGACGAAAGCCCCGGCGCGGCGGTCTTCATGGCCTGCCTCGCCGCCCCGGAGACGGCCCCGATCCTGGCCCGTTCGGGCTTCTTCTGACGCGAGACGGCGGTCAGCCGGTCATCAGCGCATGGAGGCCCTGAGCCACGTAGACGGCCCCGAGCGCCAGCACCACGCGGCGGGTCCAGACCCGGAACTGCGCGTCCGTGATCCGGTCCAGCACCGCCCGGCTGAGGCTCGTCCCCGCGATCGCCGCCGCGACGGCGAGGCCGTAGACGAGCCCGCCGAGGTCCGCCTCCGGCCCCGCGACCCCGCCGAAATAGACGAGCCGGGACAGGTGCGTGACCACCTGGCAGGCCGCCTTGGTGGCCACCACGGCGCGCCGGTCGAGCGTCGTCCGCACGAAGAAGAGGTCGAGCGTGGGACCGGAAACGCCCGAGAGATACTGGAGCGCGCTGCAGATCAGCCCGCAGGCCTCCGCCCCGAACCGCCGGTCCGCCCGCACGGCGAGGCGCTCGGGCAGGGCCATGACCAGGAAGGGCGAGAGCCCCAGCACCAGGAGCACGACCGCCCGGTCGGGCACCAGGCGCACCAGCCAGAAGGCCGCCAGGGCGACGGCGAGGCCGACCGTGTAGCGGGCGAGGATGCCCCAGTCGACGTAGCGCCCCCAGAGCAGCGCCCGCCAGCCGTTGGAGCTCATCTGCGTGACCGCATGCAGCACCATGGCGGCCGGCACCGGCAGGACGACGAGGAGCACCCCCATCAGGATCATGCCGCCCGCCATGCCGAGCACCCCGGCCAGGAACGATGTGCCGAGCACGAGCAGGACGAGACCGGCGAGGAGCTGCGGGGTGATCATGGGCGGGAGCGGGTCGGGGTCCGAGGGAAGGGGGCGATGGGGCGGGGACGGTCTCCGGGAGACCTACCCGCTGGGCGCCGCCGCGCCAAGGAGCGTCCCTCCCCGGCGCGGCGGCGGGATCGGAATCGGCACCGGAATCAGACTTGGAATGGCTTGGAAGCCGGGCCGGAGACCGCCGATTCGCATCCCGGTGCGGTCGCGATTCCGATCTCCGGCCGGTGCCGCCGCCCACGGCGCAGCACCCCGCTCGCCTCGCGGAGGCCGTCGCCTCCAGCTTCGAACCCCGCTCGGCTTCCCTTCCGTGAGAGGTCCGGCCGGCATGGCACCCGTGCCTCGCGATCGTTGACAGGCTTCCGACAGCCTGCATACCATCCCGGAATTGGTCAACCAATCGGAGCCGACATGAAGGTCGCATGCTTCGCCCTGGACGGCGTCCGGGGCATCGGACTGGTGGACGAGGCCGCGGCGGCCGTGCGGCCGTTCGAGCCGCCCTTCGCCGACATGGTCGCCCTGATCGAACGCTTCGACGAGGTCCGTGACGGCCCGAGGACCGGGGCCCCGATCCCGCTCGCGCAAGTGAAGCTGCTGGCGCCGATCCCCGAGCCGCGCCGGAACATCTTCTGCGTCGGCAAGAACTACAGGGACCATGCCCGCGAGTTCGCCGGCAGCGGCTTCGAGGCCGGCGCCGTCAAGGGGCAGGAGATCGACGCCTACCCGGCCGTCTTCACCAAGCCGCCCTCCAGCGTGATCGGCCCCGGCGACACCGTCGACCTGCACGCGAACGTCACCCAGGCGGTCGACTACGAGGCCGAGCTGACGATCGTGATCGGCAAGGCCGGCCGCGACATCCCGGCCGAGCGCGCCTTCGAGCACATCTTCGGCTACACGATCATCAACGACGTGACGGCGCGCGACCGGCAGAAGAACCACAAGCAATGGTTCATGGGCAAGGCGCTCGACACCTTCTGCCCCATGGGCCCCTGGATCACGACCGCGGACGAGATCGACGCCGAGACTCTCCAGGTCATCTGCCGGGTCAACGGCGAACTCCGCCAGAACGCCAATACGCGCGACCTGATCTTCGGCATCCCGAGCCTGATCGCCACCATCTCGGGCGGGCTGACGCTCGTTCCCGGCGACCTGATCGCCACCGGCACGCCCGCCGGGGTCGGGATCGGCTTCAACCCGCCGAAGTTCCTCGAGGCGGGCGACGAGGTGGCGATCACGATCTCGGGCATCGGCACCCTGATGAACCGCTTCGCCTGAGCGGCCGGCCGGCGCGGCCGGCCCGAGCCGAGACACCGACCCCGAGGGAGACGCTGCCATGGAGACTGACACGGGCCCTCTGCCGGGCCGCGAGCACTGGACGCGCAAGGGCGACGTCCGCCTCTTCCTGTGGGAGAAGGCGGCCGTGCCGGGCCCGGAGCGCAAGGGCACGATCCTGTTCGTGCACGGCTCCTCCATGGCCTCGCAGCCGACCTTCGACCTGACCGTCCCGGGCCGGCCGGACTCCTCCGTGATGGACTGGTTCGCCCGCCGCGGCTTCGACACGTGGTCGGTCGACATGGAGGGCTATGGCCGCTCCGACAAGCACCGGGACATCAACGCCGACATCGCCAACGGCGCCGACGACCTGGAGGCCGCGTCCGAGTACATCCTGACGGCGCGTGGCTGCGGCCCGCTCCTCGTCTACGGCATCTCGTCCGGGGCGCTCAGGGCCGCCCTCTTCGCCGAGCGGTACCCGGACCGGGTGCGCCGGCTCGCCCTCGACGCCTTCGTGTGGACCGGCGAGGGGAGCCCGACCCTGACGGAGCGCGCCAAGCGCCTGCCCGAGTTCCTCGCCCGGAACCGTCGCCCGGTCGACCGGGCCTTCGTGCATTCGATCTTCAACCGCGACCATCCGGGCACCGCGGACACGGAGGTGGTCGAGGCCTTCGCGACCGCGATCCTGGCGCTCGACGACAGCCTGCCGACCGGCACCTACGTGGACATGTGCTCCAGGCTGCCGATCGTCGACCCGCGGCGCATCACGGTGCCGACCATCCTGATGCGCGGCGAATACGACGGCATCGCCAGCTTCGACGACCTGATCCGCTTCTTCACCCTGCTGCCCAATCCCGACAAGCAATTCGCCGTCATGCCCGGGATCGCGCACGCGTCCTTCCAGCAGAAGAACTACCGGACCGTCTACCACATCCTCCACGCCTTCTTTACCCAGCCCGACCCGGTCTACCGGGGCTGAAGCCGGCTAAGGACCTTCTCCATGCGCCAACGCCGGCTCGGAATCGACGGACCGCTCGTCTCCGCCATGGGGCTCGGTTGCTCCGGGATGAGCGCGGACTACGGGGTGCCGGACGACGTCGAGTCGGCGGCGACCATCCGCCGGGCCCTCGACCTCGGCGTCACGCTGTTCGACACCTCCGACGCCTACGGCGCTGGGCGGAACGAGGAGCTCGTCGGCCGCGCTCTCGCCGGGCGCCGGGCGGAGGCCTTCCTTTGCACGAAGTTCGGCAACATCCGGGGCCCCAACGGGGAGCGGGGCGGCGTGAACGGCCGTCCGGAATGGGTCCGCGCCGCCTGCGAGGCGAGCCTCCGGCGCCTCGGCGTCGACGCCGTCGACCTCTACTACCAGCACCGGGTCGACCCGGCCGTGCCCATCGAGGAGACGGTCGGCGCCATGGCGGAGCTCGTCCGGGCCGGCAAGGTCCGCCACCTCGGGCTCTGTGAGGCGGGGGCGGAGACCATCCGGCGCGCCCATGCGACCCATCGGCTCGCGGCCGTCCAGATGGAATACTCGCTCTGGACGCGGGATGCCGAGGCCGGGATCCTGCCCACCCTGCGGGCGCTCGGCATCGCCCTCGTCGCCTACAGCCCGCTCGGCCGCGGCTTCCTGACCGGTGCCTTCCGGAGCCGGGCGGACCTGATCCCGACCGACCGTCGCCATGCCCATCCCCGCTTCCAGGAGGGACATTTCGAGCGCAACCTCGACCTCCTCGGCGTCATCGAGAGCCGGGCGGCCGAGAAGGGCTGCCGGCCGTCCCAGCTCGCGCTGGCCTGGGTCCTGTCGCGTGGCGAGGACGTCGTGCCGATCCCCGGCACCAAGCGCCGCAGCTGGCTGGAGGAGAACGCCGCGGCCCTGTCGATCGAGCTGACCCGCGAGGACGAGCAGCGCCTCGAAGCCGTCTTCACGCCCGGCGCCGCCTCCGGCCCGCGCTACCCCGAGCGGCAGCTCAAGGGATTGGGCATCTGAGGGCCCGAACCTCGGGGCCTCCCCTCTCCCCGCACCCCCGGCCGCAGCGCTGCGAATGGCCGCCCGCGCTGGATCCCGGATCTGCGGCGCGTGCCGCGCCTTGTCCGGGAACGCGGGTGGAGCGGGTTAAGGTCCGACCTTCTCCTGTGTCCCTGAGACTCCGTGAGCCGGGTATCATAGGATCGTGGCGACCGGATCCCGAAAGGTCCGGCCCGCGTTTGGGAGAGACGAGACGCCGAAGGGGGCGTCGCCCCGCTGCGAGGAGGAAAGCCGGCCATGAGACCCGTTGCGCTCGCCCTCCTGCTCGTGGGTAGCCTGCCGGCTGCCGCCGCGCCCTTCGAGGGCACCTGGGCGCCGACCTTCCCGGCCTGCGCCGATCCGGACGCGGCCGTGAAGCTCTATGCCCACCGGATCGAACGGGCCGGCGGGTCCTGCGGGATCGGGCGGCTCCGGACGGAAGGCAACGCCTACGACGCCGTCGCCTGGTGCCGACGGGGGCTCGCCGAGACGCCGGAGCGGCTCCGCTTCGAGGTCCTGAACGGCGACCTGCGGATCACCTACCCGGACCGGGGCGACCGGGAGCGGCTGGTGCGCTGCTGAAGCGGGCCCCGCTCAGACCCCCATCGACGCCCTGAGCCGTTCCAGCCACGTCATGGCGAGCGCGCCGTCGGCGATCGTCGGGGCGGCGGACTGTTCGCCTTTGAGTGCCGCGACCGCGTCGGCCAGGAGGGCGTGGTAGCCCTTGTGGTCCTCGTTGGCGGCGGCGGTGAAGTTCGGCTTCCAGGTCAGGCTGTCGACCGCGTCGTCCAGGGTGGCGGCGGGGTCGTCGGTCTTGAAGGGCGGGTCCCGGTGGAACCGCACCTCGACCACGTCCTCGATCTCCAGGCGCCGGTGGTCGCCCATGATCTCGATCCGCTCGACCGGCGTCCCGCGCGACTGCACGGTTCCCATCACGATCGTCCCGACCGCCCCGCAGGCGAAGTCGACGGCCGCGTGGAAGAGGAGCCGCCCCGGCTTCGCCTCGATCTTGCGGGCCGAGAGGGCGGCGATCGGCGAGACGAGGTGCGCGGCGAGGTCCATGTAGTGCACGCAGTGGTGCAGGAAGAAGCCGGTGTAGTCGACGTTGCCGACGAAATAGCCCGGGGCCGTCATGTAGTGGCCCGTCAGGCCCAGAACGCGGCCGAACCGGCCCGACGCGATGATGTTGTGCGCGATCTTGTTGCCGACCGAGTAGCGCTTCATGAAGCCGACCACGACCGGCCGGCCGGCCGCCTCCGAGGCCGCCTGGAGCTCGCGGGCCCCCGCCGCCGTGGCGGCCGGCGGCTTCTCCATGAAGACGCCGAGCCCGCGGGCGAGCGCCGCCTTGCCGAAGGCGAGGTGCTGGTCGGGGCCGACCGCCATGCCGACCGCGTCGAGGCCCGGCGTGGCGATCAGGTCCGCCGCGTCCGTCGTGGTGCGGGCGACCCCGAACTGGCGGGCGGCGCGGGCGAGCCGCACCCCGTCGATGTCGCAGAGCGCGGCGATCTCCACGTCGTGGCGGAGGAGCTGTGGCAGCAGCATCTGGGTCGCGTGGGTGCCGCAGCCGATCCAGCCGATCTTCAGGGTCATCGCCGATGCCTCGCGAGGGTCAGGTGGGAGCGCAGGAACGCGACGCTGGCGGCGAGCCGGTCGTCCTCGTTTTCGTGCGGCGGGCGCCATTGGGCGAAGGGCACGCCGAAGCGGTCGTCGTTGCGGCGGAACGGCTCGAGCGAGATCGGCCCCGCGTAGCCGACCTCCACCAGCGCCCGGCAGACGGCGACCCAGTCGATCGAGCCCGTGCCGAGGAAGCCGCGGTGGTTCTCGTTGGCCTGGAAATGCACCGTCCGGGCGCCGGCCTCGCGGATCGCCTCCGCGATCGAGGCCTCCTCCATGGCCATGTGGAAGGTGTCGAGCATGATCCCGACCGCCGGATGCGCCACCGCGTCGACGAGCCCGATCGCCTGCCGGGTCGTCGACACGACGTCGGTCTCGAAGCGGTTGAGGGGCTCGACCGCCAGCGTCACCCCGGCCGCCGCCGCATGGTCGCCGGCCTCGCGCAGGCCCGCAAGGCAGCGCTCGAAGCGGGCGAGGCGCTCGGCCTCCTCCACGGGGGCCGGCGGCCGGCCGGCGAAGACGAGCGGGTTGCCGTAGAGCGGGCCGCCCACGATGGCGGCGCCGAGCCCCGCGGCGGCGTCGACCGCGTATTTCAGGTAGTCGATCCCGGCCCGGTGGGCCGAGGGCTCCGCGCTCGAAAGGTTCCGCTGCAGGTTGACCCGGGCGGCGAGCGCCACCGTAAGCCCGGCGTCCGCGATGGCGCGCCGCGCGGCGCCGAGGTCGAGCTCGCCGGGCTCCGGCACGAGCAGCTCGACGAAGTCGAAGCCGAGCCGCTTCATCCGGTCGAACAGGGGGAAGTGCTCGGCCGTGAAGGGCCGGGCGAACTGCATGGAGATGAGGCCGATGGGGTTCACGGGTGCTCGCAAGTTCGGGTCAGCCCTTGACGGCGCCCTGGGTGAGGCCGCCGACCAGGCGGCGCTGGACGAAGAGGAAGAGGACGGTCGCCGGCAGCGCGCCCACGATGCCGCCGGCGGAGAGCAGCCCCCACTCGATCTGGTACTCGCCGATGAGCGTCTGGATCGCGACCGTCATGGTCCGCGTGCTCCGGCCGCCGAGCGTCAGGGCGTAGAGATATTCGTTCCAGGCGGTGATGAAGATGTAGATGCCGGTCGACACGATCCCGGGCGCGAGCAGCGGCAGCACCACGCGCCGGAGCGCCGACAGCTGCGAGCAGCCGTCCGTCATGGCCGCCTCGTCGAGGCTCTTCGGGATGCCGTCCACGTAGCTCGTCAGCATCCAGACCGAGAACGGGATCGCTACCGTGGCGTTGGCGAGGATCAGGGCGAGGTGGGTGTCGAGGAGCCCGGCCTGCCGCATCAGGACGAAGAGCGGCAGGATCAGGAGCACGACCGGGAACATGTTGACGAGCAGGAACTGCAACATCAGCACGCGCCGGCCGGGGAAGCGGAAGCGCGAGATCGCGTAGGCGGCCGGGACGGAGACCGAGAGCCCGACCACCACGGTGCCGAGCGCGACGATCAGGCTGTGCCCCATGTTGGCCGCGAAGGAGGTGCGCGCGAAGAGCCGGACATAGTGCTCGACGGACCAGTCGAGCGGGTTCGCCGCCACCCCGGCCGCCGCGAGCCGGTCGCCGGGCGTCACCGAGGTGAGGAACATCCACGCGAAGGGCCCGAGCGCGACGAGCACGATGGCCGCCACGGGCAGGTCCGTGGTCAGGATGCGCCGCAGGGTGGACGGCCGCCGCCTCATCGCGCCCGCTCCCGCGCGGTCCGGGCGACATAGACGGCGACCACCCCGGCCAGCAGCAGGGTGAAGGTGACCGCGATCGCCGAGCCGTAGCCGAAGTCGAGGTTCTGGCGCGCCTTCACGAAGGCGTAGAGCGGCAGCGTGTAGGTGGCGTAGCCCGGACCGCCCCCGGTCATCACGAAGATGACGTCGATCGAGTTGGCGACCCAGATGATGCGCAGGAGCCCCGCGGTCGCCAGCACCCCGGCGATGCCCGGCAGGGTGATGTGCCGGAACTGCCGCCACGGGCTCGCCCCGTCGATCGCCGCGGCCTCGTAGTGGCTCTTGGGGATCGACTGCAGCCCGGCGAGGATCATGACGGCGAAGAAGGGAAAGCCCTGCCAGGTCAGCGTCGCCACGACGGCGTAGAGGGCGACGTCCGGGTCCGCGAGCCAGGGCACCGCGGCCTTGACGAGCCCGATGCGCAGCAGGAGCTCGTTGGCGATCCCGATCGTCGGGTCATAGATCCAGCGCCACATGAGCGCGATGACCACGCTCGGCAGCGCCCAGGGGACGATCACGAGCGCCCGGGCGAGCCCGCGCCAGGGGAACTCGCGGGCCAGCAGCAGCGCCGCGACGAGCCCGAGACCCATCTGCAGCGGCACCGTCAGGCCGATCCAGAGCGCTGTGTGGCCGAGCGCGATCCAGAAGACCGGATCCCCCCAGAGCTTGACGTAGTTGCCGAGCCCCACGAAGGCCGTCGCATTCGGCTTCCACAGGACGAGGTCGTAGAGGCTCATCGACGCGGCCTGCAGCATCGGCAGGAAGACGATCGCCACCGTGACGATCACGGCCGGGGACAGCATCGCGTAGGGCAGCAGCCGGAGCCGCCGTCGGGGAGCACCGTCCAGGAGGGCGAGGTCGGGGCTGGCGGCCGTCATTTGTCGGAGGCCTTGGGTCCTGGTGAAGCCGGGTCGGGGGACCGGGCCGGTCCCGAAGGTCCGGCCCGGCGGGGAAGGCGGGCACCCCACAGGGGGTGCCCGGAGGCGCTCACTTGTCGTAGAGCGCCTGGATCTCCTTCATCATCTGTTCCGACGTGATCTGCCCGGTCAGCGCGCGCTGCATGGCGGTCGGCCACACCGTATTGACGAAGTCGGCGGTCGCGGGCGTCTGCGGCAGCACCGCCGCGAAGGGCACCGAGGCGACGGTCGCGTCGACGAAGCGCTGCTCGTGCAGCTTCCAGTCCTTGGAACCCGACTTGGTCACGGTGAGCTGCCCCGTCGCCTGGTTGAAGCGCACGTTGTTCTGCCCCTCGGCCAGGAACGAGATCCACTTCCAGGCCGCGTCCTTGGCCTTGGAGGCGGAGAACACGGCGAGCGACTCGTCCCCGTAGGCCGTCCAGGCCTTCGGACCGCAGGAAGGCACGGGGGCGGCCGAGACCTTGTCGCCGAGCGCCTTGACCATGTCGTTCGACGACCCGATGTGGTGGATGGTCATGGCGGTCTTGCCGGACTTAAAGGCGCCGACCGTCTCCTGGAAGCCGTCGTTCGGGGCCGACGGCGGGAACACCTTGTGGACCCGGGCGAGGTCGATCACCCACTGGTTGGCCTTGATGGCGTCGGGCGTGGTGAGTCCGCCCTTCGCCAGGGTCACGCCGCGCGACAGCACGAAGGTCGCCCAGTGGTCGTGCCCGCCCTTGCCGCCCCGGAAGCCGAAGCCGTAGACGTCCGGCGTGCCGTCGCCGTTGGTGTCCTTGGTCATCGCCTTGGCGGCGGCCAGGAACTCGTCGCAGGTCTTCGGCGGCGCCAGGCCCGCTTCCTTGAACCAGTCGGCCCGATAATAGAGGTAGAGCACGACATACTGGATCGGCAGGTAGTACTGCTTGCCGTCCGGGCCCTTGTTGAGGTCGACGAGGCCGTCGAGCAGGTCGGCCTTGCCGGCCCAGCCGTCCAGGCGCGCCCCGATCGGCTCGAGCGCGCCCATCTCGACGAGGCGCGGCTGCGCGAAGAGCTTCACCATCGCGGCATCCGGTGCGTTGCCGCCGACGATCGCAGTATAGAGATTGTCGTAGTAGCTGTTCCAGGGAACGTTCTCGGCCTCGATCTTCACGCCCGGGTTCTTCGCCTCGAAGTCCTTGACGAGGCTCGACATCGGGTTGTCGGGGTTGTCGAAGTGGTACCAGAAGCGCACCGTCTGGGCCTGCGCGGCCGTGGCCATGAGGCCGGCCGCGAGGCTCGCGCCGGCGATGAGGGTCTTCAGCGACATCGTCTCCTCCCTTTTTCGTTCTGTCTTTCAGGCTTCGATCATGCGCCGGGCGGCCTGGCCCGCCTCGGCGATCGTGTCCCGGGCCGCCGCCAGCACGGTGGTGAGCTGCAGGAACCCGTGCGTGACCCCCGGTACGACCGTGCAGCTGTCGGAGCGTCCGAGCCCGCGGAGCCGGGCGGCGAGGCCGAGCGTGTCGGAGAGCAGCGGATCGACCCCGGCGGCCGACAGATGCAGCGGCGGCAGCGCCGACAGTGCCGCGTCGTCGGCCCGGATCGGCGCGGCCAGCGGGTCGTCCCGCCGCGCGGTCTCGGGCAGGTACCAGTCCCAGTAGCGCCGCATCTTCGGCCGCGTCAGGCCCGGGCCGGCGTCGAAGACCCGGTAGGACTCCGTCTCGAAGTCCGCGCCGAACACGCCGTAGAACAGGACCGCGCCGGCCGGCCCGGGCGCCGGGCGCCGCTGGTCCTGCAGGATGGCGCAGAGGCCCAGGTTGGCCCCGGCCGAATCGCCCGAGACGATCACGGGCCCCGGGTCGAGCCCGAAGCGCGGCGCGTCGTCGAGCACGGCCCGCAGCGCCGCGACGGTGTCGAGAAGGCCGGCCGGGTAGGGGTGCCGCGGCGACCGGCGGTAGTCGGGCAGGACCACGGCCATGCCCGAGGCGATCCCCTGCAGGGCCGCCGCCCGCTCGTGCGTCTCCGGGCTGCAGAAGGCGAAGCCGCCGCCGTGGACGAAGAACAGGATGCCGTCGACCCGGCCCTCCGGCACCAGGACGAGGCAGCGGACGTCCGCCGAGCCGAGCTCCGCGTCGGCCGGCACCGTCACCTCGGCGCGCCGGGCGAGCGGGGGCATGTCGACGTTCCAGCGCCGCGCCGCCTCCAGGGTCGACGCCTGGCCCTCGTCCGGATCCATCAGGGTCCCGTCGGGCGGCGCGAAGCCCTCGGCGGCGAGCCGGGCGTTGAGGGCCTGCAGTTCGTCCGACAGGACGGGAGAGAGGCGGAAAGGCAAGGTCATGGAGCCCCCGGCTGGTGCGGCCCGGCGTCGTCGAAGACCGCCGGCCCGAAATCCACGATGGTCGCGATGTGATGCCCGAGGGCGGCGACCGCCGCCGACGGGGTCCGCCGCTCGACCGCTTCCACGATCGGCAGGTGCCGTCGCGCCGTCGCCACGAGGTCGCGCGGCGCCTCCGAGCGGGAGATCTTGAAGCGGTGGTTGTGGATCAGGCAGCGGTGCAGGATGGGGTCGAGGGCCGGCAGGTCGGCCTCGCGCAGGATGCGCCGGTGGAACTCCCGGTCCACCTCGGCGAGCCCGTATTCGTCCTCCGCCCGGGCGAGCGCCTCCATGGCGTCGACCAGCGCTGCGAGATCCGCGGCGAGCCCGGGCGCGGCTGCGCGGCCGGCGCGCTGGATGGCGCGCGGCACCGTCCGGCACTCGATCGACTGGCGCAGGCGGAACATCTCCACCGCCTCCTCCGCCGTGCAGTCGGACACGCTCGTGCCCCGGTGGCCCTTGCGGATGACGAGCCCGTCCTGCTGGAGCGCCAGGAGCGCCTCGCGCACCGGTCCCTGGCTGCAGCCGAAGCGGGCCGCCAGGTCGAGCTCCGTCAGGGGCGTCCCCGGCCGCAGGTCGCCGAGCATGATCTCGCGCTTCAGCGCCTCGTAGACCCCGCCGCTGCGGGCAGGTCGGGCTGTGTCGCGGACGGGACTCGCGGTCGCGAGGGGCATGGGTCGGCCTTGCGCAGCATTATCGATATCAATAATGATAGGCGACGGCGGGCTGCGCAAGCCCGATTTTGCAGGCACCGGACGGGAGGACGGGATGGCGGCGATCACGCTCGAGCGCGTCTCGAAGCGCTTCGGGGATCATCACGTCCTGCAAGCCGTCGACCTCGCCGTCGAGGACGGCGAGTTCGTGGTCCTCGTCGGGCCGTCGGGCTGCGGCAAGTCCACGCTGCTTCGCATGATCGCGGGCCTGGAGGAGATCACGGCGGGCGTCCTGCGCATCGGCGGCAAAGTGGTCAACGAGGCCGCGCCGGCGGAGCGGGACATCGCCATGGTGTTCCAGGACTACGCCCTCTACCCGCACATGACCGTGGCGGAGAACATGGGCTTCGGCCTCGCCATGCGCGACCGGCCGGCCGCCGAGATCGCGGAGCGGGTCGCCGCGGCCGCCCGCGCGCTACGCATCGAGCCGCTGACCGGCCGCCGCCCGGCGGAACTGTCGGGAGGCCAGCGCCAGCGGGTCGCCATGGGCCGCGCCATCGTGCGCGCCCCGCAGGCCTTCCTGTTCGACGAACCCCTCTCCAACCTGGACGCGGCGCTGCGCGTGGAGATGCGGCTCGAGATGGCCCGGCTGCACCGCCGCATGAAGGCGACCACGGTCTACGTCACCCACGACCAGGTCGAGGCGATGACGCTCGCCGATCGCATCGTCGTCATGAACCAGGGCCGCATCGAGCAGGTCGGCGCGCCGCTCGACCTCTACCGCCGCCCGGCGACGCTCTTCGTCGGGACCTTCATCGGCAGCCCCGCCATGAACGCCCTGCCGGCCACGCTGCGCGACGGCGTCGCGGTCCCGGCCGGGTCGGCACGGGGGATCGCGTCCGGCGGCCGCCCGATCGCGACGCTGGGCATCCGCCCGGAGGCGCTCGCCCCGTCCTCCTCCGAGGCGGCCTGGTTCACCGGAGAGATCGCGGTCGTGGAGCGCCTCGGCAGCCTCACCTACGCGCATCTCGACCTCGGCGCCGCCGGCCTCCTCACGGTCGAATGGCCGCGCGGGCGCGACTGCGCGGTCGGCGCCGTGGTGTCGGTCGAGGCCGATGCCGGCGAGATCCACGCCTTCGATTCGTCCGGCCGGCGGGTCTAGCCTCGTTCGAGGGCGCCCGCCCGGGCGAGCGGGTTTTGGGGATCTTCGACCGCGCCGGCGTCGTAGCGCTTCTGCGCGGCAAGCACGCTCTCGATGTTGTCCTGCGCCCAGCGGCGGATCGCGTCCACGGTGCCGGTGAGGGTGCGGCCGAGCGGCGTGATCGCGTATTCGACCGAAACCGGAACCGTCGGGTAGACCCGGCGCTGCACCAGCCCGTCCCGCTCCAGGGCGCGCAGCGTCTGGGACAGCACCTTCTGCGAGATGCCGTCCACTTCGCGCCGGAGCGCATTGAAGCGCCGGGGCTCCTCCTCCAGGCGGAGCAGAATCAGAAGCGTCCACTTGTCTGCGATGCGGTCGAGGACCAAGCGGGTCGGGCAAGCCCGCTGGAAGACGTCGTACATCATGTCGGACTTCCGGACCGGAGCGGTTTCCCGCGGGTGACCACCTGAGCCGAAAGTGCCTTCTTCACAGGCCGATCGCTCTCGGTTATCGCTATCACATCGATACCTGGTTTCCAAACGAAACCGATTCAGGAGCCGCCCCCATGCCCGGCAAGATCCTCGTCCTCGGCGCCACCGGCACCATCGGCAGCCACCTCGTCCCCGACCTCGTCGCCCGCGGCGAAGCCGTTCGCGCCGCCTCGCGCACCGGCGCCGCCGTCGCCGGCGCCGAGGGCGTCCGCTTCGACCTGACCGCCCCGGAGACTTGGGACGCCGCCTTCGAGGGCGCCGACCGCGTCTTCGTGATCGCCCCGACCGGCACCGTCGATCCCCTCGCGACGCTCGGCCCCGTGGTCGAGCGGGCCGCCGCCCGCGGCCTCAAGATCGTTCTGATGACCGCCATGGGGGTCGATGCCTCCGACGAGATCCCTTACCGCAAGGTCGAGCTCGCGCTGATCCGTTCGGGCGCCCGGCACGTCATCGTCCGCCCGACCTGGTTCGCCGACAACTTCCACACCTTCTGGAGCGCGGGCGTGAAGGCCGGGGTCATCGCCCTGCCGGCCGGTGAGGGCCGGACGGCCTTCATCGACACGCGCGACATCGCCGCCTCGATAGCGGGCGCGCTGACGACCGACCGCTTCGACGGCCGGGCGATCGACCTGACCGGCCCGAAGTCGCTGACCTACACCGAGGCCGCCGCGATCCTGTCGCGCGTCGCTGGCCGGACGATCGCCTACCGGGCGACCACCGACGAGGCCTTCGTGGCCATGCTTACCGGCGCCGGTGTCTCCCCCGCCTACGCGGCCTTCCTGGCCGCCATCTTCCACCCGGTGCGCGAGGGCTGGGCCGACCGGGTCACCGACGGCGTCGAGCGCCTGTCCGGCCGCCCGCCGCGCTCGCTCGAGGCCTATGCGGCCGACCACGCGGCCGCGTTCCGGGCCTGAGCGGAGGGGCGCGAGGGCCCAGGCGGCCCTCGCGCCCCTCAGAGCCCGCCGGGCGCGTCCATGCCGCGCGTCGCCCAGCCGATCACCCGCCGCTCGATCAGCTCCGCGATGATGTAGAGCATGATGCCCATGACGGCGGTCACGATCAGGCCGGCGAACACGAGCGGCACCTCGAAGCGGGCCGACGCCGTCATCATCAGGGCGCCGATGCCCCGGTTCGCCGCCACCGTCTCGGACATGATCGAGCCCACGAACGCAACCGTGATGGCGACCTTCAGGGAGGCGAAGAAGTAGGGCATCGAACGCGGCAGGCCGACCTTCATGATGATCTGCCGGTTGGAGGCGCCGAGCGCCCGGAGCACGTCCTTCAGCTCCGGCTCCACCGTCGCGATGCCGGTCGCCACGTTGACCAGGATCGGGAAGAAGGAGATCAGGAACGCCGTGATGATCGCCGGCACCGTGCCGATGCCGAACCAGAGCACCAGGATCGGGATGATGGCGATCTTCGGGATGGCGTTGAAGCCGATGAGGAGCGGGTAGAAGCCGTTGTAGACGAGGGTCGACGAGCCGATCAGCACGCCGCCGACGAGGCCGAACACCACGGCGATCAGGAACCCGGCGGTGGTGGTGAAGAGCGTCTGCAGCGCGTTCTCGATTATCTGCGGCCACCACTCGACGATCGAGCGGAACACGACCGTGGGGGCGGGCAGGATGAAGGGCTTGATCGCGAACAGGACGACCGCCAGTTCCCAGAGCACCATGAAGGCGACGATCACGAGCCACGGCATGGCGCGCTCGATCGTCTTGGGATCGGCATAGAAGGGGCGGCGGATCGGCCGGTCCGCGTCGTCGGAGGCCTTGGACGTGTCGAGGGTCGACATGCGGGCCTCCTCAGGCGGCTTCCTGGCGGGCTTCCTGGATGAGCCCGCGCAGCATGTGGGTGATCTCGGTGAAGTCGGGCAGGTAGGTCGTCTCGAGCGTCCGCGGCCGCGGGAAGGGGACGTTGTACTCGGCGATCATGCGGCCCGGCCGGGCGCTCATGACGAAGATCCGGTCCGCGAGGTAGACCGCCTCGCGCAGGTCGTGCGTGACCAGGATCACGGTCGGCTTCTTGGTCATCCAGAGGTCCTGCAGGACCCCCCAGAGCTCCTCGCGGGTGAACATGTCGAGCGCCCCGAAGGGCTCGTCGAGCATCAGGAGCTTGGGCTCGTGGATCAGCGCGCGGCACAGCGAGGCGCGCTGCTGCATGCCGCCCGACAGCTGCCAGGGGAAGCGCTTCTCGAAGCCGGTCAGCCCGACGAGGCCCATCAGCTCGCGCGCCTTGGCGACGTAGTCGCCGCGGTTCGAGCCGAGCCGGGAGGCATGCGGCTCGACGATCTCGAGCGGCAGCATGATGTTGTCGAGCGTCGTCCGCCAGGGCAGCTGCACGGAGTTCTGGAACGCCATCCCGACGATCCCGAGCGGCCCGGAGACGGCCTTGCCGGCGACCTCGACGCGGCCCTTGGAGGGCGGCCAGAGCCCGGTCACGGCCTTCATGAGCGTGGACTTGCCGCAGCCCGACGGCCCGACCACCGCGACGAACTCGCCCTCGCGGACGGACATCGAGGCGTTCTTCAGCGCCAGCGTCCCGTCCGCCCCGCCGTAGCGGAGCCAGACGTCCTTCAGTTCGACGAACCCGGTCATCGGCCCTCTCCCGTCCGCCGGAGGCGATCCGGCCCGGCCGGATCAGCGAAGCAGACGCGATGTGTTTAAGCAAGGCATGGGCCAGCGTCCCGCGCCGGCTGTCCCCGGCCTCGTCGGGCCGCGGGCGCCCAAGGCACGGGCATGTGCCCGCCGCGGGGGCACCCGGGGCGGGTCACACGGTCCAGACGCGGCCTTCGAGCTCGATGGCGTAGCGCTGCGGCTTGCGCGCCAGCGCGGCGAGGCCGACCAGCGCGGACTGCGGGTGCTTCACCAGGTAGGTGGGGATGTTCGACACTAGCTCCTGGTGGGGCGCCTTGTCCTCGAAGGCGGACCGGAACGTGCCGTCGGTCAGCCAGTGCTCGATCTTCGGCGCCACCCCGCCCGCGATGTAGACGCCGCCGCGCGCCAGACTCGACAGGGCGAAGTCGCCCGCCAGCCGCCCGAGGCAGGCCGCGAAGATGCGGAGCGTCTCGACCGCGATCGGCTCGCCGGCGTCGGCCGCCGCCGTCACGGCCTCCGGCCCCGCGTGCGGGCAGGCCTTCCCGTCCGCCGCCGCCACCGCCCGCGCGAGCCGCAGGATGCCGGACCCCGACAGGATCGCCTCCGCGGTGACCCGCCCGCCGATCCGCTCCACGTGCCGCCAGATCGCGATCTCCCGCTCGGTCTCCGGCCCGAGGGTGACGTGCCCGCCCTCGCCCGGCACCGGCACCCAGCGCCCCATGGCGTGGACGAGGCTCGCCACGCCGAGCCCCGTGCCGGGTCCGATCACCACCTTGGCGGCATCCGGCCGCGGCTCGCCGCCGCCGATCCTGAGCAGGTCGCCCGCGCCCTCCTCCGGCAGCTTCAGGGCCGGCAGCGCCAGGGCCTGCGCCTCGAAGTCGTTGACGAGCGCCACCCGCCGGAAGCCGAGCCGGGCGATCATGCGCCGCGGCGCGATCGTCCAGGGGCAGTTGGTGAGCGTGATCTCGTCGGAGGTGACCGGCGCCGCGATGGCCATGATGGCGCTGCGCGGCGCCCGCGCCTCGTCGGAGAGGCCGAGGCTCTCGATCGCCAGGATGGGGTCCGCATAGGCCGCCGTCCGCCGGGGCGGCAGGAACTCCGGCTCCGCATGCGGGTCGGCGACGGTCGCGAAGCGGGCGTTGGTGCCGCCGATGTCGGCGATCAGGACGGGAAAGAGCGAGGCCGCGGCGTCGTTCGTGGCGTTCATGTCGGACCTTGGCGTGCCGCGAGGAGACTCCGGCCGGACCAGTTACACCGAAGCCGGTCGGCTTGCCTAGAGAGGGCGGCCGGCCGGTCCCCGGGGCACGCGGCCCGACCCGGGCGGCGGCCTAGTTCCGCATCCAGTCCATCCGCTCCTGCCACTGCCGCTCGCCCGCCATGCAGAGCGGATTGCGGGCGGTGGCCGCGGGGACGACGCGCGGACGCTCCTCGTAGTTCCCGGCGATCTCCATGATGAGCTTCATGCGGATCGCGGCGGCGAACTGCTCGCGCGACTTGATCGGCACCATGAAGGAGCCCTCGCCGCCGATCACGCACTCTTCGTAGTACTGGTCGAGGTTGGCCATGTCCATGCTGCCCGGCCGCTTGATCAGGATCGGCAGCCCGTTGATGACGATGCCCCGCTTCAGCACGTCCTCGCGGGCGTCCTCGACCGGGATGCCTTGGTTGTTCGCCCCGTCGCCCGAGATGTCGATCACCTGCCGCAGGCCCCGGTAGGGGTTGCGGTCGAAGAGCGGCGCCGAGAACAGCATGGCGCCCGAGATGGAGGTCCGGTAGGCGCGCCGGTAGGGCTGCTGCAGGAGCTTCTCGGCGAAGTCCCGGGCGGACTCGGGCCCGTCGATGATGGTCCAGTCCATCACCAGCTTCTGCTCGGCGGCGCCGGCCCATTCCACATACGAGACGGCGATCCGCCGGGTCGGCCCGCGTTGGATCGCGTTCATCGCCTCCGCCGAGGTGATCGCCTCCGCGTAGCCGTTCCGCTGGAGCCTCAGCTCGTCCTCGTCCATCGAGTAGGAGATGTCGACCGCCAGCACCAGCTCCACGTCCACCCTGTCCTCGGCTCTGGCCGTGCCGCCGGGTCCGGGAAGGAGGAGCGGGAGCAGGACCGCGACCGCACCGGCGAGGCAGGTCCGTGCCCGATCGAAAAGCGAGATGGCACGCGCCCTGCCGGGACCGAGGATCGTCACGGGGAAGCCTCCGCGTCACCGGTCCGGACGACCCCGGACCCGGGCGGAGTGTGCACGGAACCGGCGGATCAGGGAAGCGGCCCCGCGTCGGCTCGCGCGTCCGTGAAGCTCACTCGTAGTAGCGGCAGTTGGTGGTCGTCGCGGCGGCCGGGATCACCCGGGGGAGGTCGAGCGTCAGGCCGGCGATCTCGAGCACGAGCTTCATCTTCAGCGCCGTGCCGAAGTTCGCCATGCCCTTGACGGGAATCGCGAAGGAGCCCTCGCCGCCGATCACGCAGTCCTCGTAGTAGCGGTCGAGCTGCGGGATCGGGTTCCAGTCGAGATTGGTCTCCTTGATGACGATCGGCAGCCCGTTGATCGTCACGCCCTGGGAGACGAGCGCGTCGCGCGCCTCCGAGACGACCACGCCCTGGTTGTTGGGCCCGTCCCCGGAGATGTCGACCACCTTGCGGGTGGCGTTGACGCCCGAGCGGGTGAACAGCTCGCCCGCATACGTCATGGCGGCGCTGATCGAGGTCCGCTGCAGGTTGTTGAGCGGCGCCGAGCCGATCCTGGCCGCGAAGGCCTTGGCGGCGTCCGGCCCGTCGATGATCGTCCAGGGCGCGACCAGCACCTGCTGGTCCAGGCTGCCCCACTCGAAATAGGCCACCGCGATGCGCCGGTGGCGGCCGTACGAAATGGCGGTCAGCACCTCCTCGGAGGTGAGCGCGCCGACGTAGCCGTCGCGCTGCAGCGTCTGTTCCTCCTTGTCCATGCTCTGGGAGGCGTCGACGGCAAGGACCAGCGCGACGTCGACATTGGTCGGGGCCACGTTGGCGAAGCCCCGGGCCTGGGCGTCGGCGCCGGTCGGGATGAAGAGGGCTAGGAGCGCGAGGGTCGCCAGGAGGGCGTCGAGGGGACGGGAGAGAAGAGCATGCACGGCAAGCCTCCATCAGGCTGTCGAGGGCTCCCGGCCGTCTCTCTCCCCGGCTGCCCGGCCGTCCGCATCCTGCGTAGGCCGTGCCGCCGCTCGAGCCGTTCGTTGGACGGGCGGCTCAGGGCCGCTTGCCGTTCCAGAACGACTCACATCGTTGAGTGCCCAAGGTTTCCGCATGCCTTGTTTTTGCACAAGGCGCCAATCCGTCACATGTCGCCTCGATGAAGCTTGAGTGTTATTCGTGCAACATGTCTTAACGCTCACAATGCGGGCAGGCCGGCCGGGGTTCCCTGGTTCCTCGGGTGCGACGTCTCGACACGAGGGGGCTGGGCAAGCCCGCGTCCGTCGTGTCAATCTCGGCGACAGTCACGAGAGGTCAGCAAGGCCAGACCACGGCTGAACTGTGAGGGAGTTGAATATGTTGAAGAAAGGCACTCTGGGCGCGCTGGCCGGCATGGTCCTGCTGGCCGGTCCCGCCTTCGCGCAGTCCCAGCCCGCCGTCCTGTACGACCTCGGCGGAAAATTCGACAAGTCCTTCAACGAGGCGGCCTATGCGGGCGCCGAAAAGTTCAAGAAGGACAGCGGCACCGAGTACCGCGACTTCGAGATCCAAAACGACGCCCAGCGCGAGCAGGCCCTGCGCAACTTCGCCCGCCGCGGCCAGAGCCCGATCGTCGCCATCGGCTTCAGCCAGGCGCAGGCCGTCGAGAAGGTCGCCAAGGAATTCCCGGACATCAAGTTCGCCATCGTCGACATGGTGGTCGACCTGCCGAACGTCCGCTCGATCGTGTTCAAGGAGCACGAGGGCTCCTACCTGGTCGGCGTGATGGCCGCCATGGCGTCCAAGTCCGGCAAGGTCGGCTTCGTCGGCGGCATGGACATCCCGCTCATCCGCAAGTTCGCCTGCGGCTACGTTCAGGGCGTGAAGGCCGCCAACGGCAAGGCCGAGGTGTTCCAGAACATGACCGGCACGACCGGTGCCGCCTGGAACGACCCGGTCAAGGGCGGCGAACTCGCCAAGTCCCAGATCGACCGCGGCGCCGACGTCGTCTACCACGCCGCCGGCGGCACCGGCATCGGCGTCCTGCAGGCCGTCGCGGACGCAGGCAAGCTCGGCATCGGCGTCGATTCCAACCAGAACGGCCTGCATCCCGGCAAGGTCCTGACCTCGATGCTGAAGCGCGTCGACGTCGCCGTCTACGACGCCCTGAAGGACGCCAAGGACGGCAAGTTCACGGCCGGCCTCAAGGTGCTCGGCCTCGCCGAGGGGGGCATCGGCTACGCCCTCGACGACAACAACGCCAAGCTGGTCACCGCCGAGATGAAGGCTGCCGCCGACAAGGCGGCCAAGGACATCGTGGCCGGGACCGTGAAGGTCCACGACTACATGTCCGACAACAAGTGCCCGCTCTGACGGCTGAGCGCCGGGACGGCCCCGCCGGGTCGTCCCGCCCCTGAGGCCCGGGCGGCGTCCGCGGTGCCCCGAGGCGACCGGAATCGAGGGTCCATGCGTATCCACTTCGTCGGCACCGGGGACGCCTTCGGGACGGGCGGCCGCTTCAACACCTGCTTCCACCTCACGGCGGGCGGGACCAACATGCTGGTCGACTGCGGCGCCAGCGCCTTCTACGCCCTGAAGCAGACGGGCCTGGACCTGAATGCCATCTCGGCGATCCTGATCACCCACTTCCACGGCGACCACTTCGGCGGCCTGCCCTACTACTTCCTCGACGCCCAGTTCGTCTCGCTTCGCCGGGCCCCCCTCCTGGTGGCCGGCCCGCCCGGGGTCCGCGAAGCCTGCGACAGGCTGCTGGAGGCGAGCTATCCGGGCTTCTCCACGGTGCCGCGCGAATTCGAGGTCCTCTACCAGGAGATCGCCCCCGACGAGACCGCCGCGGTGGCGGGCGCGCAGGTGACGGCCCGCAAGGTCCAGCACGACCCGCACCTCTCCCATTGCTACGGCTACCGCATCGAAACCGGCGGCAAGGTCTTCGCCTATTCGGGCGACACCGCCTGGACCGAGACCCTCGTCCCGCTCGCCAGGGGCGCCGACCTCTTCGTCTGCGAGTGCTACGTGCGCTCCCGCAAGATCAAGGTCCACCTGGACTACGAGACCTTGAAGCAGCACCTGCCCGCCATCGCGGCCCGGCGCGTGCTCCTCACCCACATGAGCGCCGACATGCTCGACCACCTGGACGAGATCGCCGAAGAGACCGCCCGCGACGGCCTCGTCGTCGAGATCTGACGCCTGCGCCGACCGGAGGACCCCCGCCCGCCCATGCCCCCGTCCCGGTCCGCCCCGCCGCCGCTCGCCGCCGTGCCGAAGCCGCCGGCGATCGAACTCGTCGGCATCGACAAGCGCTTCGGCGCCGTCCACGCCAACCGCGACATCCACCTGTCGGTGGCCAAGGGCACCATCCACGGCATCGTGGGCGAGAACGGCGCCGGCAAGTCGACCCTCATGTCGATCCTGTACGGCTTCTACCACGCCGACCGCGGCCGCATTCTGGTCGACGGCCGCGAGGTCGCCATCCGGTCGAGCGCCGACGCCATCGCGGTCGGGATCGGCATGGTCCACCAGCAATTCATGCTGGTCGAGACCCTGACGGTGCTGGAGAACGTGATCCTTGGGGCGGAGGGCTCGCCCTTCCTCGCCAAGGCCGAGGCGCGCGCCCGGTCGCTTATCGCGCGGCTCGCCCGCGACTACGGCCTGACCGTCGACCCCGACCGTCTCTGCGGCGACCTCTCGGTCGGCGAGCAGCAGCGCGTCGAGATCCTGAAGGCGCTCTTCCGCGGCGCCGAGACCCTCATCCTCGACGAGCCGACCGCGGTGCTGACCCCCGCCGAGGCCGACCACCTTTTCCGCATCCTCGGGCAGCTCAAGGCCGAGGGGAAGACGGTCGTCATCATCACCCACAAGCTCCGGGAGATCATGGCCGTGACGGACGCCGTCTCGGTCATGCGCCGCGGCGAGATGGTCGCCACCTGGCCGACCGCCGAGACCACCATGGAGAAGCTCGCCGAAGCCATGGTGGGCCGGCGCGTCCTCCTGCGGGTCTCCAAGGGGGCGTCGGTCCCCGGCCGCGTCCTGCTCGCGCTCGACAACGTCACCGTGAAGTCCCCGCGGGGGACGCTCCTGGTCGACGACGTCTCGCTCCAGGTCCGCGCCGGCGAGATCCTGGGCATCGCCGGGGTGGCCGGCAACGGCCAGTCCGAACTCCTGGAGGCGATCGCCGGCATCCGCCGTCCGTCCGCGGGCCGCATCCGCATCGCCGACGCGGACGCGACCGGGCTCGATCCCGCCGCGATCCGCGAACGCGGCCTCGCCCACATCCCCGAGGACCGGCACCGCATGGGCCTGGTCCTTCCCTTCGAGGCGCGCGAGAACGCCATCCTGGGCTACCAGGACGACCCGCACTACGCCGCCGGCATCCTCTTCGACCCGGCCGCGATCCTCGACGTCGCCCGCCGTCTCGTCCGGGACTACGACGTCCGCCCGCCGAACCCGGGGCTGCGCACGGCCCTCTTCTCCGGCGGCAACCAGCAGAAGATCGTGGTCGGCCGCGAGATCGAGCGCGACCCCGCCGTGCTGCTCGTCGGTCAGCCGACCCGCGGGGTCGACATCGGCGCCATCGAGTTCATCCACCGCCGGCTCATCGAACTGCGCGACCGCGGCAAGGCGATCCTGCTCGTCTCCGCCGAGCTCGACGAGATCCGCAGCCTCTCCGACCGGGTGCTGTGCATGTGCGGCGGCCGGGTCGTCGGGGAGTGCCGGCCGGAGACGAGCGAGGCCGAGATCGGGCTCATGATGGCCGGGGTCGCCGCATGAGTGCGCGCCCCGGCGAGCTGCCCCGGTGGGTCGACTACGGGCTCCTGCCGGCGATCAACGTCACGGCCGCGTTCCTGGTGTCGGGCCTTGTGGTCCTCGCCATCGGCGAGAACCCGGTCGAGGCGGTCCGCATCATGCTCGCCGGCGCGCTCGGCTATGCCGAGGGGATCGGCTTCACCCTCTACTACACGACCAACTTCGTCTTCACCGGCCTGTCGGTCGCGGTCGCCTTCCGGGCGGGGCTCTTCAACATCGGTGCCGAGGGCCAGGCGATGGTCGCCGGCATCGGCGTTGCGCTTGTCTGCCTCGCCTTCGACGGCGCCCCCTGGTGGCTCGTCTTCCCCTTCGCC
Source organism: Prosthecomicrobium sp. N25 (assembly GCF_037203705.1). NCBI lineage: Bacteria > Pseudomonadati > Pseudomonadota > Alphaproteobacteria > Hyphomicrobiales > Kaistiaceae > Prosthecomicrobium > Prosthecomicrobium sp. N25. The sequence continues at coordinate 311,776 of NZ_JBBCAT010000001.1, forward strand.
TTCGCGGCCTCGCTCCTCTTCGGCGCCGCCTGGGCCTTCGTGCCCGGCTGGGCGCAGGCGCGGCGCGGCAGCCACGTCGTCATCACGACGATCATGTTCAACTTCATCGCCTCCGTGCTGATGGTCTACCTCCTCGTCAACGTGATCGGAAAGCCGGGCGCCATGTCGCCCGAGACGCGGACCATCGCGGAGGCGACCCGGCTGCCGCTGATGCGCGACATGCTGAAGCCGCTCGGCATCGACATCGGCGCCTCGCCGCTCAACCCGACGTTCCTCATCGCCATCATGGCTTTGGTCCTGGTCTGGGTCATGATCTGGCGCACCCGGCTCGGCTACGAGATGCGCGCCGTCGGCATCAACCCGACCGCGGCCGTCTATGCCGGCATCGACCCGGGCCGCATCGTCATCGTCGCCATGCTGGTCTCCGGCGCGCTCGCGGGCCTCCTGGCCGTCAACGAGGTGATGGGCGTCCAGCACCGCCTGCTGCTCGAATTCACCGCAGGCGCCGGCTTCGTCGGCATCGCGGTGGCGCTGATGGGGCGGGCGCACCCGGCCGGGATCGCGCTCGCCGCCTTCCTGTTCGGCGTCCTCTACCAGGGCGGCGCGGAACTCGCCTTCGAGAAGCCGAAGATCACCCGCGACATGGTGGTGGTGATCCAGGGCCTGGTCATCCTCTTCGCCGGCGCGCTGGAACGCATGGTCCGCCCCGCGCTCGAACGCCTGTTCGCCCCGCGCGCCGCCGCCGCGGCGGCGGCCGAAAGCTGAGGGTCACGCGGATGGAGAGCCTCGACGCCATCGTGCCGGTCCTCGGCTCCGCGGTGCGGCTGTCGATCCCGCTGCTCTTCGCCTGCCTGGCCGGCCTCTGGTCCGAGCGCTCGGGAATCGTCGACATCGGCCTGGAGGGCAAGATGCTCGGCGCCGCCTTCGCGGCCGGCGCCGTCGCGTTTCTGACCGGGGAGGAGTGGCTCGCGCTCGCCGCCGCGGTGGCGGTCTCCGTCTCGCTCGGGCTCGTGCACGGCTTCGCGTCGATCACCCACCGGGGCAACCAGATCGTCTCCGGCGTCGCCATCAACTTCCTGGCCGCGGGACTGACGGTCCTGCTCGGCCAGGCCTGGTTCGGCGAGGGCGGGCGCACCCCCCAGCTCACCAACGAGGCCCGCTTCCGGCCCATCGTGCTGCCGGGCGCGGAGACGGCCCAGCAGCATTCGGGCTGGGGCAACTTTTACGCGGAGGTGATCTCCGGCCACAACGTGCTCGTCTATCTCGCCTTCCTGGCCGTGCCGCTGACCTGGTACGTGCTCGACCGCACCCGCTTCGGCCTGCGCCTGCGGGCCGTGGGCGAAAACCCGCACGCCGTCGACACGGCCGGCATCTCCGTCGCGCGGCTGCGCTATGCGGCGGTCGTCATCGCCGGAGTCCTGTGCGGCTTCGGGGGCGCCTACCTGGCGGTCGCCCAGTCGGCCGGCTTCATCCGCGACATGACCGCCGGCAAGGGCTTCATCGCCCTCGCGGCCCTGGTCTTCGCCAAGTGGAAGCCGGTCCCCGCCATGCTGACCTGCCTGCTCTTCGGCTTCCTCGACGCGGTCGCGATCCGCCTGCAGGGCACCCCGCTGCCGGTCGTCGGGCAGGTTCCCGTGCAGGTCTTCCAGGCGCTGCCCTATGTCTTGACCGTCGTCCTGCTGGCGGGCTTCATCGGCAGGGCCATCCCCCCGAAAGCCTCGGGCGTGCCCTACACGAAGGACCGCTAGGCATGAGCGCCCTCGACGACCTCTTCGCGGCCGCAGAGGCCGCCCGCCGCAGGGCCTACGCGCCCTATTCCCGGTTCCAGGTCGGCGCCGCGATCCGCGACCCGGACGGCCGCATCCACGCCGGCTGCAACGTCGAGAACGCCGCCTATCCGATCGGCACCTGCGCGGAGGCCGGCGCGCTCGCCGCCATGGTCCTGGCCGGCGCCGACCAGATCGCCGAGATCGCGGTCGTCGGCGGCCCGGAGCATGGCGCCGAGATCCTCTGTCCGCCCTGCGGCGGCTGCCGCCAGCGCATCCGCGAGTTCGGCGGCCTCACCGCCCGCGTCCACCTGCGCGAGCCCGACGGCACCGTCCGCACCCTGACCCTCGACGACCTCCTGCCCGTCAGCTTCGGGCCGGAGCATCTCTGAGGACGCCCTTGCGATATGGACAGTCTGCCCTGTGTCTTGCCCGGGCTTGTCAGACTTCGGGATATAACCCGTCAAACCACAAAGTATCGCCCCGCCTCATCCCGGCGAAGCCTGCCTTGGTTGATCAGACGACTCAGTGTTGACGGAACTGACTGAAGTCGTGTGCCAGGCGCATCGGCTTCTATCCAATCCCTTACTTCGGCTGAGGTCATGCCCTCGGAGGCGCTGGAAAGTGCCCTCAAGCACAGCTGGACGATCTGGCCGCGGCCCGCTCTAGTGCTACTATCCTCCAATCCAAGAAGTGCTTCTAAACTTTCCTTCTTCTGTTCCAGGCTTTCAATTTCTGCATTGATGCGTTCAAGCTCGGCTAGCGCGTCCTCGCGCATCGAGGCTTCCCCCCTGGCTAACCGGTCTCGCTCAGCCGCGATACGAGTAAGCTTGTCTTGAAAGGTGTCCATGACGCTGTGTATTCCTCCTGGCCTCATTCCGCTGCTATGGAATCGTTGTTCAAGCTCTCAATCCGACTACGGATCAGAAGTTCTCGCTGCCTGACGAATTCCGGCAGCATCGTCGGCGACCACAGATCTTGGTCAGTCGGTATCAGATGTCTGATCATGAAGCTCTGATCACGTGTCCTAATCCACTTATCAAAGCTTTCGTTGCTCTTAGATATGTTGTCACCCGCAGTGAGAAGTTGGAGATTTCCAATCCTGTCAACGTTGGCCATCACCCTTTCAACTACCGAAAAAGGGATGTTTTGCCCCATCAAAGCTCGCCGATTGACAGTCGAGGCAGGAAAAATGTGATCGACATGGTGAGGTACGCTGCCCCAATTCCTATCGTCATACAGAAGAGAAAGCACTAAAAACACTAGTTTTTGACCATAGCGGAACTGAAAAATCGCATCAATAGTCTCTCCGGTCAAGCCTGCCTGTCGTTTCAGATGACGTGTCAAGCTATTATTGAGTTCACCTAACGGAAATGACGGATTAGTCGTTAGGGAACTAGCAATAGTGCTGCGAGCGACGCCTAGAGTGCTGTCGGATTGTCCGCCAAATACGCGATTGAGGAGGGCGGATATCAGCCAGCGCCGAATCCTAGCTATATCGCGAATGTTTTCGGGCGTCTCCCGTTCAGTCAAGTCTCGCTCAGACTTGTGAAGAAAATAGGCTATCGGCATAAGGGCATTCAAACTGGTCAGGTTCTCTCGGTCGATGCCAAGCCGATTGATAAGGGTGAACGTTCGGATGAGAGTTCGCTTAACCGACCTCCAGCTCGCCCGCATGATGTCCAGGTTCTTGTTGTGGAAGTTTGCAATCTTGTAAACGTGATCAAGGTCATTCAGCAAAAGGCAGGATTTCATAATAAAGTCTTTACTCACGTCGTTCTTGCGTTCAAGTCCGCCATTAATTGTCTCTACAAGGCCGTATATTTCATCTCGAGCCGAAATATCGGACCATTTCGACGTAATTACTGAAAGCATAAGATCGGACTTGCTTAGTTTGGTTCCGCCATCGTTTGCGCGAACAAAGATCCCTAATACCCGATCGTAATCTTGGTCCTTTTCCGTGTAATAGCAAATAATCTCATCTTTCCAAACCATTCGATAGAGTCGGTCAATGTTCCGAGTCATCGTCCTCTCATCGGACCGAGTGAGCCGATCCGATATGCTATCGAGCAATGTGTCCTTGTATCGGTCGAACGCTTCCTCGCCTGGATAGTCAAGGATATCGCCAACCTTGATCCAAACACTGTTAGCGTTAGATCGGGGAGCCTTTTCGAGGAGTTGCAGGCCGTACCGACCTTCGATGTCGTCCTCACCGCTTGCAATCGGCACGGAAGGGTCGATGAGCAGGTCAAGGTACAAACGCTTCCTTTGCCACGCGTCGGGGTTTTCCCATCGCTTCCACTTCGACTTGACGGTGAATGAGCCGCGTAGCCCTATCAGGAGGGAAGTAAGTCTCTGTTGGCCGTCCAAGACAAGCGTAACGTCTCTGCCATCGGTCTCCGCAATTTCGTTGTGTATCTCTCCGAATCGAAAGTTCTCCGCAAACCGGTAGATCTGCCAATTCTGCCGGTTCTCACGTGCGATGTCCCAAAATAAGAATGAGCTGATTGGATATCCCTTCAGGAGGGAATCAAATAGCGCAACAACCTGTTCGGGATCCCAAACAAATGGCCTCTGAATGGCAGGTAAGAAATAGCTGCGGTTGATTTTCTCAACGACGTTCGAGATCGTCGTGGCTGTATAGGGCACCCGTAACTCCTCTGCCGGTGCAAACCGCTAGTCATCGAATAGAAAAGTATTGATATAATTAGGTATATATCATTAGGGGCCCCTTTCGATACGATGAATCCAGTCAGCTCGATATGTACCGTGCTATGCGTATTGGAACCTCAACTGATTCCTCAGTCAACCACATTCACAACACGATTTCAGAATCGTCCCCTGTGTCGAGCCTAATGCAGAGCGCCGCCGAGCGTCAGGACTACCCGGCAAAGACAAACAGGGAGGCCCGGCGCCACGTCAGCCCGGCCCGGTCCCGCCCTCACGCCTTCCGGTAGACCTCCCGCCCGGCCACGTAGGTCGCCGCCACGGCCCGGTCGTCGCCGAGCACCGCCAGGGCGAAGAGCCGGTCCTCGAGGCTCTCCGACAGGTCGTCGCGGGCCGCAAGCAGCGGCGTCGCGCGCGGGTCGAGGATCGTGAGGTCCGCCCATTTGCCCGCGTCGAGACTGCCGATCTCGGCCCCGAGATGCATCAGCCGGGCGTTGCCGAGGGTGGCGAGGTAGAAGGAGCGGGTGGCCGGGAGCCGCCGGCCCGCCAGCATGGCGACCTTGTGGGCCTCCCCCATGGTGGCGAGCATGGAGTAGCTGGTGCCGCCGCCGACGTCGGTGGCGAGCCCGAAGCCGACCGGCCGGTGCGGCGCCCCCACATGCGCGAGGTCGAACAGGCCCGAGCCCAGGAAGGTGTTGGAGGTCGGGCAGTGCACCACCGCCGAGCCGCTCTCCGACAGGCGCCGGCACTCGTCGTCGGAGAGGTGGATCCCATGCGCGAAGAGCGAGGTCGGGCCGAGGAGCCCGTGCCGCTCGTAGACGGCCGTGTAGTCCCGGTCGTTCGGGAAGAGCGCCGCCACCGTCTCGATCTCGCGCCGGCTCTCGGAGAGATGCGTCTGCATCAGGCAGTCCGGGTGGGCCTTCAGGAGCGCGCCCGACACCGCCAGCTGCGCCTCGCTCGACGTGATGGCGAAGCGCGGCGAGATCGCGTAGACGAGCCGCCCCCGCTTGTGCCAGTGCCCGATCAGCGCCTCGCTGTCGAGCCCGCCCGTCTCCGGATCGTCCGTGACGGCGGCGGGCGCGTTGCGGTCCATCATGGTCTTGCCGGTCGCCAGCGCCATCCCGCGCGCCTCCGCGGCGGCGAAGAGCGCCTCGGCCGCGACCTTGTGCACCGAGGAGAAGACCAGCGCCGCGGTGGTCCCGTGCGCCAGGAGCCGGTCGAGGAAGATCCCGGCGGCCACTTCGGCGTGAGCCTGCTCGGCGAAGCGGGCCTCCTCCGGGAAGGTGAAGCGCGCGAGCCAGTCGAGCAGGTCGCGCCCCGGCGCCGCCAGCATCCGGTACTGCGGGAAATGGATATGTGCGTCGACGAAGCCGGCCGTCAGGATCGCCTCGCCCCAGTCCTCCCGCGCCACCCCGGCGGCGGACGGGGGCAGCTCGCCCATCGGCCCGCTCCACGCGATCCGCCCGTCGTCGCCGATCAGCACGCCCCCGTGCTCCGCGTAGCGCACCGCCCCGTCGCCCTCGAGCGCGGGGTCGCCCGTGAAGTCGAGGACGCGGCCGGTCATGAGCTTCATGGCGGTTCGCGCTCCTTCAGGCCGCATGCCGGGCGGCCAGGTCCGCCACGAAGCGGACCATCGCCTCGACCGCGAGCCCCAGGTCCGCGACGCTCGTGAACTCGGCCGGGTTGTGGCTGATGCCGCCCCGCGAGCGGACGAACAGCATGGCGGACGGGAAGGCCCGCGCCATCGCCATGGCGTCGTGCCCGGCCCCCGAGGGAAGCCGCCGCGTGTTCTCGCCGAGCGAGGCGACCGCCCGCGCCAGCCCCTCCTGCAGGCTCTCGTCCATCGGGCAGGTGGGGGTGTCGGCGAAGCGCTCGAAGCGGATCTTCACCCCGCGCCGGTTGGCGATCTGGTCGGCCTCGTAGCGGATGCGCTCGATGGCGGCCAGCCGCGGCGCGTCGGCCCCCGCCCGGATGTCGAGCGTCGCCTCCACCTCGGAGGGGATCACGTTGACGGCGCCGGGCCGCACGTCCACGCGCCCGATCGTGGCGACGAGGCCGCCGGTCCCCTCCCGCCCGACCCGCTCGATGAAACCGGCGAGTTCGACCAGCGCCGCGAAGGCGTCGCGCCGGAGCGGCATCGGCACCGTGCCGGCATGGCCGGCCTCGCCCCCGATCGTGATGCGGAACCGCGACTGCCCGGCGATCGAGGTCACGACACCCAGCGGCTCGCCCTTGTGCTCCAGCACGGGCCCCTGCTCGATATGCAACTCCACATAGCCGATCACCGACCCGGGCGGGATCACGGCCTCGCGGATCCGCTTCGGGTCGCCGCCATAGGCCCGGATGGCGTCCGCCAGCGTCACCCCGCCGCGATCCGCCATCTCCAGCCATTCCGCCCGGTAGGTGCCCGAAACCGCGGCCGAGGACGACAGGGAGGTCGGAAACCGCACGCCCTCCTCGTCCCCGAACGCGAGCACCTCCAGCCCGAAGGGCAGCGCGATGCCGCGCGCCGCGAGCTCCTCGGCGACGAGCAGGCCGGCGACCACCCCGAGGTTGCCGTCGTACTTGCCGGCGTCGATCACCGTGTCGATGTGCGAGCCGATCAGGAGCCGGCGGTTCGCCTGCGGCCCCGCGGCGCTGGGCGCGCGGAAGCCGCGCAGGGTCCCGATCGCGTCCTCGCTGACCTCGAGCCCGCGCTCGCGCATCCACCCGGCCACCATGTCGGCGGCCCGGCGGTGCGCCGGCGAGAGGTAGAGCCGCGTGATGCGGCCGGGCTCGTCCGTCACCGCGGCGAGCCGGTCGAGCAGGTCGAGCGCCCGGGCGCCCAGGTCGTGGATGGCGAGCATGTCGGCCATGGGCTCAGCCGGGCAGGACCCGGTCCTCGATGCGGAAACGGAAGATGCGGCCGATCTGGCCGAGCGCGGTCTGGAACTCGACCTCGGGCGTGTTGCCGACCCGGGTCTCGAAGGCCTCCAGGATCTGCTCCTTGGTGGCGCCCTTGACGGCCAGGATGAAGGGGAAGCCGAAGGTCCGTCGATAGAGCCCGTTGAGCGCCGTGAAGCGTTCGAACTCCTCCGGGCTCAACCGGTCGAGCCCGGCACCCGCCTGCTCGCGCCGGGAGTCCTCGGCCATCTCGCCCGCCATGGCGGCCCGACCTGCCAGGTCGGGGTGGGCGCGGATCAGCGTGACCTGCATGTGCCGCGGCGCGCGGCGGACGGCCTGCGCGAAGGCGGCCACCATGGCGTCGCGCGACCGGTAGGGCCGCATCGCCGCCGCCGCCTCGGCGACCCAGGGGGAATTCTCGGCCACGTCGCCGAACCGGGCCACGAAGGCGTCGATCGACAGGGCGTTGACTTCGGCCAGAGACAGCATGGGACGGACCCGCTCAGACGCAAGTCCCTTCACCTCGCATCCTCGAACCGGCTGCGCAAGGCGGCACGCGTTCCCGGCGCCTCCGGAATATCCCGTATCCGCGACGATCCGTCCCCCCGGACGCGGCATCGTCACTGCCTCGCGATCCAGGCGCCGAGCAGGCGGCGCTCGTCGTCGGTGATGCCCGTCTCGTTGCCGAGCGGCATCGCGTCGGATTTCACCGCCTGCTGGTCGATCAGCTGCGCATAGCGACGGATGTCGTCGATGTGCTCGAGCGTGACGCCCTTGGGCGGCTCCGCGAAGCCTTCGTGGCGAGGCTTCGCCGCGTGGCAGGCGGTGCAGTGGGTCGCGGTGACGCGCAGCACGTCCGCGTCGCTCGCCCGGATCCCGGCGAGCGCCGGGTCGGTCCGGGGCGCGGTCAGGACCAGCGCCGCCGCGATTCCGACGGCCGCCACGCCGGGCGCCCAGGCGACCTTCGCGATCGGGTCACCCGCCTCGTGCCGCACGAAGAAATGGCGGACCGTGCCGCCGATGACCAGCACCAGCGCCACCAGCAGCCAGGACTGCGGGTGATTGGTCAGCATCGGATAGTGGTTTGACACCATCATGAGCAGCACCGGCAGCGTCAGGTAGGTGTTGTGCACCGACCGCTGCTTGCCGATCGCCCCGAGCCGCGGGTCCGGCGCCTCGCCCTTGAGCAGCGACGCGACGATCTTCCGCTGGTTCGGAATAATGATCATGAACACGTTGGCGGCCATGATGGTGCCCACGAAGGCGCCGACATGGATGAGCGCGCCGCGCCCGGAGAAGACCTTCGCGAAGAGGACCGCCGCCGCCACGATCATCAGGAAGACCAGCACGGCGAGCACCGTCGTGTTCTGCCCCAGCCGCGACCGGCAGAGCGCGTCGTAGCCGGCCCATCCAGCCGCCAGCCCGGCGATCGAGATCAGGATCGCCTGCCACGGCGCCAGGGCCAGGACCTTCGGGTCGATCAGGTAGGCCTTGGCGTTCCAGTAGTATTGCACCACCAGGAGCGCGAAGCCGCTGAGGAACGTGAGATAGGCCTCCCATTTGTACCAGATCAGGTCTTCGGGCAGCTGCTTCGGCGCGACCAGGTACTTCTCGACATGGTAGAAGCCGCCGCCATGGACCTCCCAGGCGGTGCCATAGACCCCCTCGTTCATCTGGGCCCGCTTGCGCAGCGAGACGTCGAGGCCGATGAAGTAGAAGGAGGCCCCGATCCAGCCGATGCCCACGACGAGGTGGAACCAGCGGATCAGGAGGTTGAGCCAGTCTGCGGCGAAGGCTTCCATGGAAGGTCCGTTCGAAAGGGCGGCGGCCGGGAGGCCGCTCGGCCCTTGCAAGTTCCGTGCAGAGGCCGGCGCCGGTCGGGATGGCGCGCCGGCGCCGGGGCAGGGCGATCATGTCGGGCGACGCCGGCGGCGGCCCGCCGCCGCCGGACTCGCGAGGCCGCGGCCCCTACTGGGGCAGCTTGTCGTCGATGCCCTTGACGTACCAGTTCATGCCCAGGATCGCCGGGTCGTCGAGCTCCTTGCCGGCCGGGATCACCTGGCTGCCGTCCTGCTTGAAGATCGGTCCCGCGAAGGGCTTGAGCGTCCCCGCCTTGATCTTGGCGGCGGTCTCGTCGGCCATCTTCTTGACGTCGTCCGGCACGTTCTGGATGGGCGGCAGGACCACCATGCCCTCCTTCATGCCCTCCCAGGTGTCCTCGGACTTCCAGGTCTTGTCCATCACGGCCTTGACGCGCCGGATGTAGTAGGGGTCCCAGTCGTCCGTGATCGCGGTGATCTGGGCCTTCGGGGCGAACTTGGCCATGTCGGAGGACTGCCCGAAGCCGAGGATGCCCTTCTCCTGCGCGACCTGCAGGGGCGCCGTGGAGTCCGTGTGCTGCGTCAGGATATCGGCTCCCTGCGAGATCAGCACCTTGGCGGCATCGGCTTCCTTGCCCGGATCATACCAGGAATTCACCCAGATGATCTTGACCTTGACGTTCGGGTTGACCGACTGTGCGCCGAGCATGAAGGCGTTGATGCCCGACACCACCTCGGGGATGGGGAACGAGACGATATAGCCGATCGTGTTCGACTTCGTCATCTTGCCGGCGATCTGCCCGATGACGTAGCGACCCTCGTAGAACCGCGCCGAGTAGGTCGAGACGTTCTTTTCGCGCTTGTAGCCGGTCGCATGCTCGAAGAAGATGTTCGGGTACTTCTTGGCGACCTTGATGGTCGGGTCCATGAAGCCGAAGGACGTGGTGAAGATGATCTTGTTGCCGTCGCGCGCGAGGCGCTCGATGGCACGCTCCGCGTCCGGGCCTTCCGGCACGTTCTCCACGAAGCTGGTCTGGACCTTGTCGCCGAAGGCCTTCTCGACCGCCTTGCGACCCTGGTCGTGCTGGTAGGAATAGCCGAAGTCGCCGACCGGTCCGACATAGACCCAGGCCGCCTTGAGCTTCTCCTGCGCGCTCGCCGCGCCGGCCGCGAGGCCGATCCCGAGCGCGGCGGCCGCCGCAATCCACTTCTTCATCGAGGTACCTCCGTGACGCCTGCGGTCCCTTGATCCGTTGGCTCGGCCTTTCCGCGCGGAACCGCAGGCGCGGGGGCCGTTTTCGGTGCCCTACCGATCCGGCACGAAGCTCTGGCCGAGGCAGGCGGGCGTGTTGGCGCGCATGACCAGCCGGTTCTTCGAGATGATCACGAGGGCGACGATGGTGACGAGGTAGGGCAGGGACGACAGGAACTGGGCCGGCACGCCGAGCCCGAAGCCCTGCGCCGCGAAGCCCAGGATGGTGACGGTGGCGAACAGGTAGGCGCCCACCATGGCGCGCAGCGGCAGCCAGGACGAGAAGACCACCAGCGCCAGCGCGATCCAGCCGCGCCCGGCCGTCATGTTCTCCACCCATTGCGGCGTGTAGGCGAGCGACAGGTAGCCCCCGCCGAGCCCCGAGCAGGCACCGCCGAACAGGATGGCGCCCGTCCTGACCGCCGTGACCCGGTAGCCGAGCGCATGCGCGGAGCCGTGGTTGTCGCCGACCGCCCGGATGACGAGCCCCGTCCGGGTGCGGAACAGCACGTGGCCGACCGCCAGCACGAGGGCGACCGAGAGATAGACGAGCAGGTCCTGCCCGAACAGGATCTTGCCGACGACCGGCAGGTCCGTCAGCCCCGGGATCGAGAGCTTCTCGAGCCTGACGCCCGGCTGGCCGACGAAGCGCTCGCCGACGAGCCCCGAGACCCCGATGCCGAAGAGCGTCAGCGCCAGCCCGCTCGCCACCTGGTTGGTCACCAGCGTCTGGGTCAGGAAGGCGAAGACGAGCGCCAGCCCCATTCCGGCGAGCGCCGCCGCGAGGATGCCGAGGAGCGGCGACCCGGTCGTCAACGCCGTGCCGAAGCCGGCGACCGCCCCCATCACCATCATGCCCTCCACCCCGAGGTTCAGCACCCCGGAGCGCTCGGTCACCAGTTCGCCGATCGCCGCGAAGAGGAGCGGCGTCGCGGCCGTGATGATGGTCAGGATGGTCGCCTCAAGCATGCGCGCGGCCCTCCGCGGGCGAGCGCCCGACGATCCGGATGCGGTAGAGGATCAGGGTGTCGCAGGCCAGGATGTAGAAGAGCAGGATCCCCTGGAACACCCGCGCGGTCTTGTCCGAGATCCCGAGCCCCACCTGCGCCGCCTCGCCGCCCAGGTAGCTGACCGCCAGCACCAGCCCGGCGAACACCACCCCGATCGGGTTGAGCCGGCCGAGGAACGCCACGATGATCGCCGTGAACCCGTAGCCCGGCGAGATGCCGGGCTGCAGCTGCCCGACCGTGCCGGCGAGCTCCATGATGCCGGCGAGCCCCGCGAGCCCGCCGGAGAGCAGGAAGGCGAAGAGCACCATCCGGTCCGACGAGAAGCCGGCGAAGCGGCCCGCCCGCGGCGCCTGGCCGAGCACGCGGACCTCGAAGCCCTTGAGCGTGCGGCTCATCACCACCCACAGGATCAGGGCGGCCGCGAGCGCCACCAGCGCGCCGATGTTGACCCGCCCCTCGCCGAGCAGCGGCATGGTCTGCCAGTCCTCGAAGCTGACCGACTTGGGGAAGTTGTAGCCCTTCGGGTCCCGCCAGGGCCCGCGCACCAGCCAGTCGAGCAGCAGGCCCGCCACGTAGACGAGCATCAGGCTCGTCAGGATCTCGTTGGCGCCCGTCTTCGTCTTGAGCAGCGCCGGGATCGCGCCCCACACCATGCCGCCGATCACGCCCAGCACCAGCATGGCGACGAGCGTCAGGGGCGTGTTCCAGGAGGTCGCCAGGATCGGCACCGCC